>JBFHFM010000038.1:0-17935 GCA_041583595.1 Trichloromonas sp. | reverse complement strand
GGGTCCGAAAGCGTTCTACTGGCTGCCTCGACCGCATCCGCAAGCATAATCAAAGCGGCTTCGCGAGTCTGCGGCTTGGGACCAGGATATCGGTAGTCCCGTTCATCCACTTGTTGTACCCCTGGATCCTCCTTATTCTTGGCCTTGTCGTAAAAAAACTTCATCAGGGCAGTGCCGTGATGCTGACGGATAATGTCAATCAGGGGCTCACCGAGATGGTTTTCCCTCGCCAACTCCACCGCATCTTTGACGTGCGACATCAGAATCAAGGCGCTCATCGAAGGAGCTAATTTGTCGTGTTTGTTCTCCTGGTTATGCATGTTTTCTATGAAATATAGGGGTTTGCGGATCTTGCCGATATCATGATAGTAAGCGGCCACGCGCGCCAGCAGTGGATTGGCGTTAATCGTCTCAGCAGCTGACTCAACCAGGTTTCCGACGATGACTGAATGGTGATAGGTGCCAGGGGCCTGCACCATAAGTTCGCGTAGCACCGGGGTATTTAGATTCGCCAGTTCCAGGAGTTTAATGTCGGTGGTGTATTTGAAGAGATATTCGACCATCGGAATGGTGCCGGTAACTATCAGGGCACAAAGTATCCCTCCAGAAAAACCGAATGCAAGTTTGTACAGAAGCTGAATATCGAAAGCCCGCCCACTCATCAAATAAAGACCAAAAATCATCAACATATTTACAAGCGACAGGCGGAACCCTGCCCGATACAGGCTGGTGCGCTGCTTACTGTGGCGCACCCAGTGAGCCGCAGTCACACTGCCAACCAGGGCATAGGCAACGATGATCAGACTATTACCGAACAACACCCCGATCAGCAGCGAAGAGAGTGTGGCAAAAACAAAGGCCACTTCCGAATTGAGAACAATCCGTGCCAACATGGCTCCGACCGCAAAGGGAAACACATAGTAATAACTGGTCGATTCAATGTACGGAAAGGCGCTTTCAAGAGCCGTTGAAATGAAAATACCGAGCTTGATCAAGACAAACAAGCCGATAAAATTAAGCACTAGAAACAATAGATCTCGATTATTCGGCCGATATTTACTGATGTTGGTCCTGGCAAATCGATGGGTAGTGAAGAGCAGAATCAAAATCGCCAAAAAAAGTCCCAAACCCGTGCTGAGGGTGCTGGAATGACTGCCTATTTCGCGAATTGAACGAAGTTTAGTTATTTGATCTTCAGTAACCCTTTCGCCTTCGCGGACGATCATTTCCCCTTTTTTCACCTGAAACAACACCGGTTTGATGTCGTCCTTGGCCTGTTGCTTGCGAGCTTCGGTTTCATTCTTATTGAAAGTCAGATTCGGCTTAAGAAGTTTGACCGCAAGAGAGAAAATAACCTTACGGTGAGCCTTGGTAAAATTCGGCAGACCATTGAACTCTTCTAGCATGCGATCCTGGGCATCACCGACGCCAATCACATTACTGAAATCGATAAGGGTCGATTCCTTGCGGGACTCGAGCTCACGGATGACAATCCCCCGCTTACGATCCCCCTGCAACAGCTGCAGATTTCCGACAATCATGCGGTCAAGGGAAGCTAAGATCGCCTGACGCAACAGTGCGGGATCCACCAATTGCCCCTCTTGCATATCACGACCTTCAAGAAGAGCTGCCAGCATCGGTATATCCTCAACCTCAAACGCGATGCCGAGCACGGCTTCAAGATCCTCGACCAGCTTTTCTGCCGAAACCGCCTCAACTCGGGCCTTTTGGATCAATTGCAGACCCTGAACCAGTTGATCGGCAATAATCACCCCGGTTTTGGCATCAAAATCGTACAAGGGGAGAACAGCCTCTTCGGCCTCGGCCCGCTTTTTCTCAGTCAGGGGCATGTCAGGAATCAGAATATCCTTGGGAGCCTTGACATCACGCGAAGCAACATCCCCGGGAGCGTAATAACCTGGAACGAACCCCCCCTTGGGAATAATGATAGCCGTCAGGACCAGGGCCAGCACAATAATCAACACATAACGCTGACTGCGCTGTTCAAAGCTGAAGCTATTCTTTGCCGTTTTTTTTTGCTTTGCGTGAGGCAGGGTCGGCTTTACGATCGCTCTTTGTCATGCGTTAGAATCACCTTCATTTGTATCAGAATGCTCGGCGAGCGGCTGACAACCCCGTTCGTAAGCCTGAATAATGGATTGTACAATAGGATGTCGGACAACGTCCCGATCAGAAAAATAATTAAAATGGATTCCATCCACCCCTTTGAGTATTTCTGTCGCCTCGGTCAAGCCAGAACGCTTACCGGACGGCAAATCAACCTGAGTCACATCCCCGGTGATCACCGCACGACTGCCAAAACCAAGACGCGTCAGAAACATTTTCATCTGTTCGGCCGTCGTATTCTGCGCCTCATCAAGAATAACAAAGGCATCATTGAGCGTGCGCCCACGCATAAAGGCCAGTGGGGCCACCTCGACAATGCCATCGGCAATCAATCCCTGCCCTTTGTCAAAATCCATCATGTCATAGAGAGCATCATACAGGGGACGCAAATACGGATTGACCTTTTCCGCAAGATCTCCAGGTAAAAACCCGAGTTTTTCTCCAGCCTCCACGGCAGGCCGCACCAGTACAATTCGGCTGACCTCTTTTTTAACCAGGTAGGAGACCGCCATCGCCATGGCCAGATAGGTTTTCCCGGTACCGGCAGGACCAATACCGAAAACAACATCATGACTACGAATGGCATCGATATAGGTCTTCTGAGCCAAACTTTTGGGGGCGATTATTTTTTTTCGGGAAGAAATAAAAATAGTGTCAAGAAAGATATCCTTGAGGTGAGCTTTGGAATCGGCAGACAGAATCCGCAACGCATAATCGATATCGGCAGGGTATAAAGAGTACCCCTCCTGCAGCAACAGGTAAAGTTCGTCCAGCAGACGCAGCGTGAGCTGGACGTCAGCGGTCTCCCCATCAAGAGACAGGGCATTTCCCCTGGAACTGATGCGCACTCTGAGCATCTTCTCGATAAGCCGGAGGTTTCTGTTCTGCTGACCGAAAAGAAGATTCGCCAGATGAGAATCCTCTGCGGAAAACATTTCGCGAACGGTACGCTTATTCAATATAAAAACCTCTCCACATTGGCCTCATTTCAGCCTGACACAGTACCACCATCGAGGTTTTAAATCAATTTTTTCAGGGCCAGGGTGTCTTTCAATCATTGAAAAAGGGGTTCCAATTTCATGTTCTTGTGCTATAAATAGCTCGGTTTACTGCCAGAAATAACTGGCCATCAATCTTTTTAGCAAGGGGGCTATTGTGAGCGAAATCATCGATATCTATGCCCGGGAAATTCTCGATTCGCGCGGCAATCCAACGGTTGAAGTCGAGGTATTTCTCGAAAGCGGCATCATGGGGCGTGCGGCCGTGCCAAGCGGGGCCTCTACCGGTCAACGTGAAGCACTGGAATTGCGCGACGGCGACAAAACTCGCTATCTGGGCAAAGGGGTCGTTAAAGCTGTACAAAATGTTAATGAAATCATCTCCGAAGCACTGATCGGGTGGGAAGTATCCGACCAGACGGGCATCGACCGCAAACTTCTCGATCTCGATGGAACCGATTTCAAAAGCAACCTCGGCGCGAATGCCCTGCTCGGCGTTTCCATGGCCTGTGCCAAGGCTGCGGCAGAAGATGCCGGACTTCCCCTTTACCAGTACATTGGTGGTGCAAACGCCAAAGAACTCCCCCTGCCGATGATGAACATCATCAACGGCGGTGAGCATGCCGACAACAACGTCGACATCCAGGAGTTCATGATCATGCCGGCCGGCGCTGCTTCCTTCAAAGAAGCGCTGCGCATGGGTGCCGAAATCTTCCATGCGCTTAAAAAGGTTCTGAAAGACAAAGGCTACAACACCGCCGTTGGCGATGAAGGCGGCTTTGCCCCAAACCTGAAGAGCAACGAGGAAGCACTTGAAGTGATCATGGAGGCCATCCGCGCCGCCGGATTCACTCCAGGCGAAGACGTACTGCTCGCTCTCGATGTAGCTTCCTCTGAACTTTACGAGAACGGCGTGTACACCCTGGCCAACGAGCCCAAACCGAAAAAATCGGCCGCCGAGCTCGTCGACTTCTACGAAGACCTGGTTAACCGCTACCCCATCATCTCAATTGAGGACGGCATGGCCGAGAACGATTGGGACGGTTGGAAACTGATGACCGAAAGACTCGGGCACAAAATCCAGATCGTCGGCGATGACCTGTTCGTCACCAATACCAAAATTTTCAAGGAAGGAATCGAAAAAGGAATTGCCAATTCGATTCTGATCAAGGTCAACCAGATCGGCACTCTGACCGAAACCCTCGATGCCATCGAAATGGCCAAGCGGGCCGGCTACACCGCGGTAATTTCTCACCGTAGCGGCGAAACCGAAGACACCACTATCGCCGACCTGGCGGTTGCCACGAATGCTGGCCAGATCAAAACCGGATCACTGTGCCGAACCGACCGCATCTGCAAATACAACCAGCTGCTGCGCATCGAGGATGAGCTCGACGACATTTCGGTTTTCAACGGCAAAAACGTTTTCTACAACCTGCGCAAAAAATAATAAAGATCTGTCCCGATAAAAAAGGCCTGCCGGAAACGGCGGGCCTTTTTTATCCAGATAGTTATCAAAACAGAGCAAATTGCAGAACCGGCATAGCTTTTTCAAGGGCAGAAAATAAAAAACAAACCGTTACTTCGAATAGGGGCGACGCCGACGGTCAACCAGGTAATTACTTCCTGGCAGGCGCTTGACATAGTCCTTTATTTCAGCCGCAATTTTGGCAATTTCGGTTGGTGATTTGATATCCCGGTGAACATCGCTCACCACCGCGATCGAAATAGACATAATATTGAAGGAACGCTCCACTCCGTAGCGATCGACACCAACCAGCTTCCCAGAGGCCAGATCTTCTGGACGATAATGGTTGACAATCTCCCGGTCAAAATCCTGGATAATTTTTTCACAAAGAACGGAAACACGCTCCGGCGAGGTAATAACAACAAAATCATCGCCACCGATATGCCCGACAAAATCGTCATGATTTCCCATAGACCGTTGCGCATCACGAACGACCATCCCAGTCATTTTCAACACTTCACTGCCGGCAGCAAAACCGTACCGATCATTGTAAAACTTGAAATTATCCAAGTCCGCATAACAGAGGGCAAACTTCTCACCACAGCGCATTTTTTCTATCAGAACCCGCTCGATGGCAATATTGCCGGGCAACCGAGTCAACGGACTGGCGTCCAGGCACAACTGTCCGTAGTCTTCAAGCTTCTGTGCAACAACATTGAGATCCCGTGCAAACTCTTTTATCTCATCATTTATGCGCAGGTTTTCAGGTCCATCGGAGCACCGTCCACCGACCTGACGATCGATTATTCGATGGAGATTTTTTAAAGACGACAGGGTGCGATACAACAAAAAAGACACAATGGCAAAAACCGCTGCCAGCGCACAGAAAGAGACAAAAGCCAATTCCACTTGAAGGGGGACGGCCGTCAACGCACCAGGGTTGAATGTTTCGTCAAGAGAGTTACCAAGTATGAATAACTGCCGTCGGATAGAAAGAAGATTATAAAAAGAAAGGGCGCCCAGAAATAGAATCGGGATAAACAAACACGCAAAAATTTTAAATAAAGTAGAGATACGCACCGGCAAAAAATACCCCCCAGGCCCCTGATAACTAAAAACATGGCTGAAAACCTTGCACCTGAGGATATTACCGGGATTTGGCAAAAAAAGCAAAGTAGCAACGAGCTGAAGTCACTACTTTTTCAACCTATTCTTTCTCCCCCTTAAACCACTTATCAAACCAGGTTCGGTGATCCTTTTCTGAAAGCAGCTGTAAATCCCTGGGACCAAGCCAGACCCCACCGCACCCGGGGCATTGATCAAGGGGAACCCCCCGAAAAGTCATCGCTTTAATGGGTTCACCACATTTTGGACACCGGTTGCGACAGTATTCGTGGACAACCTGCTCCTTGGCCTCCGTACGCATTTTTTCGATTTTTTCTTTTTCATCCTTAGAAAAATATTGGTTTTCGAGGGCTTTTTTGCGCTCTTCCCAAAGATCTGTCATAGTCACCTCCGCGAAATTACAAACTTTTTAATAAGTATAGCAATTAAATGAAGGCTAGCAAGCTGTCTCGTTCACGCGACATCACATAGAATCAGGTGACCGGCACCATAGCTGGCCCCCTTACCCAAGTTAAGCAGAGAGGCCAAACGCAACAGCCAGAGGATATCCTGTAGAGAGTCGCCACCGATGTTCAACGAGCCAACAATCCCGCCGATATCCTGCCTGCGCCCATCCCCTTCCAGGCAACGCCAATCACGCCAGACGAGCCGATTTTCCAGTTCAATAACTTTTCCTGCCGCAGCCAGAAAGAAGCTGGGGTCATCAACAAGATCAATTTTACAATGGGCATGAACCATGGCGGTGACCCGACGGAGAATAAAAGGGAAAAGTGTCGCAAAAGCAGGATTGAACAGGGGCCGCCCATCGGACATAAGCCGAGCCGGAGTCTGAAATTTCAGGCAAACCTCAGTCGGCTCGGCACAACGATCAAGCCACCAACCGGCATGGAGCACAGGCAGAGGCATAGGGTAATTGCCTTTCGGCTGCCAGATACGCGTCCAGTTGCCTGAAAGATCCTCTGCATAGACCTCCGTCAGTTCGAATAACCCCTCCCCCCGGTGAAAACCACGGGTCCCCAGGACCTGAAAGGCCAGACACAACTCCCTGAGCAATTGAGAACCCTGCCCGAACAAGACAACCGGCAACCTGAGATAACCGCTGATTTTAGCGGGAAGAGAAAGGTTGAGCGGAGGATGAATCACAAAGGGGGGACCCGGTAACTGGTAGCGCCTTCGGGCGTAAGGGTCCGACGAAACCGGTGGTTCAAAAAGGGCATCAAAAGCCAACCCGTTGGAATCGGCTGACATTATTTCAACCTGGCTGGCGGCCTGCCTGAGATTGCGCCGAAGCCTCAGCAGGGACTCAACCGTTAAGACATAAGGATCATGAAACTCGAGATGCAAATACGCCTTAACAAATTCAATTTTAGAAAAATCAATAGCCAAACCCAAATCCAGGCCAGTCATTTTAAGGATCCACAGCAAGCGGGCTGGTTACAAGCAAAAATCATGAGAGGCCGCGCTTTTTAAATTCCTCGTCAACCAGGTGTTTCTGCCCGGGTCCCAACTTTCTGGAAGCGACTAAAGCATTAAGATCCTGAGTTTTCAGTGACGGCAACCATGCCGTGAACCAGACGGCGGGAGTCTTGCGATTCTTGAGGATGGCCATTTTGAGGTTCGGCCTCTGCTTCCAGCGAGGGTGCCGAGCGATGATCGAAATGGTTTCTCTTGTGGCATGGGGCCCGCTTAGAAACTGCAGAATGGAAACTTCCCGGAGGCGGGGGTTCTGTAGACAGGGTTCCATCAGGCGTTGATCCCCTTCTTTCAAAAGGGCATCAACCAGAGTAGCCGTTCCCCGTCGGGCCATGGTGATTTTGTTGCCCAGGGCGGTGGTCGGCAGGCGCTGCAGAATGACCCGCTCTGCAGCCACCTTTTGATCCGGCGTAACCCCGGGCAGATAGCAGAGCTGCAGTAGTTCAAAGAGATACAACTGTGGCAGAAGCGACTGCAGAACGGTACCGGGCGTCCCCGGGTTTTTGGCCAAGGCTACCTTAACACGGTGGCTCCCCTCCCCTAGTTTGAGCTGCGCAACAGCTTTCAGCAGGTCCTCTGTCAGATCTCTGCGCTTGAGCAGCACAAGCAAATGGTCTTCACTCAAGCGGGAGTTTTTCAGCAACGCCCGCAGCACTTCAGCGGACGGATCCTGTAAAAGCGGAAAGAGTTCTGCACCTGAAGCCATCAACGCCGCCCGGAGCCGCCGAACCATATCGGCATCCAACTCCAGACCCGATTTTTGCTCGTTCATCCCTCATCCCTATATGCTCAGTAACTCAATCGTCAGAACCATCCGGCCCGGAAAAACCGTAAAGCCCGAGGAATTCCTCCTTAAAGGCTTTGAACTGACCCTGCTCGATTGCAGACCGAATACCAGCCATCATATTCAAGTAAAAATGCACATTGTGAATTGCCGACAGAATCGCAGAGAGGATTTCATTGGCATTAAACAGGTGATGCAAGTAGGCGCGCGTAAAGTTACGACAACAGTAACAGTCGCATGAAGCATCCACCGGATAGAAATCGCGCCGATAACGGCGATGGGTGAGACGAATTTTGCCACGACTGGTAAAAAGCGTCGCGCTGCGAGCGTAGCGTGTGGGAATGACGCAGTCGAACATATCCATTCCACGCTCAACACTTTCAAGAATGTCTTCCGGCAAACCGACACCCATCAGGTAGCGCGGTTTGTTCTCAGGCAGAAAAGGCGCCGTATAATCAACGACCTTTTTCAACAGTTCGAGGCCCTCGCCAACGCTGACTCCGCCTATCGCGTAACCAGGAAAGCCCATGGCGGTCATCTCCCTGGCGCAATCGCGACGCAGGTCATCATAAACGCTCCCCTGTACAATGCCGAACAGGGCCTGATCCTTACGCTTGTGCGCTTTCTGACAAGCCTCGACCCAGCGCAAGGTCTTGCGGATGGACTTGGCTGCGTAATCGTGGGTAGCGGGATAGGGAATACACTCGTCAAAAGCCATGATGATATCGGCCCCGAGGGAATTCTGGATGGCCATGGCTTCGGCCGGCCCTAAAAAGATCTCGTTACCGGACACCTCATGCTTGAAGAAAACGCCGTCCTCGGTAATCTTCTTTTTCGGCAGTGAAAAGACCTGAAAACCGCCGCTGTCAGTCAGAATCGGTCGTTTCCAATTCATAAACGCATGCAATCCACCGGCTTTTTCGACCAACGACTCTCCGGGACGCAGATGCAGGTGATAGGTATTCGAAAGGATAATCTGGGCACCAGCATCTTCGACCTGGGCAGGCGTCATCGCCTTCATCGCCCCATGGGTTCCTACCGGCATGAAAATCGGAGTTTCGATGGTGCCGTGGGGGGTTTCCAGGCGACCGCGGCGAGCCGAAGTCTCGGTATCCTTTTTGAGCAGTGTAAACTGAAACATTTCAGACAAAACTTTCTGTTGTGATAATTCGATAATTATTCAAAAGCGACCACAAAGGCCCCGGGATAACTCATCCGTTCAAAATCAACACAAGCGGCCTCAGCCGCATCCAGCGAGGTATATTTGCCGACCCGCACCCGGTAATAGCGCTGGCCATTGACATCCCCTTCCTGAATATCCGATGCACCGTAACGACTCTTCATTTCTGCGGCCAGCCGGCGGGCATTGTCAGCTACAGAAAAAGCCCCGATCTGCACCGCATAGCTGCCGATATCATAACTCGGCAAGGGTGCGTAAGTGACCCTCCCCTGAGCATCCTGCACCTGGACGCCTAAGGCCTCGACCCGCACCGGAGCGGTACCGGGGCCGGCTACTCCCAAGGCCTTAGCCGCTGCGAAAGACAGGTCGATAAGGCGCCCCTTAACGAAAGGCCCGCGATCGTTAACGCGAAGAATCGCCTCGCTGCCATTGCGCAAGTTCTGCACTTTGACAAAAACCCCCAACGGCAGAGTCTTGTGGGCAGCGGTCATCCCATGCATGTCGTATATTTCACCGTTGCTGGTTTTGAGGCCATGAAAATCATCCCCATACCAACTGGCGATCCCCTCTTCAACATAACCGCGATGATCGAGCAATGGATCATAACGAACGCCATTGACGGTGTAGGGGCGCTGGTAAGGCTTCAGCTCGCGAGCCTGAACCGTCTTGGCTGGCACGTTGGCCGCTGAAGAATCATCAGGCGCAGCACCAGAGGGCGTCTGCGGGGGCACGACCCGGACTTCCGCCGAATCAAGGACCCGCACATCATACTTCGGACCGCCGCAAGCGGCGAGTGACAGGCAAAACGACACAACAAAAACCGACCACCACACATAACGAATTGCTGAATTCATCAAAACCCGCATCCAAAAGGGAAAGGTGTCAACGACGGTAAAAAATCACAGCGGCGAGATCCATCGCAACCGAAAGACTTTTTGATCTGCAAAATATTGGCCAGAAGGCTATAGGTTCGGGATATAGCAACAATCAAGTCGCCGCCCCTCTGACCCCCGTCAGGAAGGACTCAATCTCGGACAAGGTCGGAATGGCCGTGCGTCCCCCGAGGGCGCGAGTTTTAAGCGCAGCGCAAGCTGTGGCAAAAGTTACCACGCGCTGCAGCGGCCAGGCCTGCAGCAAGCCGTAGATAAATCCGCCGTGAAACACATCTCCGCAGCCGGTAGTATCAATCGCGGTCACGGAAAATGCCGGCACGTGAAAACGTTCACCGGCGCGGGTCAGAGTGGTACTTCCCTCAATGCCGCAGGTCATCGTGGCTGCCCTGGCACCAAAGTCGAGAAGGCGCTCCAGAACCTCTGATGGGCAAGACGGACACATCTGCCCGGCGAACTTCTCGCTGACCACCGGGTAGTCAATCAAGGGGAGTAAACGTTCGGTGTCGGATCGCAGGCTCCCGCCATCGAGCACGGTGACGATGTTATGTCGACGGGCGATTTGAGCAGCAGTCAAGGCCGCCTCGAACTGCTGACCATCGAGATGCAAAACCCGGCTGCCACAGATCACATCGGGATCGACTTCGTCGGCCTCAAGGGGGCGAGCACTCCCTCGCGAACAGAAAATGTTCCGGTGACCGCTACCGTCTTCCACAGCGACAAACGCAAACTGACTGGTCGTACCAGGGTCGGTCCGCAACCCTCGGCAATCGACACCTTCATCGACTAGCCCCTCACGGATAGTGCAGCCCTGCTGGTCATCACCAACAGACCCGCAAAAAGCTGTCGATATACCCAGTCGCGACAAGGCAACCAGGGCGGTGGCCACCGGCCCTCCGCCCTGGATGAGAACCTCTTTAAGTTCAGCCTTCTGATCGACCGGGGGATACTGGGTCACCCGCCCAAGCAGATCAAGGGAACACTGACCTATCCCCACGACCTGAGCATACGGACCGGGCATCGAAAGCTCCCTTCAAAAAACAAGAAACAGCCCAGGATCCAGGCCCGTTACTCTTTGATCCGGGTCATGGCCCGAAACTTCTGGTAGCGCTGTTCGACAAGCTCCTCGCCGCTCAGGCTTTTCAGTTCGTTAAGGTGCTTCTTGAGGTATTCTTTAATATGCGCCGCCGCTTCCCGAGGATTATTATGAGCCCCACCCAGAGGCTCTGGAATAACGTCATCGATGACGCAACCGAGTTCCTTGATATCGGTAGAGGTTAGTTTCAGCGCCTCAGCCGCCTGGGGCCCCATGGTGCCGTCGCTCCAGAGGATGGCCGCACAGCCCTCGGGGGAAATAACCGCATAAACCGAATATTCCATCATCATCACCCGATTGCCGACGGCAATGGCCAGGGCCCCCCCCGAGCCTCCTTCGCCAGTCACCGTGACGATCACAGGAACAGTCAGAGCCGCCATCTCCCTCAGGTTGCGGGCGATCGCCTCAGCCTGACCGCGTTCTTCAGCGCCGATGCCGGGAAAAGCCCCCGGGGTGTCGACAAAGGTAAAAATCGGCAAGCCGAACTGCTCGGCCATCTGCATGACGCGCAATGCTTTGCGGTACCCTTCAGGATTAGGCATACCAAAGTTACGGTAGACCTTCTCTTTAGTGTCTCGCCCTTTCTGATGACCGATAACGGCACAAGGTTCACCATCGAGGCGGGCAAAGCCACAAACCAGCGCCGGATCGTCACGGAAATTACGGTCTCCATGCACCTCGAACCAATCGGTAAAGATATATTCGACGTAATCGAGCGTAAAAGGCCGATTCATGTGGCGGGCAAGCTGAGTTCGCTGCCAGCGGGTCAACTTGGAGAAAATTTCTTCACGCAGTTTAGCTGCCTTTTTTTCCAGCTTCATGATATCGCCGGCAAAGTCGACTTTTTCCGTTGAAAATTCGCGAAGATCGCGAATTTTCTGTTCAAGGTCAACCAGGGGTTTTTCAAAATCCAGGTAAAATTGCATTTTTCATCTCCTGCTTGAGACTGACTCTAAAGCCAAGCCAAAAAAAAGAAGTGGGCGATGGGCACCCCTTCCCATCATTCGAAAGTCACAACATTATATCCAAACAATTTCTCGGCGGCATCCATTATTTCATCCGAGGCCGAGACCTTCAATCTTTCAGGGAGGCTGATGATGGTCTCGCTGCGATTGGGGATCACCAGATGCAACAGCACGTCGCAGTTTCCGTGGAAACGCCCGAGAATATCCTTTAACGAATGAAGTTGGGCTTCAGACAGCCCCGGGGTTGTCAGCCTGAAATGCACCCGCTTGGTCAGTCTATCCTTGATTTCGGCCAGCGACAATACCTCCGAAGCCAACAGCTTGCACGATTCTTCGCCAATATCGAGAGTACCGCTCACCAATAGCGGCTCCTCCCCCTTGAGCAGCTCCATCGAGGCCTGGTAAACTTCGGGAAAAACAACCATCTCGACAAAACCGGAGAGGTCTTCAAGAGTCACAAAGGCCATACGATCGCCCTTTTTAGTGGTGAGCTCCTTGATCCCGGCAACGATGCCACAGACCTTGACCTCTTCCTTATCAGAGCGCTCAATCAGACCAGAAGTTTCACAGGTGGCAAAGCGTTTGATCGCTGCGCTGTGTCGGGCCAGCGGGTGTCCGGTAATATAAAAGCCGAGGACTTCCTTCTCGAATCCAAGCTTGATTTTCTCCGGCCAATCATCCATATCGGGAAGCTTACCGTAACCGTTTCCTCGATGCGAAACAATCTCTTCGGTGCCAAAGAGCGACCCCTGCCCCTGCTCTTTTTCTAGCTGCACCTTCTGGCCAATCTCCATGGCCTCCTCGAACGCTGCCATAAACTGAGCCCGCTTCCCGTTGAGGGAATCGAAAGCGCCGCATTTGATCAAAGCTTCGATGACTTTCTTATTAACCTTGCGCAGGTCGACCTTTTCGCAGAAATTCTGTAGCGAATCATACAACCCATCGCTACGCGCTTCGATGATCGATTCAAGCGCCGAGGCGCCAACCCCCTTGACCGCGCCGAGCCCGAAGCGGATCGAATTGCCATGGACGGTAAATGAACGCCCTGAAGCGTTAATATCGGGAGGTAAAACCTCGATCCCCATGGCGCGCACTTCAGATATATTCTTAATAACCTTGTCGGTGTTCTCCATGTCCTCGGTCAAGAGCGCGGCCATGAATTCCACCGGATAGTGGGCTTTGAGATAGGCGGTATGATAGGCGACCAGAGCGTAGGCCGCCGAATGCGACTTATTGAAACCGTAGGCAGCGAACTTCTCCATCAAGTCGAAGACACCCTCGGCCTTTTTTGGGTCAAGCTTGTTTTCCTTGGCCCCAGCCAGGAAAATCTCTTTCTGCTTGGCCATCTCCTCGGCGTTTTTCTTACCCATCGCCCGGCGCAGCAGGTCGGCGCCACCAAGGCTGTACTTGGCCAGCACCTGAGCGATCAGCATAACCTGCTCTTGATAGACAATAACCCCGTAGGTGTCTTTTAGGAGCGGTTCCAACTGCGGGAAGGGATAATCGAAAGTCTCCTGACCATGCTTTCGTTTAATAAACGAATCGACCATCCCCGAGCCAAGCGGTCCGGGACGGTACAAGGCGACCATGGCGATCAGGTCTTCAAAGCATGAAGGCTTGAGCTTTACCAGATATTCTTTCATCCCCGAAGATTCAAGCTGGAAGACACCGGTAGTCTCCCCTTTGGACAGAAGTTCATAGGACTTCTTGTCATCGTCGCGAATCAACTTGAGATCGAAATCGGGCGTTTTACCGGCACGGATCAAACGCACCGCGTTGTCGATAACGGTGAGGGTCTTCAAACCGAGAAAGTCGAACTTGACCAGACCGATCTTTTCGACATATTTCATGGCGAACTGAGTAACCTGCCCCCCCGACTTGGGATCGGTGTAGAGCGGCAGGTACTCGGGGAGCGCCTTGGGCGTCACCACCACGCCGGCAGCATGGGTCGAGGCATGTCGAGTAAGCCCTTCAAGCGCCAGAGCGACATTGAACAGCCCCTTGATCTTACTATCGCTTTCGATCAGCTCCTTAAGCTTGGGCTCCTGGGCCAGGGCCTCCTTAAGGGTGATATTGAGGATTCCCGGGATCAGCTTGGCGATCTTGTCGGTCTCGCCAAAGGTCATATTCAGCGCCCGACCGACATCGCGAATGACCCCCTTGGCCTGCATCGTGCCAAAGGTAATGATCTGGGCCACGTTCTCTTCGCCATAGTGATGGCGCACATAGTCAATTACCCGCTCACGGCCATAGATACAGAAGTCGACGTCGATATCCGGCATGGAGATACGTTCGGGATTGAGAAAACGTTCAAACAGCAGGTTATACGGCATCGGGTCGATGTCCGTGATGCGAATGGAGAAGGCCACCAGGCTGCCGGCGGCACTTCCGCGCCCGGGACCGACCGGAATATCGTGATCTTTACCCCAGTTGATGAAATCGGCGACGATCAGAAAATAGCCAGGAAAGCCCATTTGCTTGATACAGTCGAGTTCAATCTCAAGCCGTTCGCGATAGCGTTGTTCTTCTTCGGCCGAAATTTCACGAATTTTGCGGATTTCGACCAGGCGCTCGTCGAGACCGGTCCTGGACATCTCGTACAGAACCTCGTCGAGGGTTTTATCCGCCGGTTTTTCATACTGAGGGAAATGATAGGTATTAAAATCGAGTTCCAGATTGCAACGCTGAGCGATTTCGACGGTATTGGACAATGCCTCGGGGGTCGCCTTGAAAAGGTCGGCCATCTCAGCGGGCGTTTTGACATAAAATTCGTCATTGGAAAACCGCATCCGCTTCTCGTCGTCCATGGTCTTGCCGGTCTGAATACACAGCAGCACCTCATGGGCATAGGCCGATTCGCGGGTCAGGTAATGACAGTCGTTGGTCGCCACCAGCGGCAGGTGCAGCTCACCAGCAATTTCGATCAACCCCTTATTGACGGGATCCTGTTCTGGAATGAAGTTTTCCTGAAGCTCAAGATAGAGGCGGTTGTTATCGAAAATCTCCGACATTTCCCGGGTACGCTGAAGCGCTTCTTCCATCCGCCCAGAACCGAGCATCACAGGAATTTCGCCTCCCAGGCAAGCAGTCATGGCGATCAGCCCCTGGTTATGCTGGCGCAGCAGCTCCCAGTCGATCCGTGGACGGTAATAAAAGCCCTCGCGATAACCGGCCGACACCATGTGACAGAGGTTTCGGTAGCCTGTCAGATTTTTACAAAGAAGCATGAAGTGATAAGCGGCATCGGAAGAACCCCGAGCGCTACTCTTATCGAATCGTGAACCAGGGGCGACGTAGACTTCACAGCCAATGATCGGCTTGATACCGGCAGCCCTCGCCTTGGTATAAAATTCGATGGCGCCAAACATATTGCCGTGATCAGTAACCGCAACCGCAGGCATCTTGTATTCTTTAACCCGATTGATCAGGTCAGGAATCTTGATGGCGCCGTCCAGGAGACTGTATTGGCTATGTAAATGCAGATGTACGAAATTAGCGTGTTCCATGAAAACCCTGGATCAGAAACTGGAGCCGAGAGCCAATGAAACGATAGGGGCGTCGACCGGCATAAACAGAAAAACCGATATCGCTGAACGCTGCTGCGCCGCGATGACCGGTTTGCGGAAAAGATCTTGGATATTAACACCGGCCCGGTCAAAAGGTCAAGAGGACTGTCCAAAGGAAACAGCCGCCGCCCCCCTTACAGAACCTCGACCCCGAAGCGGCCGAGCATCTCGGTCACTTTGATCAACGGCAAACCGATAAGTGCCGTGTAGTCCCACCCATCCATGCGCTCCATCAGGGCGATTCCGAGACCTTCGATCTTGAACGAACCGGCACAGTCGATGGGATTTTCCCGTTCGACATAACGCTGAATCTGCTCCCGACTGAGCTTTTTCAAGGTTACCGTAAAGGGGACCACTTCTGTCAGGGCTTCCTTGGAGCGGCTATCAAAAAGGGTAACCCCGGTGTAAAAGGTATGACAGCGACCCGACATCTCACGCAATTGGGCCATGGCCCCCTCAACCGATCCAGGTTTTCCCAGCACCTTTCCCCGTCCATCAACAAAGACCTGATCAGCCCCAAGAATCAAGGCATCGGGATAGCGCTCAGCCAGGCTTTTCGCTTTATGCAACGACAGGTGTTTCACCTGCCATTCAGCAGAAATCTCCTGATCGAGCGTCTCCTCGAACAGAGGGGCGGCCACCTGAAAAGAAAGCCCGAGCTGGCGCAACAACTGAAGACGATACGGACTGGTTGAAGCAAGAACAAGAGTACGCATAAATAGGATCCCCGGAGCAAATTTTTCACTCTTTTACCCCAGCGACGAATCAAATGCAAGCACCTCAGGATTAAACGAGCTTCAATTCCAGAGCCCTACCCTGCTCAGGCGACTGCACGCCAGGAGGAAGGACTTTCAGCAACCCTTCCTGTGCGTCTGGCACGCCGTTCCCCCAGGCCACTGGCGCAGCCGCCAAGACCACAGGTCGCCCGTGAGGCCACCTCAGTTAACGCCGCCGTAACGCGGTCAATATCGATCCGCTTTTCAAAGGCGTCAAAATCCCCCGCTGCCAACCAGGCATCGACATAAGTCACCTCGGCCCTGGCACCGACTTCAACGATAACCTCTCCTTCGTACTGACCGTCACCGACGATCCCCGTCACAGAAAAACCCGCAGCCCCTCTCCCCAACATTCGCTCAACCCGATCGGTCACAAAATACAAAGCGCTGCCGTTGTTTCCCGCTACATCCAGCCAGACCATAAACCACCTCCGTTGCAAGGGTTAGGATAACTGACTGTAAGATTCTCACGGACCTGCGACAGAATATGTCACAGCGCTAATTATCGGAGAGCGTTTGCCGCAGCCCCTCGGTAAAGGCCAGACGCAAAGATTCAGGTTCAAGCACCCGGACATGCGGGATATAAGAATAGAGCCAGGAGAGTATTTCTTTTTCACCGCTGGCTTCAAAGGAGAGAACGAGAGCCCCATCGGGCTCTTCCAAAAGCTCCTGCGAAGGATGCCAGGTCCGCTCGCGGACCAGATACGCCACCTCAGCAGCAAAACGGACCTTGATCTGCATCGGTTCCTCGTTAATCAAGCCGAACGCTGTACCGGTCAGATCCTCCGCCGAAAAATCGTCCGGCACCTCGAAGCGTGTTTCAAGTAATTCAACGCTGTGAATGCGGTCGACTAGAAAGAGTCGGTAACCATTACGGTTGTGGGCCCACCCGGCCAGATACAGAGAATCCTTGAAAAAAAGCAGGGCATAGGGATCAAACAGGTAGTCCTCGGGATCGCGACGGGCTGGAGCATAGATGATCCGGCATCCATACTGGCGCAGCAAGGCATCGCGTAGGGTTTCGAGCACCGCTCGTTGACTACTGTAATCACGCAACCCCTGAAAGCGTGGTGCGGCAGCCTGGGCGAGCCGCTCCAAATGAGCCACGTTGCGCGGTGACAGATTAGAACGGATACGCGCAAAAATGGCCTCAAGATCGTCCTGAAAGGGCGTCCCCTGAAGAAACGCCAGCTGCCCACGACAGAAATACAGAGTCATCAATTCGTGCAGCGAAAAGGTAACCGGCAAATACTCCTTGAACTCCGACATAAAACTGTGCAGCATCGTGCCATCGGGCTGGGATTCGCTGACCAGAGGGTAACCGGCCTCTTCAAGAGCCTTAAGATCCCGATAAACGGTGCGCCGATTCACCTGACACTCTTCAGCCAATTCATCAACGGTTGCTCCGAACCGAGCTCTCAGGATACGGATAACATCGTGCAGGCGAGCCGCCTGACTATATTTTTTTGCTGGTTTGCCTGGAGTGC
>JBFHFM010000037.1:0-18268 GCA_041583595.1 Trichloromonas sp. | reverse complement strand
CGCCAAGTGGCGTAAGGTAGAAGAAGACCTTGTTGCGGTTATTCAAGGGAGGGTGCGGGTCGCCGAGCTGGTTAAAAAGCGTCATCGGTCCACTTTGATGCCGAGTCGGCCGCGGCCTAAGTTTGCCAACCGGGTAGAGATTGACAATGAGGTTTCCGACGAGTACACAGTTGTCGATATTTACGCTCAGGATCAGGTCGGTGTTCTGTATCAGATTACCAGAACGCTTAAGGAACTCGGGTTGTACATTGGTGTGGCCAAGATTTCCACTAAGGTTGACCAGGTTTCCGATACCTTTTATGTGCAGGACATTTTTGGCCAGAAAGTGTTGTTCAAGGATAAGCTCGAAGATTTACGAAAACGTCTGCTTAGTGGGCTAGACGAGCTTTCTGGTGACGAAAAAACGAATTAACTTTTCACATAATATCAAATACCTATGGATTCTTTCCTTGATCAGTTCATGACCTTTCTCCTGGTGGAAAAAGGTCTGGCCGCCAATACGCTCGATGCTTACGGCCGCGATCTGGCCCGGTATGTCGGGTTTCTCAGTGGAGAGAAAATTTCAACCCCGGGGGAAATATCTCCCGCGCTGATATTGCGATTTCTGACCCGGCTTAAACGAGAGGGGCTTTCTCCGCGTAGCCGGGCCCGGGCGCTGGTGTCGTTGCGCATGTTTCACAAATTTCTGCTTGCCGAAGGAATCATGGCAAACAATCCGACGGCGCTCATCGAGGCACCGAAGAGTGTGCGTTCCCTTCCACACACCCTTTCTATGGCTGAAGTTGATCGTCTGTTGAGGGCTCCCGCTGGGAATGATCCGCTAAGTCAACGCGACCGGGCCATGTTTGAAGTACTCTATGCCACCGGCCTGCGCGTATCGGAACTGGTTGGTCTGAAGTGGAGTGATATTCAGCTTGACGTTGGTTACCTGATGGCCTTTGGCAAGCGCAGTAAACAACGGATTGTTCCTCTCGGAGAGGCGGCCATCGCCGAACTCCGTCATTATTTAACCCTGGGGCGGCCGGCACTGGACAAAGATCAGGGGGCCGCGCAGATTTTTCTTAATCGGGCAGGCAAGGGGTTGACACGGCAGGGCTTCTGGAAGATTATTAAGCGCCGCGCTCTGGAGGCGGGCATAGTTAAAGAACTTTCTCCGCATACGCTGAGACATTCTTTTGCCACCCACCTGTTAGAAAATGGTGCAGATCTGCGTTCAGTTCAGACCATGCTCGGGCACGTAGATATTTCAACGACCCAGATTTATACACATGTAACTCGTGAACGTCTGCGTAAAATTCATGAACAGTGTCATCCTCGTGGCTAATGCGGCGGGACAGACCATCCAATATGAGGAGATTATGAAATATATTGTTTTACTTGGCGACGGCATGGCTGATGAACCACTCGATGAATTAGGCGGGAAAACTCCCCTCGAATACGCCAATACCCCACGCATGGACGCTTTAGCCAAGGCTGGGGAAACCGGCCTGATGGAGACGGTCCCCAAAGGTTTTCACCCCGGGAGCGATGTGGCCAACCTGTCGGTGTTCGGTTACGATCCTGCTTCCTGTTACTCCGGGCGTTCTCCTCTCGAGGCGGCCAGTATGGGAGTTGCCCTAGATCCTGAGGATGTAGCTTTCAGGGTGAACCTGGTCACTCTCAATCAACATTATGGCAAGATGTACATGGAGGATTTCTCGGCTGACCATATTACCACGGAAGAAGGCCGTGAGCTCATCGGCAGCCTGGAGGAAGAATTCGGTAGTGAAGAATTTCGATTTTATCCAGGGGTCTCGTATCGGCATCTGATGGTTTGGAAGGGGGGGCGTGATAAACTTAAATTCACCCCGCCGCATGACCTGACCTATCAGAGTCTCGAAAATCATCTCCCTCAGGGGGATGGTGCCGACGCATTAATTAACTTGATGACTTCCGCTCAACTCTTATTCAAGAATCATCCGGTGAATCAACGCCGTGAGCAGGCCGGCAAGTTGCCGGCCAACTCCATCTGGTTCTGGGGGCATGGTCGGGCGCCTCAGATGGAGACCATGCAGGCGAAATTCGGTATTACTGGCGCGGTGATCTCGGCCGTCGATCTAATCAAGGGGATTGGCATCTATGCTGGTCTGGACGTAATCGATGTTCCCGGGGCCACCGGATACATCGATACCAACTACGTTGGTAAAGCCGAGGCGGCCCTTGAGGCCTTGAAGACCCGCGATTTTGTTTACCTGCATGTGGAGGCTCCTGATGAGGCGGGTCATTCCGGCAATCTTAAGGACAAGGTCGAGGCCATTGAGGCTTTTGATGAGAAGGTCGTCGGTACCATTATTGACGGTTTGCCCGCCCTTGGTGAGTACCGGGTGTTGATCCTTCCAGACCATCCTACTCCGGTGCTCAAGAGGACTCATACCCTCGACCCGGTTCCTTATATCCTGTTTGGTTCGTCTGGCGAGTTTCCTGCCGTCAGCCATGTCAGTGGCTACAATGAAAAACAGGCCAGTGCGACCGGTGTCTACCTTGCTTGCGGGCATGAAATGATGGAGCGGTTGGTTCACTGACCAACGAGCCTCTCGTTTTGTTGTTTAAGGAGGTGGCCTGATTGGGCCGCCTCTTTTTATGCTGGGTTTCTCATTGACTCTAATTGTTCATGTTTGTTAAGCTCTCAAGGTTTAGCAGAATGCTGATCAGTTGTCTGTTTCTGAAATCTGTTGGGAGGGAATTCAGTCGTGCCGAAAGTAGTAATCGATGAATTGCGTTGCAAAGGGTGTGCACTCTGTACCACAGCTTGCCCGCAAGGCTTGATAAAAATGCTGGACAAGATTAACCGGCAAGGTTTTATGCCCGCGGTCATCTCAGATGAAGATCTTGAGAAATGTACCTCGTGTACCCTTTGTGCCCAGATGTGTCCGGATGTGGCGATCACGATTTTTCGGGAAATTAAAAAATGATGGCGTGAAAAATCGCCTATAGGCATTATGTGCTTTTTCAAGGACCTCGACTTATCTGATGCAGTCCTTCGTCCCTGAAAAACCACCAAGGCCTGTAGATCGAAATTTTGGTTTAGCCATCTTAAGGTTTTTTGCGAAAGTGTCTTGAAAAATCAACGAATGTTCCCTGTTTAAATCATTGTTGAGCCATCCGAAGAGTTTTTTCGAAAGCATAGAATTAATAGCGGACACAAATTTACCACCTGTTCCCCGGGCACATCGGTTTATTAGCTTGCGGCGTCAGGTTGTTCGGAGGTTGTTTTGCAGAAACGTTTGCTGGTTAAAGGAAATGAGGCTGTAGCCATGGGCGCGATCGAGGCCGGATGCCGTTATTATTTCGGTTATCCGATTACTCCTCAGAGCGATATTCCCGAGTATATTGCGCGTGAATTTCCCAATGTCGGAGGAGTGTTTATTCAGGCCGAAAGCGAAATTGCTTCTATCAATATGCTCCTCGGTGCCAGTGCCTGTGGTGCCAGGGCGATGACTTCATCGTCCAGTCCCGGGATCTCTTTAAAGCAAGAGGGTATTTCCTATATGGCCGGCAGTGAACTTCCTGGCCTGATTGTCAATATTTCCCGCAGTGGCCCTGGTCTAGGCGGCATCGATGCCTCGCAGTCCGACTATTTTCAGGCGGTTAAGGGGGGTGGTCACGGTGGGTATCATACCATCGTGCTCGCGCCAAATTCGGTTCAGGAAATGTATGATCTAACGATGCTCGCCTTCGACTTGTCCGAGCGCTATCGTGTGCCGGCCATGCTGCTAGGCGATTCGGTAATCGGGCAGATGAAGGAAGCCCTGGTACCCCATCCCTATGTGGCGCCTGATGACCTTCCGGCTAAGGATTGGGCCGTTTCGGGTAAGGACGGTCGACCCCAACGGGTGGTCAAATCCCTTTTTCTGGGGGACGGCGAACTTGAGGCCCATAACTGGAAACTGCATCGCAAGTATCAGCAACTTAAGGATAAAGAGGTTCGTTTCGAGACCAACGGCCTGGATGATGCGAAGCTGGTGGTGACCGCGTTCGGATCGACATCGCGCATCGTCATGACGGCTATCCGTATGGCGCGTGAAGAGGGCCTTAAGGTTGGCTTGCTGCGCCCGATCAGCCTCTTTCCGTTCCCCGAAAAGGCCTTCGCCGAGACGACCTCCAGGATCAAGCGAGTCCTCTGTATTGAACTCAACGCTGGCCAGATGGTTGAAGATGTTCGTTTGTCGGTGGCGCGTGATGCCGATGTCTTCTTTTATGGCCGTCCTCCGGGTGCAGGTTCGCTGCCAACCCCCGAAGAGTTGCTGGCCCAGATCCACATGCATTACAAGGATTGATCATGTCGACTGCTATGAAACAGGTTTTTTCGCACCCGACTTCCCTTAAAGATGTTCAGACCCATTTTTGCCCAGGTTGCCAGCACGGGACCATTCATCGCCTGGTCGCCGACGCGATGGATGCTTTCGGCGTCCAGGATCGCACCATCGGGGTCGCCTCGGTCGGTTGCAGCGTTTTTCTCTACGGCTATTTTGACATCGATGTCGTCGAGGCTCCTCATGGGCGGGCGCCTGCGGTTGCTACCGGGGTGAAACGGGTACACTCGGACAAGATTGTTTTCACTTATCAGGGAGACGGCGATCTCGCGGCCATTGGGACCAGTGAAATTATTCATGCTGCCAACCGGGGTGAGGGAATGACGGTAATTTTTGTCAATAATACCACTTACGGTATGACTGGCGGCCAAATGGCACCGACTACCCTGCCGACGCAGAAAACTTCGACTTCTCCTTATGGGCGTAATGTATCTACCGATGGCTATCCAATCCGTATGGCCGAGCTGCTCAGTAATCTTGAAGGAGTGGCCTATTCGGCCCGGGTAGCGGTTAATTCGCCGAAAAACATCCTGCAGGCCGCCCGTGTGGTCAAAAAGGCTTTTGAAGTGCAGGTCAAGGGGCAGGGGTTTTCCTTTGTCGAGGTGCTGTCTGCCTGCCCGACCAACTGGGGAATGGATCCTCTGAAGGCGAACGCCCGGGTTGAAAGCGAAATGATTCCTTATTTTCCGCTGGCAATCTTCAAGGATTCCACCGTGGCCTGAGTGGCCCGCAGTTTACGGAGAGAGATAATGAACTACGATGTATTTATGGCCGGTTTTGGTGGTCAGGGCATTCTGCTGATCGGTAATTTGCTGGCCTATGCCGGGATTATCGAAGGGCGCAACGTCTCGTATTTTCCTGCCTATGGCGTTGAAAAACGGGGTGGTGCTGCGACCTGCACGGTGGTAGTGTCTGATGAAGAGGTTGGTTCGCCGGTGATAGGTAATCCCGGAGCAGCGTTGATTCTCAATCCTTTATCCATGGAAAAATACTTCAGTCGCGTGCGTTCCGGGGGGCTCTGTATCGTGAACAGTTCACTCGTCGACGATACTGGCGAAGGGAGGGATGACATTCAGGTTGTGCGGATCCCGGTGAATGATCTGGCTCTTGAGCTCGGAGACCCGCGTCTGTTGAACATGATCACCATTGGGGCCTATGCTGAACTGTCTGGCGCGGTGTCACTGGAAAGCCTTAAAGGCGCTTTGAAGGACGTACTGCCAGAGCGTAACCATCGTTTCATTCCCATGAACGTTGAGGCCATTGACCGGGGTGCCGCTTATGCCCGCGCGGTCGCTGAACAGGCCGCCTGATAAACACATCCATCATCGTTCTGTTTGCGTTACGATTATTCGGGCGCATGAAAAGGCGTTAAGTGAATCAACCCTTTTTATGCGCCCGGTTGTCGCTTAGGATTCAGAGCGTATTTTCTGTAACCACTGCAGGTGCTACTCAATGACCCATGTCGAATTTATCAAATTAAAAAAGCCCGAAAAGGCTAGACATCTCTGCGAGTTGGCCGATGAGTTTTTCGCAGGGGGCCTGCGGGTTTTGATTATTGTAGCGGATGATAACCAGGCCATTACTCTTGACCGTTTCATGTGGACCTGGAGTAAAGATTCATTTATTCCCCATGCCTGGGATAATGGCGCAGTCGACTGCCTTGACGATCCCGTGGTAATCGGCACCGCAGAACGCAATCCCAACGGTGCCAGGGTGCTGATCATGGGATGTCCCTGTTCCTTCGATTTTGTTCGGCAATTTACGCAGGTAATTGATTTCGCAGAGATTTACGACGAAGATCTGGCGGCTGCAGCACGTGTCCGTTTCGTCAGGTACAGGGAGGCTGGCTTTGCACCGATCATGCGTTAATCGAGGCGGCAGTGGCAGTATAATCCGGTTGCCGCACGAGCTACGTCTGGAATGTGAGGTAAGGCTTGCGCCCGAGGCCGTGTCCGCACTTGAATGCTGGGAGCCCCGCTCAGGTGACGTTTATACGTTGGTTGATTCCTGCCAGAACTATTGGCGGGCTCGCCTCTCGCAACATGATTCGGAGGGCTGTCTTGTCGTTCCGTTTCATAAGCTTGTCGGTGCTGCAGAAAGTTTTCTGGAAATTGTGGTCTTTCAGGCTCTTCCGGAAAAAGAACGATTTGAGCTTATTTTGCAAAAACTCGTTGAAATCGGCGTCAATCGGGTGGTCCCTTATACGTCTCAACGCTCCACTACCCTTGAGGAGCGGGATGCTGGACAGAAAAAGTCTCATCGTTGGCCTGAGGTGGTATTACGTGCGGCTAAACAGTGTCGTCGAGGGATGATTCCTGAGCTGGCGCCGGTCCTTTGTTGGGATGAAATGCTTAAGGAGGCGGCCGCTGCCGATATGCGATTGATGCTTTACGAAGGGGAGGCCTGCTGGACCCTTAAGGAGGCTGTGCATAAGCAAAAACCTGGACGGGTCGCTCTGCTGGTTGGTCCAGAGGGGGGATTTACTTCTGACGAGGCTGCACAGGCGCAGGCGGCAGGCGTGCTGCCAGTCTCCCTGGGAGGCCGTATTTTGCGTACCGAAACCGCCGCCATTGTCGGCGCGGCCATGATTCAGTTTGCGTTAGGAGACCTAGGATGACTTTAACCACCTCCGACAGTTGTTCTTTACAGAAAGTCGCGGTGGTTCTTGTCGAACCGCAGGGACCGCTCAATATAGGCTCAGTCTGCCGAGCCATGATGAATTTTGGCTTTTCTGATTTACGTTTGGTTAATCCTACCGCCGATCATCTTGCCGAAGATGCTCGCCGGATGGCGGTTAAGGCCGGAACTTTGCTTGAACAGGCCAAGGTTTTTCCTGACCTGGCCGCAGCCTTGGCCGACTGCCAACTTGCACTCGGCACCACCCGCCGTTTTGGAAAGTATCGCGAAGAATTTCTACAGCCCGACGAGGCCGCTAGTCACCTCCTTCCTTTGACCGAAAAGGGGAGAGTGGCTCTGGTCTTCGGCCGTGAGGATAAGGGGCTGTTGACGACTGAACTCGATCTTTGTCAGCGATTTATCACCATTCCGACCAGTGAAGAGCTGGCTTCGATGAATCTGGCTCAAGCGGTTTCCCTTTGTCTATACGAAACGGCCAAGGCTTTTAATAGACAGCTCGGGCAGAGCCCTGATCGCAAGAAACTGGCCAGTGGTAGCGTTCTTGAGGGGATGTATGACCACATGAAACGGAGCCTGGTGGGCATTGAGTTTCTCGACGCCCAGAATCCGGATCATATTTTGCGTAGCTTTCGGCGCATTTTCGGACGCGCAGGACTCAACGACCGTGAGGTGCGCATTCTGCATGGCATGTTCCGCAGCATTGATTGGGTTAATTCAGAGCGTAAAAAGAAACCGCAAGACCAATAGCCAGCATCACTACCATCAGGAACTATTATGGAACAGATCCTACGTACCGATCACCTGGATAACGGTGTCCGTGTAGATTTTATCGATAGTTCGAATCGCTATTTTGGGGATTACCACCGTTTGCGGATTGAAGTTCGTTGTGTGGTCGCTGTCACTCCGAAGCTCTTTTCCGCCGCGGTTGACCCTTGCGCTGAAGCTGAACGCGTGCGAAGCCGTTTTGGCGATGAAATCATATGGGTTCGCCATCTCGAACGAATGGGGATCTCCAGTGGAGAACTGGAAGCCGTTCGCAACGAAATGATAGCGTCTTTTGTCAAAAGCAGCTTTTCCTATCTGCAGACCCCGCAGTTCTTTTCCCGCTTTATCGCTTTGGAAATGGCCAAGAGTCAGACCAATGTCCGTCCGTTCAGGCTTGTGAAATGATCGATTCTCTGCATATCGATAGCCTGGCTTATGGCGGTAATGGCGTCGGTCGCCATGACGGAAAGGCAATATTTGTCCCTTATTCGGCTCCCGGGGACCTGTTGCGTTGCCGGGTAACTCGTGAGAAAAAGCGCTATGCCGAAGCCGAGATGACGGAACTGATCGAACCTTCGATTCAGCGCCGCCAACCGATTTGCCCGGTATTCGGGCGTTGCGGCGGCTGTCAATGGCAGCATTTGCCTTACGTAGAACAGATGCGCTGGAAGGAACAAATTTTTCGGGACACTATGGTGCGGCAGTGTGCGCTTCCCGCTGAAGCCGTCCTCCCGATGGCTGCGGCCCCGAAGGAATGGGGCTACCGCAGCCGAGTCCAGTTCAAGTGCCAGCAAACTAAAAATGGCTTCCTCATGGGATTTTATCAGCGTGGCAGTCATTACGTAATTGATGTCGAAACCTGTCCGATTGCCGCAGAGGCGATCAACGTGGCACTCTCCCGTTTTCGTTCCTGGTTGCCGATATCTCCATGTCCTGAGCGGATTCCCAGGGTTGATCTGGCAGTCGACGACGAGGGACGTGTAAGGGCCGTGGTTTACCTTTCGGATGATCAGGCTGAGGCTCTTGCAGACTATCTGCGGCCGTTGGTCTCTGAGGTCGGTTATGCCCTGTTTCTCCAGGTAGGTCCTAAAAATAAAATGTGGTCTGTTTTTGGTAGCGACGATTTACACATTCGCCCGCAGGCTGACACCGCCTTGCGCCTGGCCTACGGTCCTGGCGGCTTTGCCCAGGTCAATCTGGAGCAGAACCGGCAACTGGTTTCTGAAGTTCTTGGCGCCATTGAGGAGGACCGGCCACGGAGAGTCCTTGATTTGTGCTGTGGAATGGGCAACTTTTCACTGCCGTTGGCCCGGATCGCCGATGAGGTGGTCGGGGTTGAAGATTACGGTCCTTCTATCGATAAGGCCCGGCAGAATGCCACCGCCAACGGAGTCACCAATACCCGATTTTTTACCCGACCCGCTGAGGGGGCATACGCGGACCTGGCAGGTGATAGGGGGTTCGATCTGGTCGTACTCGATCCGCCACGCACCGGGGCCCATAAGGTGGCTCTGGAGTTAGCGGTGTTGCGGCCAGAGCGTATCATCTATGTTTCTTGCGATCCTCCCACCTTGGCTCGCGACCTGACACCTCTACTTCAGGCCGGTTTTCAGGTGCAATGGTCCCGTCCGGTCGATCTGTTTCCTCAAACCTATCATACCGAAAGCATCACTTTTCTGGCCTTGAAACCATAATCCAGGTTTCCTGCTATACTTTTGTGCCATAAAGTAGCGCCATTCTTTTTTAATCATGGAGGCTCTATGAAGCACACATTTTTTTGGTTAGTTATTGGGATGATGCTGGGGTTGTCCGGTTGCGCTTTGCCGCGGGCTCCTGGCACCCTATTGTCCGTTGCTCCAGAATTGTCGGTTAGTATTGAAATCCCCAATGAAAAATGGATCATTGCTTCCGTTGCTCCTGAGTTTTTGATTGAGGAAATGGCCGAACACATAATCCATGACCTTGAGGCGCAAGGGAAGGTCGCTGACCTGAAATCTATTGAAATGGCGGTGAAAAAACAGTTGGCCGCTAACGAACATTTTATTTTTAATCCCGTTAGCAGATCCCATATGGAAATTGATTTCAGCCCGCTGGAACCAGGTGAGAGCACTCCGTCCCGGCATGTGGTAGCCCTTTCGGCCCGTTATGCGGCTGAAAGTCTGGAAAGCGAAGAGGGGATAGGAGAGCTTTCGTATGAGGTAGATAAGGTTCGCATTTACGGGGCAGATTATGCGTACCGCTTGCAGGCCAGATTTATGAAACATGATGTGCCGACGCGTTTCTGTGGACTGATCGGTTTTGTCGATACCAGTTGGTTTTATATCTACTATATGGATTCTGGCAGGGATAATGACGATTACCCTCAGGCGGTTGAAATCCTCCATTCTATGCAGGTTGTGCGCGGGGAAAGGTAGTAAATATTCAATATTTCTCCTTGCAATTGGCACTTAGGCATGGTATCAATTTGCTGTTAACTTTGTTCACTAAGAAGAAAGTGGGCCTTTGCTCACTTTTTTTATTTGAAGGGCTTTGAACCTTGTCACAGCAGACATTGATAGAACAGCTTGCCGGTGTTGTTGAACCTATCCTTGGGTCCATGTCGATGGAACTGGTTGACCTCGAGTATAAGCATGAAGGTCGAGACTGGTTTTTGCGGATATTTATTGATAAAGAAGGGGGCTTGACTCTTGACGATTGCGCAGAGGCCAGTCGCGAGATTGGCGCCGTGCTTGAAATCGAGGACCTTATTCATACCGCATATCGTCTCGAGGTTTCTTCGCCTGGCATTGACCGTCCTCTTAAAAAAGAAAAAGATTTTGAGCGGTTTGTCGGTAGTCTGGTTAAGGTTAAGACCTATGAGAGTCTTGATCCTGATCAGCGTGGACATTCTCGCAAGACCTTTGTTGGCAAGCTGTTGGGAATTACTGACGGTGTTGTCCGGGTGGAGCAGACAGACAAGAAGGGCGGCGTGGTCGAGTTTCCTTTTGAGGGAATCGCCAAGGCTAACCTTGAATACGAATTCTGAAACGATTTAAAACAAGCGGTGCTTCCGGCTGTAGGATGCCGCATGCCGGGGGGAGTAGAAACCCTGAGCTTAACGGATATAGGGGGAAGTTTGGATGGTTACAAATCTTAACCATATTATTGATCAGGTTGTTAAGGATAAAGGGATCGACCGGGGTGTGCTTGTTGAAGCTCTGGAGTCCGCTGTTCTTTCTGCGGCTAATAAAAAATACCGCAACACCCGTGACCTTGAGGCTCATTACAACGATGACCTGGGTGAAGTTGAGGTGTTCGAATTTGTTACCGTGGTTGAGGAAGTCGTGGATTCCTATAAGGAAATCGACGCTGTTGAGGCTGCCGAAATCGATCCTGATGTTGAGATAGGTGACTCTCTCGGGATGAAGCTCGATGCAAGTAATTTTAGTCGCATCGCTGCCCAGACCGCCAAGCAGGTGATTATTCAGAAGGTTCGCGAGGCTGAGCGGGAGGGTGTCTTTACCGAGTTTCAGGACCGCGTCGGTGAGATGGTCAATGGTATTGTCCGGCGCTACGAGCGTGGCGACCTGATTGTCGATCTCGGTCGGGCCGAAGCACTTCTTCCTCACCGTGAGCAGGTGCCTCGCGAGAACTATCGCCAGGGGGACCGTGTCAGAGCCCATATTTCCGAAGTTAAGATGTCGACCAAGGGGCCGCAGATCATTCTTTCTCGTACCCATCCAGGTGTAGTTGCGGCGCTTTTCAGCTTTGAGGTTCCTGAGATTGCCGAGGGAATCGTCGAGATTAAAGCCGTGTCGCGTGAGCCCGGTAGTCGCACCAAGATCGCCGTAGTTTCACATGATCCTGATGTTGACCCGGTTGGCGCTTGCGTCGGTATGCGTGGGTCAAGGGTACAGAATGTCGTCTCCGAACTGCGTGGCGAGAAGATTGATATTATTCCATGGACCCCGGATGTTGCGCGTTTTGCTTGTTCTGCGCTGGCGCCCGCCGAGGTTACCAGGGTTTATGTTGATAACGACGAGCAGGCACTTGAGATTATTGTTCCTGACGACCAGCTCTCGTTGGCGATTGGCAAGAAGGGGCAGAATGTGCGTCTTGCCGCTAAGCTGACCGGTTGGAAAATCGATATTAAAAGCGAAACACGTGCCGCTGAAATTGAACTCGAGGAAGCCTCTGGTGCGGCGGCCGACGAGAACTCCGAAGCGATCGGTTCTGAAGGGCTTACTGATCAGTATACTCGAGATGAGCTATACGAGATGGCCAAGACCTACGATATTCCTGGTCGCAGTTCCATGCCTAAGGATGAGTTGGCCCGTCAAGTTGCTCTTTTTGCAACGGATGCTGATGCGACTGCTGATGCTGATGCGACTGCTGACGAGGACTAAGAATTCAGGATGTCTAAGCCAAGGCGAACCTGTATTGGTTGTCGGCAGGAGCGCGACCAGCAGGATCTGATTCGTTTTATCCTGTCTCCTGCGAATGAGGTGCTCGTTGATTACCGTGGTAAGCTGCCAGGTCGGGGAGCTTATGTCTGCAGCTGTGGTGAGTGTCTGCAGTTAGCCGTTAAGCGCCATCAGTTTCAGCGGGCCTTTAAGGATCAGGGTCTGCAGGTTTCTTTTGCGCAATTGAAGGCTGACTTGTTGGCGGCCATTGAGCAGAAAATTGTCAACCTTCTCGGGATGGCTCGAAAGTCTGGGGTGTTGATCTCGGGCAGCAGCATGGTGCTGGATGGTTTGGTGTCCGGCCAGTTAGGTGTTGTGGTGTTGGCTGGCGACGTTTCCGAGGGGATTGGCAATAAGGTTGCGGGCAGTGCCGCGGCCAAAGGCGTTTCTTGCTGTCGTCTTCTCGACAAGGAAAGCCTGGGGAAAATGCTGGGCAAAGAAGAACGCAGTGTGCTCGCTCTTAAGCGTGGCGCCTTGGCAAAAACCGTAAAAGCAGAAATGTTACGATATAAGCAGATCGCAGGGGAGATTTGATGGGAAAGACAAGAGTTTACGAATTAGCGCAAAAGCTGGGACTTGACAATAAGGTGGTTATTGATCGTCTGCAGCAGGCCGGGATTGAAGTTAAGTCCCACTCAAGCGTAATTGAGGAAGATGATCTTCAAAAATTTGAGGCCGCATCTGCACCTTCTGATGAAAATGTCGAAGAGGAGCGGATCAGCACCGGTATCATTCGCCGCCGGCGCAAGGAGCCCAAAGTCTCCATCGAGGCGGCCGGTTCTGATGCTGATGAGTCTGGGTCGGCTCAAGAGACTACGGCCTTTTCAGGACCAGCCGGAATGGTTGAGAAGACCGAGATGCCTGCCAAGGCTGAGGCTCCCGTGAAGGCTGAGACGCTTGTGGAGGCTGAGGCTCCTGTGAAGGCTGAGGCTCCTGTGAAGGCTGAGGCTCCTGTGAAGGCTGAGGCTCCTGTGAAGGCTGAGGCTCCTGTGAAGGCTGAGGCTCCAGTGAAGACTGAGGCTCCTGTGAAGACTGAGGCTCCTGTGAAGACTGAGAAGGCAGCTGAGCCGGCGATCCCTGCCGCCGTTGTCGCTGAGCCCTCGGCTAAAAGTGTGGCACCTCCGGTTGATGCCGCTACTGACGCAGTGGCCGCCCCGGTGGTTCCCAAAGAAGCCGCTCCAGTCGAGCCGGTTGTTGCCGCTAAGGCAGGGGGAGCACCCGCTGCAGAAAAATCTGAGAAAAAATCCTCGTTAGCCAAAAAAGTCGGAGATGTCGAATCTCAGGGTACCGGTGGGAAGGGTGTCGAGAGGTCCAAGTCTGATGGCCGTCCTGGAAAAACTGCCGTTATTATTAAAGATCATGATCCGCTGAAGGCTGCTACGGCCTCGCGGGCAAAAATTCTCGGTCGTGTAGAGCTGCCCGCGTCGGCACCTACTGGACCCCGGGGACGTGATGCCGGTCGTCCTGAGCGTCCAGCCGCTGGGTCTGGTGCCCCGCGCCGTGGAGCTCCGGCTGGCGGTGCTCCGACTGGTGGTGCCCCGACTGGTGGTGCCCCACGCTCTGGTGCACCATCTCGGCCTGGCGCACCGTCTCGGACTGGTGCACCATCTCGGCCTGGCGCACCGTCTCGGTCTGGCGCACCCAGGGGGGGCGCTCCTGGAGGACCCGGGGGAGCACCCAGGATGGGGCGTGGGCCATCAATGCCTACCGCTGTAGATGCCGAACCGTTTCCAGCCAAGGAAGCTCGTGGTGGTAAGAAAAATAAAAAAGGAAAAGGCGCAGATTACAGCAACGCCAGTTCCGTTGTGGATGGGCAGAAACGTCGTCAGCGGCGTGAGATGTTTGAGCCCGATCATGGTGGCAAACCGCGTCGTGGTCGCAAAGGGACCAAGCAGGTCCAGAAGACCGAAGTTACAGTTTCCAAAGCGATCAAACGTATTATTCGTATCAGCGATGTGGTCACTGTTGGTGAACTGGCCAAGCGCATGGGGGCCAAGGCCAATGATTTAATCAAAGAACTCATGCGTCAGGGAACGATGGTGACCATTAACCATCCCCTCGATTTTGAGACGGCTGCGTTGCTGGCAAGCGAATTTAATTACGAAGTGGAAAATGTGGCCTTTGATGAGGAAACAGTGCTGGAGCATTCCAGTATTCGTTCCGGAGCCATCGAGAACCCGGAAGATCTTCAGGCGCGTCCGGCGGTGGTAACTATCATGGGTCACGTAGACCACGGTAAAACCAGTCTCCTCGATGCCATCCGCACCACCAGCGTTACCGAAGGTGAAGCTGGGGGCATTACTCAGCACATCGGGGCCTATGAGGTCGAGTTGGATGGTAAAAAGATCTCCTTTCTCGATACCCCAGGTCACGAAGCCTTTACCGCCATGCGTGCTCGAGGCGCAAAGGTGACTGACATTGTGGTACTCGTAGTGGCTGCCGATGACGGCGTCATGCCGCAGACTAAAGAGGCGATTAATCACTCTAAGGCTGCAGGAGTTCCGATCATTGTCGCGATCAACAAAATGGATAAGCCCGACGCCAACCCGGATCGGGTCAAGCAAGAACTGACCGAGTTCGAGATGCTGCCAGAAGAGTGGGGCGGCGATACCATTTTTGTTGAAGTTTCAGCCAAGCAACGCACCAATTTGGATCAGTTGCTTGAAATGATCCTGCTTCAGGCTGAAGTTATGGACCTTCAGGCTAATCCGAACAAGCGTGCCAAGGGCGCTATCGTCGAAGCTCGAATCGATAAGGGCCGCGGTCCCGTGGCGACTGTTCTGGTACAGGAAGGGACTCTGAGAGTTGGTGACCCAATCGTTACTGGCGTGCATTATGGTCGTGTCAGGGCCATGATCAACGATCGTGGCGATCGAGTTGACGCTGCTGGGCCATCTTGTCCCGTCGAGGTGACCGGGCTTTCCGGAGTTCCTGAGGCCGGTGATTCCTTCCATTCTGTTGAGGATGAGAAAACCGCAAAAGATGTCGCTCAGCATCGTGCCCAGAAGATTCGCGAATCGGAGTTGGCTCAAACCAGCAAGATTTCCCTTGAGCAGCTTTATGCCCGGATTAAAGAGGGTGATGTCAAGGAACTCAAGGTCATTATCAAGGGTGACGTACAGGGTTCCGTCGAAGCTGTTAAGGACTCCTTGCTCAAGTTGGCTACCGATGCCTGTCGCTTGGTTGTGATCCATACAGCGGTTGGCGGTATTATCGAAAGCGATATTACCCTGGCTTCGGCTTCAGATGCCATTGTGCTTGGCTTCAACGTTCGTCCTGAGCCGAAAGCGATGGTTCTTGCTGATTCTGAAGGGGTTGATATTCGTCTGTACAACATCATTTACGATGCGGTGGCCGATATTAAGGATGCCATGGAAGGCCTGCTGGCTCCGACCCTGCGAGAGAAACACCTCGGGCGCGCCGAGGTCCGTGACACATTCAGTGTTACCAAGGTCGGGACTATCGCCGGTAGCTATGTTGTCGATGGCAAGATCGTCCGCGGCGCCGGTGTTCGACTGGTCCGTGACAACGTCGTGGTGTGGGAAGGGAAGATGAGTTCCCTCAAGCGCTTTAAGGACGATGTCAAAGAAGTGGCGACCGGTTACGAGTGTGGTATTGGTTTGGAAAACTACAACGACATCAAGATTGGCGATATCATCGAAGCCTTCGAGATTGAATCGATTAAAACCACCCTTTAAAATGAGGAGACGTGGTTGGTCGTCGGGGTTATGCAGCTTGAAATCCTGCTTCACGCGCCACAGAATCTCAAAGAAAAGCGTGGCATGGTGAAAAAGATTCTCGGTCGCTGCCGGGGGAGGTTTCCGGTTTCCTGTGCTGAAACTGGTAGCCTTGACCTCTGGCAGCGTTCGCAGCTAGGATTCACCATGGTGCACTACGATGAAGGGGCGATGCATTCGTCCTTTGAGAAAATCGTCGAAGAGATAGAACAGACCGGTTTTGCTGAAATTGTTGACCGTTTTGTTGAGTTCATCCATTATTGACAGGAAAACGCTTGGAATTTAAACGTTCACATCGGGTCGGAGACCAGATTCAAAAAGAAATTTCCGCACTTCTTATCAAGGGCCTCAAGGATCCTCGGATTGGGTTCGTTACCATCACTGCGGTGGAAGTGAATACCGACATGAGTCTGGCCCGGATTTTCTTTTCGGCTTTTGGGTCGGAGAGTGAAATCAAAAACACCGAAAAGGGGCTGAAAAGCTCTGCACCCTACCTGCGTCGCGAACTAGCCAAACGCATGCGTTTGCGTTATGTGCCCGAATTAATGTTCGAGTTTGATCGTTCGCTGGCTTACGGCAATCGCATCGAAACCCTGATTCAGCAAATTCATACAGAGCATACGGATGATACAGACGATTCTGGAGAAAATTAATACCGGGCAGAGTTTTCTGGTGGCATCCCACGAAAGTCCAGACGGTGATGCCCTGGCCTCGACTCTTGCTCTGGTTAATTTTCTGCGCGAGTGCGGGAAAAATGTCGTTGCTTACAATAAGGACGGCGTACCCAAGGATTTTGATTTTCTCCCTGGCGCCGAAACACTGGTAGACCGACTTGAGCCAGATGCTTTTTTCGATGTAGGCTTTGTGCTCGATGCTGGGGAGTTGCGGCGTGCCGGAGTGCATCTCAAAGAGGTATGTCGTAGTCTGGTTAATGTCGATCATCATCCGCATTCAGAAGATTTTGGTGACGTCTATTACGTTGATACCTCTGCCAGTGCAACCGGAGCCATGATTTACCGAATCATCAAGGAGTCTGGGCGTCCTCTTTCTCTTGATGTAGCACTCTGTGTCTATACCGCTATTCTTTCTGATACAGGCTCTTTCCGCTATTCCAATGCCGATCCCGAAGCGTTCCATGTGGCGGCAGAAATGGTCGCGCGTGGTGTCAGCCCTTGGGACGTTGCTTCCGGTCTTTATGAAAGCCAGGAAGAAAAACGTCTGCGTCTTTTGGCTCTCGCTCTTTCGACGTTGACGGTTTCGCGGTGCGGCAATTATGCTTCCGTGAGCGTCACCAGTGAAATGATGGAACAGACCCGCGCAGGCTCCGAACATACAGACGGATTTGTTAACTATCCTCGTTCAGTTCGTGGGGTTGAAGTGGCCATTTTTTTCCGTCAGGTTAACGCGGGAACCTTCAAGGTCGGTTTCCGGTCGAAGGGCAAAATCGATGTCGGTAGCCTGTCTCGTGAATTCGGCGGAGGTGGGCATCACAATGCTGCAGGGGCTATGGTTGAGGGGACTCTCGAGCATGTTCGCGAAACCGTCTTCTCCCGACTTGACCAGCTTCTGGCCTGATTGATGAACGGTCTGCTCGTTATTGATAAACCAGGGGGCGTCACGTCTCATGATGTGGTCCGTCAGGTACGCCGGTTGTGTCGACAACGTCAGGTGGGGCATGCCGGAACCCTCGATCCCATGGCAACTGGTATCCTGGTTGTTGGGGTCGGCGATGGAACACGCATAATCCAGTTTTTAATGGAAGGCGCGAAGACTTATCGCGCTACCTTTAAGCTTGGAGAGAGTACCGACACTCAGGATGCTGAGGGGAGCGTACTGACACAACGCAGTTGGGAAGCGATTACTCCCGAGGCCGTTGAAAGCGCCAGTCAATCCTTTGTTGGTGTGATCCGGCAGATGCCGCCGATGTTTTCAGCGCTGAAGAAAGACGGCGTCCCGTTGTATCATTTGGCTCGTCAGGGGATCGAAATAGAACGGGAGTCGCGCGAAATAACCATCCACAAGATACAGGTTGAAAAGATCGACTTGCCTTTTTTTACTTTGGTGGTTGACTGTTCTAAGGGGACCTATATCCGCACTCTGGGCCATGATATAGGTGAAATGCTCGGTTGCGGTGCTCATATGACCGCTTTGCGCCGTACCCGCAGCGGTTGCTTCAGTGAGGCCGATTGCATTCGCTTAGAAGATTACATGGATCGTCCAGAAGCCTTGCCGTTGATGTCTCTTGAGCAGGGACTGCGTGAGTTTCCTTCCTTCGAAATGTCTCCGGAGGCGGCTTCACGGTTGCGTAATGGTATCCCGCCGAGTGTAGGCGAGG
>JBFHFM010000036.1:0-18351 GCA_041583595.1 Trichloromonas sp. | reverse complement strand
TGGCGGTCCTATCCCTGCTGGTCGGCTCCCTCTGCGCCCTGCGCCAAACCAACATAAAACGGATGCTGGCCTACTCGTCGGTGGTCCACATGGGCTATGTGCTGATCGCCCTGCTGGCCGGAGGCAACACCGGCTTCGGCGTGGTGGCTTTCTATCTGGTAGTCTACACCCTCGCCAACTTCGGCGCGTTTGGCGTCATCACTTCCTTCGCCATTCAGGGGCAGGAGCCGCAGGAATACACCGATCTCGCAGGCCTGGGCTATCACCATCCCCGGCGCAGTGCAGCCCTCGCCTTCTTTCTGCTCTCATTAGCCGGGGTGCCGCCGACAGCCGGCTTCATTGGCAAGTTCGGCATCTTCTACGCTGCAGTTGAGTCGGGCTACCTGGGACTTGCATTAATCGGAATCCTTGCATCTATCCTATCAATTTATTATTATTTAAGGCCAATCATCGTTCTCTTCATGGCCGAAGAACGTTCGGCCTGTCTGCATCGCGGGGTCATCGAAGAGCATGGGGTTCTCGCCTTCTGTCTGGCCGCCACCCTGTCCTTGGGTCTCTATCCCGGCCCCCTTCTCACCCTGATCTCCATGATTCTCAGCCTTTAAGGAGTCTTTTCATGTCCCTATCCATCGATCAACAAATTGCAACCTTTCTCGAGTCCCCTGTTTTCGGCGTCGTCGGCGCTTCGCCCAAGAGGGAGAAGTACGGTAACAAAGTATTGCGCTGCTACCTGATGAACGGCCGCAAGGCGATTCCGGTAAACCCTGTCCATACGGAAATCGAAGGGCTCTCCTGCGCCGCTTCGGTCACCGATCTCCCCGCCGAAGTTCAGAGTCTCTCCATCATCACTCCGCCCCAGGTGACAGAAAAGGCGGTGACTGCCGCCATCGCCAAGGGTATAAAAAACATCTGGATGCAACCCGGGGCCGAAAGCCCAGCCGCCGTCGAAGCCTGCCAGAAAGCCGGAATTAACGTCATCGCCGACGGCAGTTGCCTGTTAGTGGTACTCGGCTACCATGAGCACTGAAACCGATGAAACTGCGGCACCTGCTTTTGCTGTTACTGCTGAGCGGTTGCATCCGAATCCCGAATGACATTTCCGTCATTGAAGATTTTGAGCTCAACCGTTACCTCGGCACATGGTATGAAATAGCCCGACTCGATCACTCCTTCGAACGGGGTCTTAGCCATGTTACGGCGAGCTACTCTCGTCGTGAGGATGGCGGCATTCGAGTAGTGAACCGTGGTTACAATGCCTCATCCCAAAAATGGGAACAGGTCGAGGGCAAAGCTTATCCGCAAAAAGATTCGCAAACCGGCGCTCTCAAGGTCTCCTTCTTCGGGCCCTTTTACGCCAGCTACAATATCATCGCTCTGGATCAGGCGGATTACAGCTATGCCATGGTATGCGGTCCCAACCGTTCTTATCTCTGGATTCTCGCAAGAACTCCCCACCTGGCCCCGCAATTAGTGCAACGTTTATTAACCCAGGCCAAAAACCTGGGGTTTCCCACCGACCAACTGATTTTTGTTGTACAGGATTCCTTGTAAAAACACTTGTCATGACGGAGTGGTTTCTGCTAGTTTTCGCCCTCAACAGAGGGCGTTCTCAATAGCGCCCGAGCACCACCTAAGAATCACCAATTCAAGGACTGTTTAGCCATGTCTGATTTTTTCTGCCTGCCCTTTTCCACGCATCCCCTGCGCGATGCCCTCTATGATGAACTACATGCGCGCCCGTTTCACCTCGTGGCTACCCCACAAAAATTAACACACCTGGCATTTCGTGCCGAAGCCACTGAGTTGGATGCAGCCTTCACCCTGCTTTGCGACCTATGCCGGCGTTATAGTGTCAACCAGCCAGCTCCCGAGACAGTCTCTTTCATACAGGAGTTTGGACGTTTTTCGGTTCGCTGGGAACGCCATCTCGAATTTTATTCTGTCACGTTTCTATCGTCCTACCAGGAAGCCGCTGACCCATTCAGCGAAACAGTCCTGCAGATGCTACCTGCCGACTGGCTCTGTGCCCTTCCAGGCAGGGCTGTAGCCGCCTTCCATCTAGTCGTTGAAGCGGAAAGTACTCCCTGCGACTCCGACCAGTTGAACCGCTATTTCGAAGGGCAGAAACTGATCATCAGCCAGCCGAAAAACGGCAAGACCCAGTTGGCCACCGCATTCAAGCTGCACGGAGACGGTTTCGGTCGCTTCCATATCCGCAACCTCGGCATTGATGATTACCAGATGGGCCGGCTGGTCCAGCGGGTTATCGAACTGGAAACCTATCGGTTACTTGCACAATTGTCTCTACCGATCGCCAAGCGCATCGCCCCGGAACTTAGCGACATGGATCGTCAGCTTTCTGACATGCTCACCAGTCTCTCTACCCTGAATAGCTCAAAGGAGGAGCGGGTACTGCTTGGCCGCCTGTCCCAATTGGCCGCACGATTAGAATCGTTCCGGAGCGAAACAAACTACCGTTTTTCAGCCACCCGCGCCTACCACGATTTAGTTCTCAGTCGGCTGCAGAACATTCGGGAACTCGAAGTCGAAGAACACATGTCCGTCAATGAATTCCTCAGCCGTCGGCTGGTTCCTGCCCTGCGCACCTGCGAGTCAGTACAGAACCGCCTCGAAGATCTCTCCAGACGTATCGAACGAGCCGGCGACCTCTTGCGAACCCGGGTCAACCTGTGCATGCAGGAGCAAAATAAAAGTCTGCTTGCCTCCATGGACCGTCGTAGCCGTCTGCAATTTCGCATGCAAGAAACGGTAGAAGGACTTTCAGTCGCCGCCATCAGTTATTACATGGTTGGCCTGGTCAGTTACCTGCTGAGCGGCCTGCCGCTGGAAAGTTGGCATTTGGACAAAAAGGTCGTACTAGCCTTTGCCGTCCCAGCGGTTATCGCACTGGTCTGGTGGATGACCCAGCGTATCAAGCACCGCCTGCTCAAAGACCCCATAGAGAAGAATCCCGACTCTCAGGAATAGTCGATCTATTTTTTACAACGACAAAAGCCCCCGCAATGCGGGGGCTTTTTTATTTCTAACTATAGTCCTAGTAGTTATCCAGCCGAAATACTGACAAAGACCAGCCCTTCCTGGCCCGTGTTATCAATGCCGTGGGCCAGCCCCTCCGGTGCGACCAGCACTGTTCCAGCAGCAACCTCACGAGGAGCATCACCCAGAAACTGACCGGTCCCTTCAAGAATAACCCAAATATGATCACCGGCATGGACATGCGGATGAATATGTTGGCCTGGGAGCAGACACCAGAGCGTAGTTCTGGAATGCGGGGTTTCGGCCAGCACGATCTTGCCGGCTTTTTCCTTATCAAACGAGACCTTGTCTTTGTAATCGAAAAATACCGTAACCATAGATCACTCCCCCTGAAAAATAAAAGGCGCCCCAACGGCTATCGCCAGGGCGCCATGATTCTACATCAGGATTAGAATAAATATCAAGCCTTGCTGACCTGAATAGCTGTCAGATTGCTTCCCGCCGGAATGACCTGCTGAATGTTCATCTCAGCGTAGTGGTAAGGGGCAAATACCAACCCAGCCTGAACCTTGCTGCTGAGTTTGGCCAATCCTTTGGCCGAACCGACCGACGAGGTCACCTTAACGGTATCCCCTTCCTTAATCCCGCAAGCCTCAGCATCAGCGGGATTCATTTCCAGATAACCAGCTGCAGCGATGGCCAGATTACCTACCGCAAAGGTAGACGTCGTCCCAAAGTGGAAAAGAATCTTGCCACTAAGGAGCTTAAGACCAGCGGCGGGGGCAGTCGGGGGTTTGACCTCAGAGAAAGTCATGCTCTTCTCGGCAGGGACAAAGGGCCCACGAACGACAAAACGACACTTGCCTCCGAGGCAAACTTCAGCCTTGCCATAGGCAGGCACCAACTGCTTTATTTCGGAGATCACCGAATCCAGCGTAACGGCTGCGGCCTTCGGTGCCAGGCGGCCATAAAGATCAGCCAAAATCATAAGGTCTTCACGAGCATCGCCAACGGGTTTACAAGCCTTGCCAAGCTTGCTCAGCTGATGGTCAAGAGACGTCACGCTACCACTCTTTTCGACATCCGCTGCACCGGGGAGAACCACGTCCGCCAATTCGGTCAGCCCAGAAGTGAGAATATCCTGCACTACAAGGAACTCGACCTTGTCAAGCGCCTTCTGCCAGCGGCCACTGTCAGGGAAAGAGACAATGGGATTGGTCGCCGCCAGATAAAGCACCTTGATCTCACCTTTTTCGATCCCTTCAAGAATTCCCTGAGCATCGAGCCCCTTGGCAGGAAGAGAAACGTTCCAGGCCTTTTCAAATTCGCCTTTGGCCGCAGAGAACGGCTTCAACCCGGGGAGAAGGTCGGTCGCCACGCCCATATCAAGCAGCCCCTGAATATTGCCTTTTTCGTCAAGAGGGAAAATCCCTCCGGCCTCTGCGCCGACCGCACCACACACCAGCGCCAAGTTAGCCAGTGCCAGGACCTTGTCTTGCGCCCCTTCACTGCGAGCCACATCGGCGCCAAAGATTACCGCAACATTCTTGGCACTACCGAGATATACCGCTGCTTCTTCCAGCATCGCTTCACTAACGCCGGTCGCAGCAGCCGCTTTTTTCAAATCCACCGATTTAAGCTGCTTTTTGATATCTGCGGCATTTTTTACATATTTACTTAAATAAGCCTCGTCAGCTAGCCCTTTTTCGACAATAATCTTGGCCAAGGCACTCGCTAAAAATATTTCAGATCCTGGCTTATAATTGAGGTGAGTATTGGCATAGCGGGCTAATTTTACCTTCCGCATATTGGCGACAACCAGTTTGCCATTCTGCTTACGGCAGGATTTTTCAATTTGCCAATCAACCGCGGGCGCTTCGGCGGTCACATCAGCACCGAACACCAACACAGCGTCAGCCTGGCCAATACTGGCAATCGTGTTGCTGGCTCCAGAGAGACCCATTACAGAATTAAGGGCATTGAAAGCGCGCAAGGCACCGAATCGGGCTTCGCTGTCAATATTATTGGTACCAACCGCAACCCTAAACAGCTTCTGAAACAGATAATTTTCTTCATTACTAAGTCGGGGAGAGCCAAGGGCAGCCACAGCCGCGGGGCCAGCTTCGCGAATCTTGCCGGCAACCAACTTAAGAGCATCCTCCCAACTGGCCGGTGCGGTTGTCGCTCCAGACTTGACCAGCGGCTGAGTCAGACGTTCGGGTGAATCGATATAGCCATGGCCAAAAAAGCCACCGACACAGAGATTACCATCATTGACCGTCGCCCCCTCTTCCGAGGTCATGCGTAATACTTTGCCATTTTTTACATTAACATCCACCTGGCAGTGGCTTGGGCAGTAAGTACAGACCGAAGGCACCTTGGTGAGTTCCCATGGACGAGCCTTGAACTTGAAGGTTTTGGATATCATCGTGCCGGTCGGGCAAACCGAAACGCAATTACCGCAGAACTCGCACAAATCAAGATTCTTGTCGATAAAACTCTTATCCCCCTTGTCATTGACAAAGAGAGCACTGGACCCGACCGTTTCGTGGCATACCTTAACGCACTTTTCACACAGCACACAACGGGACGGGACTTGCTGAATCAGGGGCCATCCGTTGATTACCGGAGGATTAACATCCTCGGCTTCGAAAGGCTGCTTGGTCACGTTAAATTCATAGCAGATGTTCTGCAGATCGCACTCCCCGGCAGCGTCGCAAACCGGGCAATCGAGAGGATGGTTAACCAGCAACAACTCCACGATCTGCTTGCGGATGGCAAACAACTTTTCCGATTGAGTCGTGACAACAATGCCTTCCTTGACCGGAGTATTGCATGCGGTCATCGGTCGAGCGACACCCTCGATTTCCACCACGCAGATCCGGCAGGCGCCGGTCGGAGAAACTTTCTGCAGCCAGCAAAGTGTGGGTATCCGTATGCCCACCTGCTGGGCAGCTTCCAGAATCGTCGATCCTGCGGAGACACTAGCGGTCTTGCCGTCAATTGTCAAAGTGACCATATGATTTTCACCTCAAAGCCTGGCTAAAGACGAAAGGGCCGGGGCACGGTTCACACCTGATCCCCAACCCCTCGAACCCTGATAACGTTTTCTTTCAACTACAAAGCGAGCATAGCCACACGGTAGCAGCGAAGGCAGCGCTCGGCTTCCTGAACCGCTTGACTGTCCGTAAAGCCAAGTTCGACTTCACAGTAATTCTTGTGGCTGGCTCGTTCTGGACCATGAATTTCTTTCTGATGTGCCCGCGCAACCGAGTCGAGCCAGGGTACCTGCTCGTCTTTGTCGTAGACACTGACATGGCTCAGAATATCTTCAAGAATCTCTTCATCGGCCAAGTATGCTTTACCTTCTTCGAGCCAGCGCTGAATAACCCGAGCAGCCCGATGAGCATTACCGACACAGGCCACCACGGTCAGCGGGCCAATTTCGGCGTCACCACCAGCGAATACCCCGTCAAGGTCGGTAATCAGCGTCCGGCTCAGGGGATTGCCCATCGGGTCGTTGAGATCCCGACCCTTAGGACTCTTAAGGGGGAGTGACTTGGTCACCACGGTGTTCCACTTGGTGATGTCGATACCCATCTTTTCAGGGATAAAGGAGAGGTCAGGATCCTGGCCAATGGCGGGAATCACGGTATCGCACTCAACCACGAACTCGCTCCCCTCCACCGGCTGTGGCCGACGCCGCCCGGAGGCATCCGGCTCACCAAGTTCCATGCGCACGCACTCGACTCCGGTAACCTGGTCTTTTTTATCGACGATGATTTTGGTCGGCAGAACCAGAAATTCGAACCGAACTCCTTCTTCGTCGGCACCGTCGACTTCCCAGACATCGGCCGGCATTTCCTTACGGGACCGACGATAGAGGAGAATTGACTCCTCGGCACCTTCGCGCAAAGCAACCCGGACACAGTCGATCGCCGTGTTACCGCCGCCGACCACGACTACTTTTTTGCCCATGCCGGTCGGTTTGCCCATATAGGCTTCACGCAAAAAGTCAATACCGCCTGGAAGGAATCCCTTGTACCCCTTGTCTTCCCCTTCAACTCCCATTGGTTTGGACCGATGAGCACCGGGAGCCAGGAAAACAGCATCGTACTTGGCCTTAAGATCTGGCAGGGAGATATCCTTGCCGATACGGGTATTGTAGATGATCTCAACGCCGAGAGCGGAGATGATATCGATATCACGCTGCAGGATATGACGTGGCATACGGTATGCCGGAATGCCAACGGCGATCATGCCACCACCATAACCTTCAGGAAGTGCTTCGTAAATGGTTACCGGATACCCTTCGAGAGCCAGATAGTAGGCTGCAGCCAACCCGGCGGGGCCTGCCCCAACCACAGCCACGGTCTTGTTCTTACGCGGCTTTGCTTTCATTGGTGGTGCTTGATGATGCTGCCATTCGTAATCCGAGGCGGTCCGCTTGAGCACCATAATACTGACGGAATCATCGACATTCTTACGGCGGCAAGCGGTCTCGCAGGGATGAGGACAGACGCGACCGCACACAGACGGAAGCGGCATATTCTCGCGAATGGTCGACAACGCACCTTCGAAGCGTAAGTCCTTGATCTCTTCGATGTAAGCCGGAATATCAATGTGAGCCGGACAGCGATCCTGACAAGGGGCTGTCACCTTGACCACATACTTGGACTCGGACTGAGGCTTACGCCCGCTGTTAATGTAGGCGAGGTAATCGTCACGGAAATGCTTGATGGTATCGATCACCGGAACTGCAGAAGTCATGCACAAGGTGCATTTGCAATTCTGCATCAGATCCCCGAGGCTTTCGATAGTCGCCAGGTCGCTTTCTTCCCCATGACCGGAAAGAATCCGTGCCAGAGTATCCTGCATAACCCGGGTGCCGCGTTTGCCCGGGGTGCACTTGGCACAGCAGTAATCTTCCTGCACCCGCCTGGCGTATTCGGCCGCCATGGCTACCACGTCGACTTTCGGGTCGGTAACAATGACACCGTCCCAACCCATGAAAGCACCCCAAGGTCGGCTGCCGTCGAATGTGACCGGCATTTTCTGGTAGGCGCCTTCGGCTTCGGCAGTGCCTCCCTTGCGATTATCTACAACTTTTCTTCCCCAACTGGAAAAAATGACTTGAGACAAGATCGACCTCCTGTGAGACCCATTCTTTACAGCATACAAATGAACGGTTATCCCTTGAAAAAAAGGAAAAGACCATGCCCTTTCGGCAATCGCCCCTCCTTATCCTGTATACAGTATGCAGTTAGATATCACAAATGGAACTCGTAAAGCAAGGTAAAATTTGCGTATTTTCCTTTAAAACAAGTCCAGGGGGTAGCGAGGAGTGCATTAATATGCGATCGCCAAAAAGGCGGGAGGTAATTTTTTTTAAGGAATTTGGGGGAAATCAGAGGTGATACGCCAGGATCCGGGCAACAATTTATTCTCTTCGTAAAACTCCCATGCAAGTCGAATTTGTGCTTTTTTAACGGTCGCTGATGGTAGCATATAAGACTCCAGCATGTACCAGACGCTTACCTGGCGACCATCATCGCTAAACTCGACCCGCTCGATATGAAAATCAATAATTCGAAGATTCTCATTGTTGGCAAAGCGTTCAAGAAAGTTATTCCTAACCTTTTCTTCCATGTGCTGCGCCGCACCTTGATAATCCATCCACCGAAGTCGCTTGGCAAAATCTTCACTAATGGCGGAAAATCCCCCAACCGGGCTTAGCATGGTGGCACAGGCCATTAGACTCAGGGTCGCAACCGCTGACGCAACCCAATACATAAATGTTCGATTCACCATACCTGTCCCCTTTTAATAGCAAAGCACTTGCCAGTACATGAGACTACGCTAAAATAAGCCGGTGGCTAGAAAACGGAGAACTTATCCAATGACATCAGTTGAAATTTATACCAAGAACCATTGCCCTTACTGTTGGCGCGCCAAGGAACTGCTACGTATCAAGGGCATCCAGTTTCAGGAATACGACATTGCGGCCGACCAGTCCCGAGCTCAGGAGATGATCACTCGATCCGGCCGCGAAACAGTTCCCCAGATTTTTATCAAAGGACAACTCATCGGCGGCTGCGACGAACTGTTTGAATTAGATGAACAGGGGATACTTAACCGCCTGCTTGAGATCAACGAACTGGCCGACGGATAAATTCCATCAACTCCAGGGCCAACTCAACCTTTCCGAAAGGCGGCATCAGGTAATAACCGCCTACTTTGCCGCGCCCCGCTGCGACCAGTTCCCTGGCAATCGCCATCCCCTCGCGAATACCATCTGCCCCCTGCTTACCTCGCATTCTCATCCGTACCTCATCGGGGAGAGTAATGCCAGGGACCTCGTTATGCAAGAACTCGGCGTTGCGTTCGCTGACCAGGGGCAAAATCCCGACCAGAACAGGAATACCAAGATCGGCGGTTCGATGCACCATTTCTTCCATCACCTGAATTGAATATACCGGCTGGGTCTGCACGAAACGGGCACCGGCCGCCACTTTTTTGTCCAGCCGGCGCAGTTGACCACCCATGCTCGGCAGATTCGGGTTGAACGCGGCTCCGAGCAAAAAGTGGGTCTGGCCTTCGAAATCGGCTCCCAACAGGTTTCTGCCGTGATTAAGAGAATCCAGCAATTCAAGCAAGCCGATCGAGTTAAGATCAAAAACACTGGTCGCCCCGGATTCACCACCAACCGACACCGGGTCACCGGTGACTGCCAGCACCGTGCGGATCCCCAGCAAGTGGGCCCCCATCATTTCGGAATGGAGACCAATCAGGTTCCGATCGCGACAGGTGACATGAACGATCACCTCAGTGCCAGTCTCCTGCTGAATGGCATGGGCCAGTGCGATATTCCCCAGACGAATTCGAGCCAACGGGTTTTCTGCCAGACTGATAGCATCGACCCCGGCAGCCGTCAGCGCCCGGGCTCCTGCCATCACCTTGTCGCAATTGAGGCCGCGAGGTGGATCCAGCTCAACCGTCACCACCGGCCGACTCCCCCACTCAGAAAGAAAGTTGGCTCCAGGAATTTCAGCTGTTGGACGGGACATCTCGACCTTCGGTGCCCGCACCGCACGACTCACGACAGTTGGACGCATTCCTTTGAGGGCTTGAGCCAGGGCCCGGATATGCTCCGGGGTGGTACCGCAGCACCCGCCAACAAGCCCTGCACCGGCCGCAACCAGTTCACGCCCCATGGCGGCGAAGTATTCGGGAGTGGCCAGATAGATGTAACGGCCATCGACAAACTCGGGGAAACCCGAATTGGGAAAAGCGGACAACGGAAGCTTTGAAGTCGTCGCCATGCGCGACACCACCTGAAGCAGTTCCCGCGGACCGGATCCACAATTGGCGCCGAGGACCGCAGCTCCAGCCTCAGTCAGCCGCCCAGCGGCTACTTCAGCGGAAACGCCGTCGCGGGTACGGCCTTCCTGCAGAAAAGCCATCTGGGCAATAGCCGGCAGACCTAATCCCTTGGCAATCGCCAAACCCAACTCAAGATCATCTAAGTCGGAAAAAGTTTCCAGAATAAACAGATCGACGCCGCCTTCGGCCAGAGCCTCCATCTGCTGCCGCAATACGGCCTCTTTCTGGCTGCGGGGCAAAGCCACGGCCTCGCCCTTGGGACGGGCCAGCGGCCCAACCGAACCAGCGACAAAAGCATCGTCACCGGCCACCTCCCTGGTCAGGCGAGCCCCGGCCAGATTAATATCGCGAGTCTGAGCTTCAAGACCGAAGCCGGCCAAGCGCAAGGCATTAGCACCAAAGGTGTTGGTTTCCAGCAATCGTGCGCCCGCGCCCAAATAATCGCCATGAATCTGACGAACCAGCTCAGGACTGCGAAGATTGAGATATTCAAAATTGGTGTCGAGCTGAATGCCGCGACTGTACAACAGCGTCCCCATGGCGCCATCGCCGATCAGGACCTGCTGAGTTATTTGCTCAAGAAACCGCTCACTGCGGTTATAACGACTGGACATAAGTCTATCCGTAAAGAGTAAAGAGTAAGGAGTTGAGAAAAGGTCAAAGTTTTTTTCGCCTCCCCCCGAACTCCTCACCCCTCACGAAAATTAGGAACATTCCCGAACGATAGCAGTATAAAACAGATGCCCGTCCGACTCGGCTACCGCGAGGGAAAGTTCAAGCTTAAGAATCGTTTCATCCCGACGGCGACCGGGAAACTTATGTAATTTGCGGATCAAATGGGCCGCGTTGTTCTTCAGATAGTTTTCAACACCGGCACTGTGGAGATCAGTACATTCCTCGTGCACCAGACGCTCGACCGACACCCCGAGAACTTCGCGTTTACTATAGCCAAAAATCCGCTCGGCTTGACGGTTAAACAGAATAATCTGACCATTACCGAGAAAAGAGATGATTCCGTCACGCGCCGTCTCGGTCAGCACCTGAAAGCGCTTTTCCGACTCTTCCAGATGCTCGGCCTTCTCTCCGAGACGAACAATCATTTCGTTGAATCCGTCGATCAGAGTCCCGATCTCGTCTCGCCCGCGGCGGGGGATCGGTTTTTCAAAGCGACCGGTGCGGACAATATCCCGGATCACCATCCCGAGTCGGGCCAGCGGTGCGGTCACCGCCACCCGGATCAACAGTCCAAGGCAAAGGACCAGCGCCAGCAGGACCCCTCCCGAATAAAGCATCTCGGTACGAACTTTTTTCTGAATCTGCGCCTGCAGTTTATCCATGGGGATCGACACCGAAACTGCGCCGATCACCTCACCGATCCGATAATGAAAAGACTGCTCGGTCTCATCCGGAAACATTTCGAGAATAAACGGGGGGGCCTCCGCCGGCTCGCCATGGCAGGGCAGACAGCTTTCCTCGACGATAAAGGGGTGTAGATACCGAAACATCGGCTTTTTATCAAGATAGGTGATCCGATAGGCTTCCGGGAGTGATGGATTCTGATAAAACTGCCGAAGCATCACCGCCTCGGAAGGATCGGGGGCGTTTTCAGGATTGCGATAACGGTCGGAGATCTGGTGGATCTCGTAACCGAGATCTTCGGCCACCAGCCCACCAAGCCGGGTTGAAACCACCTGAGGAATAAGACCGTATCTCTCCCGGGTCAGCTCGACCCCACCGGCCTGTAACTGGCTGGAAATATACTGACGGCTGCGAATGGCCGTGGACGCAATGATCCGGGCCCTCTCAACGGCCTCCTCGACAATGTAACCCTTCTGCTGTCTGAAGCTGACAAAAGAAAAGAGCCCGAAAAAGGCCAGTAGAACCACCAGGATGATCAGGCTGATCTTCGTCTGCAGCCCGCGATTGCGGAACAGTTCCATGACAGGTCTCTCCTCGTTTAGGCTAAAACAGCCAACGAATGACTAAAACTTTAGTCCAAAAACACTCGCTGCAGAAACTGACGGAGAATTTCGGCCGTCAGCCCCCAGATCGAGTGCTGGTCAACCGTATAGAAGCCAACCGGGTAGCTCCGGCCCTTATGTCGCCAGTCTTCTTCGTGATAAATCGCGGGGTCGCGCAGCCTCTGTAGCGGCACCTCGATCACCTCGGCAATTTCATCAGAGTTTACAGTATACCTATAAGGATAGGGAAATGTGCCAACGAACGAAGCCACGTGGTATCCATGGATAGAAATGCAGTCATCCAATCGCCCCAGAATACGGACATCACCGGCGGCAATCCCCATTTCTTCTTCAGTTTCCCGCAACGCGGTCGCGGCCAGACCGGGATCGCCATCGTGCCAGGCACCACCGGGAAAAGAAATCTCACCTCGGTGGTGATTGAGCGTCTCGGTGCGACGGGTGAAAAGAATCATGTCCTCCTCATCCCGCCGGAACAACGGTAGCAGCACCGCCGCCGGACGAAGTCCATCTTCCGGCAAGGCCCGGTGGGGTTGCTGCCCCAATCGAAGCCGCGCCAGTTCATGATCGAGCATCAGACAGTAACCGAAACGGCATTTCTTTTCAGGGTGTCGATGGTAACCCGGTAGTCACTGGTATTGAATACAGCGCTGCCGGCGACCAGCACATCAGCGCCAGCGGCAACGATCTGGCCGATATTGTCGGTTTTCACCCCGCCATCGACTTCCAGCTCCACTGTCAGGCCACGCCGTTCGATTTCGCGCCGCAGCGCCTCAATCTTAGGCAGACAGGCGGGGATAAAGCTCTGACCGCCGAAGCCAGGATTAACGGACATCACCAGCACCAGATCGAGCTCGTCAAGAATCACCTCGAGGGTCGAAACCGGAGTGGCCGGATTAATAGAAACACCGGCCTTCTTGCCCAAGCTACGGATCAACTGCACGGTCCGGTGCAGATGAGCCCCCGCCTCCTGGTGGACGGTAATGATATCAGCCCCAGCTTTGGCGAACTCGGGAATGTACAGGTCGGGATTTTCAATCATCAGGTGCACATCCAACGGCAGAGACGTGACCTTGCGCACAGCATCAACCACCAACGGCCCGATGGTAATATTGGGGACAAAGTGACCGTCCATGACATCGATATGGACATAATCGGCCCCGCCAGCCTCAATGGCTCGGATTTCATCTCCAAGGCGAGAAAAATCTGCCGACAAAATGGAAGGTGCTATTTTTATCATGCTCGTATCTCCAATACTTATAATGACGATAACTGCCCTTCTTTGTAGCAGATTTACCGCTATGTCTAAAGGAAATTATCCCGCCTCACTCCTTGCGACGACGGAACGCCGTGGCAAAAAAAGCGTCCATACCTGCATGGCGGTGGGGCCAGGAATGCAAGCATCCATCATCCCCCAACAGCTCCTGCCAGTGGGCCGGAACCAGTCCGCGCAAATCCTCCGTCTCAAACTCGGGATGATCGGCCAGAAAAGCCTGAACCACCCCGGTGGTCTCCTCAACGGTTAGAGTGCATAACGAATAGAGCAGCCGACCGCCGGGTTTAACCAGAGGGGCGGTGTTGGCCAGAATCGACCGCTGCTGTTCGGCCATCACGGTCACATCTTTAGCACTCCGCCGCCAACGGATCTCCGGGTTGCGCCGAAGCACTCCGAGACCACTACAGGGAGCATCCACCAGCACCCGGTCGAAACTCTGCGGGGGTAAAAATTCCGGGGGACGAGTCAAATCCCAGGCCCGTGTTTCAATCCCCTGGCAACCCAGCCTGCGAGCGCCACTTTCCACCAGGCGGACCCGTTGTGGATGCAGGTCGAGGGCCAGCAGGTCAACGGCATTTTCGCCCAAAGCGCAAACATGGGTAGTCTTTCCGCCGGGAGCGGAACAGGCGTCAAGAATCCGCTCGCCCGGCTTGGCCCCGAGCAGGTGGGCTATCAGCATACTCGCCTCATCCTGTACCTGGTACCAGCCATCAGCATCCCCGGGGATGGCACCGCCGCTGCGAGCGGTAATCACCACCCCTTCAGGAGCATAAGTGGTCGGGATGGCCTCGAAACCAGCCTGCAGCAACGCCTCGAGAAATGCTTCACGGGTGGTTTTCAAGGTATTGACCCGCACCGTGAACGGCGCCGGTTGCAAGAGGGCCTCGCCGATCACCAGCGCCTCCTGCGCCCCGAATTGCTGCACCCAGGACTTCGCCAACCAGTGCGGAAAAGCCATAAGTTTTTCAAGATAAAAGACCGCGTCTGCCGGATCGGGCCAGACGATTTCCTGCTGCTGACGAATCAGCGAACGAAGGATGCCATTGACAAAGCCGGTAACCCGCTCGAGGCCAACCTGCCGAGCCAGCTCGACGGTTTCATGCACAGCGGCGGGAGCCGGCACCCGATCGAGCATCAGCAACTGGTAAGCACCGAGCCGCAACAGGTTCAACACCCGGGGCTCGACCTTGGCCAACGGCTTGCTGCAAAATTTAGCCAGGACAAAGTCAAGCCGCCCACGCTGGCGCAACACGCCATACACCAACTCGGTGACCAGGCCTCGGTCACGGGGATCGATCCGGCCCACTTTCGTAAGTTCGACATCGAGGGCAAGATCAGCATAGGCCCCTTCATCGACCCGGCTCAGAATAGAAAACGCCAACTGACGTGGATTGGCAATCAACAAAGGGTCAACCTTTCGACGGAAAAAACCAGGGGCGCGTCGTGCGCGCCCCTGGTCGGCAGGAATGATTATGGTCGCTCGAAATCAGAGGACGGTCATGCTTTGCAGGCGCCGCACCCGCTCTTCGACCGGAGGATGGGTCGAAAAGAGCGATTTCAGGCCGGAACCACGCAGCGGGCTGACGATGAACATATGGGCGGTCGCTTCATTGACTTTCGGCATCGGATGGCGGCTGTTAGCCGCCTCCAACTTGAGGAGGGCATTGGCCAGATACTGGGGATTACCACACATCTTAGCGCCCCCCTTATCCGCCTCATATTCACGGGAGCGGGAAACCGCCATCTGCACCAGCATCGCCGCCATTGGAGCCAGGATCATCATCAGGATCATCGTCACCGGATTACTATCCTCTTCGTCATTGCCGCCAAAAATCAGCGACCACTGGGCAAAATGCGCCATGTAAGAGATCGCGCCAGCGATAGTCGCAGCGATCGAGCCAATGAGAATATCGCGATGCTTGACATGGCTCATTTCATGGGCCATCACCCCCATCAACTCTTCGCGCGAGAGGATCTGCAGGATACCCTCGGTAGCGGCCACAGCCGCGTGCTGAGGATTTCGACCGGTAGCGAAAGCGTTAGGGGTCGGTTGAGGCAGTGTATAGACCTTGGGCATCGGCAGGTTATTGCGCTGACAGATCTCGTGAACCACCTCGTAAAGCGGGCCGCTGGTCACTTCGGTACCACGGTACATTTTAAGTACGATTTTATCGGAAAACCAGTAGGAGCCAAGATTCATGGCCCCGGCCATAACCAGGGCAAACAGGGCGCCCCCCTGACCACCAAGAGCGCCACCGGCGCCGACCAGCACAAGCGTCAGCAGGGTCATCAGAAAAACGGTACGCAGGGTATTCATACAGACATCACCTTTCAGCTTCGATTAGTCATTTACCGCAATGGCTGCTCTGACGGCACGCCTCGGACAGATCAAATATAATAACGGCGCCGGATGAAATCAAGAGGCGCCGTCATGAAAACCGCTCTGCCGACAGCGCAGCCTATTCGAGGCGAGTCCCCGGGGGAAGCGGACAACCGCGCAGAAAATCAGCCGCCAAAAGACGCTTTTTCCCCGGCAACTGCAATTCGCCAACCCGCAGCACCCCTTCGCCGCAGGCGATCCGAACGCCATCGGCTGTGGCCGACAAAACCGAACCAGGAGCCCCTGATCCAGCTTCAACCGCGGTTCGGGAAAGTTTCAGCACTTCTCCCTGCAGGCTCGTGTACGCCCCCGGCCAGGGGTCGAGTCCGCGCACCTGATTGTGGATCTGCCGGGCACTGCGCTGCCAGTCGATACAGCCATCTTCCTTCTTCAGCATCGACGCATAGTTACTGAGGGCATCGTCCTGCTTATGCCTCACCAGGGTACCGGCGCAAAGCTGCCTCAGGGTCTCTTCCATTGCCTCGCGGCCAAGCGCCGCCAGTCGGGCGTTCAGTTCACCAGCGGTTTCCTGCTCGCCGATAGGGGTAGTGCGTTTAATCAGCATGTCGCCCGTATCAAGGCCGACATCCATATACATGGTAGTCACCCCGGTTTCAAGCTCGCCGTCGACAATCGCCTGGTTAATCGGCGCCGCCCCGCGATAACGGGGAAGGAGCGAAGCATGCACGTTAATGCAGCCATGCTTTGGCATGTCCAGCACACTCTTGGGCAGGATCTGTCCGAAGGCTACTACCACAATCAGATCGGGTGCCAGTTGCCGCAACTCTTCAACAACCGCCGGGTCACGCAGTTTGAGTGGCTGGTAAACAGGGATGTCGTATTTTTGGGCCAGTTCTTTGACCGGCGGCGGCGCCAGCTTCTTGCCGCGCCCCTTGGGCCGATCCGGCTGGGTGTAGACAGCGCAGAGATTGAGGCCAAAGTCGATCAATCCCTGCATGGTCGACAGAGCAAATTCCGGAGTCCCCATGAAAACAGTTCGAATATCCTGAGGCTTGATCACATCTGCTCCCGTTGCTGTTCCATCATCTTTTTGTATTTTTTACGAAAAATCCCCTTTTTGAGCGGGGAGAGACGGTCCACGAACAGCATACCGTCGAGATGGTCGAGTTCATGCTGAATACAGATGGCGAGCAGGCCGTCGGCATCGCTCTCCACGGTCTCCCCGTCCAGGTTGAGATAGCGTACGCGAACTCTGGCGCTTCGATCCACTTTGGCATAATAAGCCGGAACCGAAAGACACCCCTCTTCTTCGCAAGACTCCCCTTCCCGTTCGATGATTTCAGGATTGATCAAGGTAAAAAGCTCAGGAGGCTCCCCCGAAGGGGCACAGTCGATCACCGCCAAGCGCTTGGAAACTCCGACCTGAGGAGCGGCCAGGCCAATCCCCGGGGCAGCATACATGGTCTCGGCCATGTCAGCGGCCAGTTTACGAAATTCTGCGTCGATGGTCTCAACCGGCTCCGCAATCTTTTTAAGAACCGGATCGGGGTAGTGCTTAATAGGCAAAATGGACATATTGAATCTCTTGGTCTAATTTAGCTTAAGATTGAAATTACCGACCCTTATGATACGTTCAGGCAGGCATCAAAGTCAACCTTAAGCAAGAGGTCCGCACTCCCGTAAAAATCCCAACACCCGAAGAAACAGCTAACCACAGGCCATTACACCTCCTCAAGGCAACCGCCAAAGGCCATCCTGATAGACGCCATTTGTCTCCGATATAAAAACAGGGAAATATTCAAAGTACCCTCTCCACTCCGCCTGCCCGAACTTCAACGCAAAAAAGCCCGGCGATGCCGGGCTTTTTACCTGATTCAATAATATTGGATTACTTTTTCCCCAGCGCCTCCAGCATCGCCTCGCCCATGCGGGTCGGGCTTGTGGAGACGACCACGCCGCACTCCTGCAGGCAGCGGATTTTGTCTTCGGCCTTGCCTTTACCGCCAGTAACGATCGCCCCGGCGTGCCCCATGCGCTTGCCGGGAGGGGCGGTCACACCGGCGATAAAAGCGGCCACCGGTTTTTTCATATTGTCGCGGATCCATTCAGCGGCTTCTTCTTCGGCACTGCCTCCGATTTCGCCGATCATGAAAACCGCTTCGGTGTCCGGATCGTCGTTGAACATCTTGATAACATCGATGAATTTCATGCCGATGATCGGGTCGCCGCCGATGCCGACACAGGTCGACTGACCGAGACCGGCATCGGAGAGCTGCTTGACCGCCTCGTAGGTAAGGGTGCCGCTACGGGAGACGACACCGACCTTTCCCGGCTTATGGATATAGCCGGGCATGATGCCGACCTTGCACTCTCCC
>JBFHFM010000035.1:0-18352 GCA_041583595.1 Trichloromonas sp. | reverse complement strand
GAGTATGAGCCGAACCGGGAGATCGGTCTGCATTACCAGATCCACCGGGGCATCGGGGTTCATCACGCCGAAGCCATCGAGCGCGGCGTGCCGCTGAAAGTAAATATTTTCGTCGGGGGTCCGCCCAGCCTGAGCGTGGCGGCGGTCATGCCCCTTCCCGAGGGGATGCCCGAGCTGGCCTTCGCCGGACTGCTCGGTGGACACCGGTTGGCGATGGTGACTCCAGAAGGCGGTTTGCCGATGCCGGCGGAAGCCGATTTCGTCATTACCGGCACCATCGACCCGCATAAAACCCTCCCCGAGGGGCCCTTTGGCGACCACTTGGGTTATTACAGCCTGGCTCACGACTTCCCGGTGCTGCGAGTCGAGCAGGTCTACCATCGTCCGGGGGCGATCTGGTCTTTCACTTCGGTTGGCAGGCCGCCACAGGAGGATACCACCTTCGGTGCCTTTATCCATGAACTGACCGGTCCGCTGATTCCGACGGTGCTGCCGGGAATCCGCGCCGTGCACGCCGTCGATGCCGCCGGGGTGCATCCGCTGCTCTTGGCTATTGGCAGTGAGCGTTACGTTCCCTACGCCAAAGAAAAGCGTCCTCAGGAACTGCTCACCCTTGGAAACGCGGTGCTCGGTCAGGGGCAGTTGTCGCTGGCCAAGTACCTGTTTATCTGTGCCGGAGAGGATAACCCTGCCCTCGACATTCACGATATCCCGGCTTTCCTCCGTCATGTTCTGGAGCGGGTTGACTGGCGCAGAGACGTGCATTTTCAGACCTGCACGACCATCGATACCCTTGATTACTCGGGAAGTGGCTTGAATGAAGGGTCCAAGGTGGTGGTCGCCGCCTGTGGTGAGAAGCGCCGCGAGCTGCTGACCGAAATCCCGGGCGATCTGCATCTGCCCGCCGGGTTTACCGCGCCGCGGGTTGCGCTCCCCGGAGTGCTGATGGTGCAGGGGCCCGAATGTCGTTCGCCGCGGGGTCAGGAGGATGCAGTGATCGAGGAGTTTTGCCGAAGTTTCGGCGGCGACGACCCGATCAACCAGTTTCCCCTGGTGGTCATTGGCGATGACAGCGAATTTTCCGCTCGCAATCTGAACAACTGGTTGTGGACCACCTTTACCCGTTCCAACCCGGCCAGCGACGTCTATGGCATCGGTGCGGAGACGGTGGCCCGTCATTGGGGGTGCCGCGGGGCGTTGGTTATTGATGCCCGCCGCAAGCCGCATCATGCGCCGCCGCTGATCGAAGATGCCAAAATCGAAGCGCGGGTCGATGCACTGGGGGCAAAAGGGGGCCCGCTGCATGGTATCATCTGAATGGCTTAGCCATCTGAAAGTGTTTGTAAAAGTGGGAGCTTTTTCGAAAGCATCAAGCTTGGAAAGATAGACTGACATGTGGAATTTTCTCGGCAAATATCGCGACTTTGGCCTATTGGTGTTGCGCCTCGGGGTTGGGGTCATGTTTCTTTTTCACGGCTGGCCGAAGCTGACCGGTGGTCCGGATAAATGGGTCGCGCTGGGGCAATCGATGGGCCATCTCGACATTCACGTGGTGCCGGTGTTCTGGGGATTCATGGCGGCGATCAGCGAATTTTTTGGCGGCGCTTGTCTGATTCTCGGTGTGGTGTTTCGTCCGGCCTGCCTGCTGTTGGTCGGCACTATGGCGGTGGCGGCTACCATGCACTTTGGTCGCGGTGACAGCCTGCAGACCGCATCCCATGCTATTGAGCTCGGTTTCGTCTTTTTCGGCCTGCTTTTTGTCGGTCCCGGGCGATTTGGTTTCGGTCGAGGGTAGAAAATTCACCTGACGGGTTGACTGGACAGGGGATCGGTGGTAAATACTCTCTTTCGATTTTCGCAGCATAAATTGTATTCATGTTCGGGGTAAGCCAATGCTTGATCTGAAATACCTGCGGGAAAATCTGGACGAGGCCCAGCGGCGCCTGGCAACGCGCGGCGGCGAAGTCAAGCTCTCTGCAGTTATCGAGCTTGACCGTCGGCGGCGCGATCTGCTCGGCGAGTCCGAAACTCTCAAGGCCGAAAAGAACCGGGTTTCCGCCATTATTGGCAAAACCAGGGACAAGAGCCAGGTGCAGGGCGAAATCGCCAGCATGAAAGAGGTTTCGGCCCGCATTAAGAGCCTCGATGATGAGCTTAAGGAAGTCGCCGAAAATCTTCAGGGATTGTTGTTGCAGATCCCCAATATTCCTCACGAAAAGACCCCGGTAGGCACCTCTGAAGAGGATAACCGCGAGGTCAAGCGTTGGGGGGAAGTGCCTGTCTTCGATTTTGAACCTAAGCCCCACTGGGAGATCGGTGAAGGGTTGGGTATTCTCGATTTCGAGCGCGGCACCAAGATTACCGGCACCCGTTTTACCCTCTACCGTGGCGGCGCGGCCCGGCTTGAACGGGCGTTGATTAATTTCATGCTCGACCTGCACACCGGTGAGCACAAATATGTTGAAATTCTTCCGCCCTTTATGGTAAACAGAGACTCCATGACGGGGACGGGACAACTCCCCAAGTTTGAGGACGATCTTTTTCATACCGAAGGTCCGGATTATTTCCTTATACCCACGGCGGAAGTGCCGGTGACCAACATTCACCGTGACGAGATCCTGTCCGGAGCCGAGATGCCGGTTTGTTATACGGCGTACACTCCTTGCTTTCGCAGGGAAGCCGGTTCTTACGGCAAGGACACGCGTGGGCTGATAAGACAGCATCAGTTTAACAAGGTCGAGCTGGTCAAGTTTGTGAAGCCCGAAGAATCGGATGCCGAACTCGACAAATTGCTCGATAACGCCGAAGAGGTGTTACGGCGCCTCAAACTGCCATACCGGGTGGTTGACCTGTGTACCGGCGATATCGGTTTCTCTGCGGCTCGCACCTTCGATATCGAAGTCTGGCTGCCGGGGCAAGCAACGTATCGGGAAATCTCCTCCTGCTCCAACTTTCGCGACTTTCAGGCGCGGCGGGCGGCGATTCGCTTTCGGCGCGAAGAAGGTGAAAAAACGGAGCTGGTTCATACCCTCAACGGGTCGGGGCTGGCGGCTGGACGGACCTTGGTGGCCATCCTCGAGAATTATCAGCAGGCGGATGGCTCGGTCCTGGTTCCCGAAGTGCTGCGTCCCTACATGGGCGGCCTCGAGCGAATCAGCAAAAAATAAAAGCTTGCCACGGAGGAGTGGCCGAGTGGCTTAAGGCGGCGGTCTTGAAAACCGTTGATCGAAAGATCCGTGGGTTCGAATCCTACCTCCTCCGCCAAACATATTCAGCTTCGGTAGGATTCGAAGCGGAGCGAGCGCTGCCAGTGGCAGAAAAGCGGACAGGATGTCCGCGTCAGCGAGCGCAGGGGAGCCAACGCCGGAGCCAACGTGATGTTGGCGACAGAGTAGGCGAATCCTGCTTCATACGCCAAATATGTTCAGCTTCGCTAGGTACGTAAAAGTATAACAATTGAATACGGAGAGGTGGCCGAGTCGGCTGAAGGCGCTCGCCTGCTAAGCGAGTGTACGGGGTAAACCCGTACCGAGGGTTCGAATCCCTCCCTCTCCGCCATTTAATAAAACGGGATCCTTTGGGATTCGAAGCGAAGCGAGCGCTGCCAGGGCAGAAAAGCGGCCCCGGATGGGCCGCGACAGCGAGCGCAGGGGAGCCGACGCCGGAACCGGCGTGATGCCGGTAACAAAGTGGGCGAATCCCTCCCTCTCCGCCATTTATTGAAAGAATTCGGGGCGAAAAGGGTTGACAAGCGTCTCGAATTAAGCGATAACACGTTTCTCCATACGCACCGCTAGCTCAGCTGGATAGAGCGTCTGACTACGGATCAGAAGGCCGGGAGTTCGAATCTCTCGCGGTGCACCACTAAAAATCAAGGGCTTGGCTGATTATCAGCCAAGCTCTTTTTTGGTTTTGCTCTTTTCGTTCTGTTTGTGTCCTGGGTTCTATTTTATTTTTTCTGATCTTTCCCATGTTTGCCCGTATCCTCGGGTGGTTGAACAACTTTTCTTTTAAGGGTACTTTATATGGAATGGCTATGGTCTCCTGAAGCCTGGGTGGCGCTGGTTACGTTGACTGCGTTGGAAATCGTACTCGGGATCGACAATATCATTTTTATTTCCATTCTGGTGGGGCGGCTACCGGTCCACCAGCAGCAGCGGGCGCGCACCCTCGGGCTATCATTGGCGATGGGGACCCGGATCTTGCTGCTCCTTTCCCTGGCTTGGGTTATGGGGCTGACCAAGCCGCTGTTCAGTCTTTTCGATCATGCCGTTTCGGTTCGGGACCTGATCCTGATTGGCGGTGGCCTGTTCCTTTTTTTCAAGAGCACGATGGAAATTCACAACAGTCTCGAAGGGGAGGAGGAGGTCCACAGTGGAAAGGCCACGGCCGGGTTTGCCAGTGTGCTGTTGCAGATTGCGGTGCTTGATATTATTTTTTCTCTCGATTCAGTCATTACTGCCGTTGGCCTGGCTCGGCATCTGCCGGTAATGATTCTGGCGATCGTGATTGCGGTAGGGGTTATGATGTTTGCCGCGCGCGCCATCGGTGAGTTTGTCGATGCCCATCCGACCATCAAGATGTTGGCGTTAAGTTTTTTGATTCTGGTTGGGGTGACCTTGGTTGCCGACGGTCTGGGCATGCATATCCCTAAGGGGTATGTTTATTTCGCCATGGCTTTTTCGGTCTGCGTGGAGATGCTTAACCTGAAGATTCGCCAGCGGAAGTCAGCGCCGGTTCAATTACGTAAATCGGTTCAGGAGTAAGTTGATGGTCCTTTCCGAGGCGGATCTGCTGGATCAGGACTTTATGCGTCTGGCGATGTCCGAAGCGGAAGCCGCTGCCCGCATTGGCGAAGTCCCCGTCGGGGCCCTGGTGGTTAAGGACGGTGTGGTGATCGGTCGCGGTTACAATCTGCGAGAGACCAGCAATGACCCGACGACTCACGCCGAGATGATTGCCATCCGTCAGGCGGCGGCCCATATCGGGCACTGGCGCCTGCTCGACTGTACCCTGTACGTCACCCTTGAACCCTGTGTCATGTGCATGGGAGCCATCATTCTGGCTCGTATCCCTCGGCTGGTTTACGGCTGCCGTGATCCACGGGTCGGGGCGGTCGGTTCAATTTACGATTTTTCCCGTGATGATCGATTTAATCATCAAGTTGTGGTGACCGAAGGGGTGCTGGGGGCAGAGTGCAGTGCCCAGCTCAGTAGTTTTTTTAAACAATTGCGGGCACGAAAAAAAGTCGCCAGAGCTTTGTCCGGAGAAGATGAATAAAAGGCTTGGCAAGCGGTATCCGGATAAGGTAGTATTCGCCGCAAATCCGAGACCATTTTCGGAGGGGTGTCCGAGAGGTCGAAGGTGACAGACTCGAAATCTGTTGTACCGCAAGGTACCGTGGGTTCGAATCCCACCCCCTCCGCCAAATGATAACAAGGGCTTAGCCAGAAATGGCTAGGCCCTTGTGCTTTTGTGGGGCCAATTTATGGCATTTATGCTGTGTTTTTGCAGTAACAACGTGTCGCTCTCTGGTTTTTTTTAGTGTTTTCTGTAGATGGGCTGACGTTTGGCGGTTTTTATTCCCCGGTCACAATCTTCGTAAGCGTGGGGAGTGGAGGGATCAAGGACACTCATTGGAGAGAGCAGGGGGCCTCAGCCTCAAAAGACAGAGTGGATGGAATGTAACTGTAGTTTTTTTCCAGTTTGGCGCGGTGTTTCAGGGACCATCCGAGAAAAGGGGCGAAGCGAAAACGCAGAAGCTTGGGGATGATCCAGGGGCGGGGTATGGAGTGGTCCTGCAAGTAATGCTTGAAATTTTTAATTTATATGGTTAAATCAAGGCAAAAAATTGTTTAGTAAAACATTCTTCAATGTTTGCAGTTTGTCTGGTCCGTGGGCAATTCTGGTATGGGGGAGATAGGGTAATGATGATCCGAGTAGTTTACCAAAATGGAATTCACGATACGGTCGTGCCGGAGTATCTTAATTTTTTATTGGAATCAGACCGGGTTAAGATGTTCAGGCGCGGCAGTGGTTGGGTTCATGTTGGGGTCGATCCTATTCGTCGTCAAAAGTCCTCGTCGTATAAGGGAACCGAGAGGCGAACGGCCTCCTCTTCGCCCGGTGATATTTTCACTGTTTCCCACTGACGGGCTGTTGAGTTTTCCAGGTAACATAGCTCCTGCTATGCGAATAATGAATTTTTCGGCGGTATTCTTAATCTCTTGGCTGTAAGGGGTGTGTCTTTACAGGATCAGTTATAGCATTTTCCTTTAGTTTCGGTCTGTTTGAGATTGGGAAATGTCGTGTGGTGTCAGGGTTGGGTCCCTTATTGTTGCCAAATCAGCAGGTCGTACAAATCTCTCTAAAAATTCCTTTACAGGATACAGCTAGTTGTGTATCCTGCTCAACCTGCGGAGAGGTGACCGAGAGGCCGAAGGTGCTCGCCTGGAAAGCGGGTGTACCGCAAGGTACCGAGGGTTCGAATCCCTCCTTCTCCGCCAGAATTTAAACCGATCAAAATCCTTTGGGATTCGAAGCGGAGCGAGCGCTGCCAGCGGCAGAAAAGCGGACAGGATGTCCGCGTCAGCGAGCGCAGGGGAGCCGACGCAGGAGCAGGCGGGATGCCTGCGACGTAGTGATCCCTCCCGCCAGTAAAAATTCAGCAAGGGTCCTTTGAGGATTCGATAATCTTTCAAATAATTGGTAAAGTTTCTGGTCATTGCCGACAGAAGTGACAGCCGGGTCCCGCGCAACGGATGGCCGCAAACTCCGTCAGGCCCGGAAGGGAGCAGCGGTAGTGGCATTTTTCGTGTGCCGCGGGGGTGCCTGGCTGTCACTTGTGCCGGCAATGTTTTTTGGTTTTGCCAATAATTGAAACCTTCTCTCGGTTTGGAGATACTCAAGGCTCATGTCGTATTTGGTACTGGCTCGCAAGTGGCGCCCCCAGAGTTTTGAGGATCTGGTTGGTCAGGAGCATGTCAGCCAGACTCTGGCTAACGCCATCCGGACCGGCCGGGTTCATCACGCCTTTCTTTTTACCGGTGCCCGCGGTGTGGGCAAGACCTCAGCGGCGCGAATTTTTGCCAAAGCCCTCAATTGCGAAACCGGCATTACTGCAACTCCCTGTAATGAATGCTCTTCCTGTCTGGAAATAACCGCCGGACAGGGGGTCGATGTTTTCGAGATCGACGGTGCTTCTAATACCGGGGTCGACGATGTCCGCGAGTTACGGGAAAATATCCGCTACCTGCCTTCTCGTTCCCGGTACAAGATTTTCATCATCGACGAAGTTCACATGCTTTCGATCAACGCTTTTAACGCGTTGCTTAAAACCCTCGAAGAACCGCCAGCCCACGCCAAGTTCATCTTTGCCACCACCGAACCGCACAAAATTCCGGTTACTATTCTGTCCCGTTGTCAACGCTTCGATTTCCGCAAAATTGCCCTTCCTCGGGTGACAGCTCGGCTGCAAGAGATTTGCGATGCCGAGAAGATCCATATTTCTGATCGCTCGCTGGCCCTGGTAGCTCGGCGCGGAGAAGGGAGCATGCGCGATTCGCTGTCGACCATGGATCAGGTCATCGCTTTTTGCGGCGAGAATGTGGCGGACGAGGATGTGCAAGGCTTGCTGGGGATGGTTGATCGTCGCCTGCTCTTTGATGTTGTTGAAGCGGTTCAGTCGCGGGACAGCCGGAGGGCCCTGGATGCGGTCCGTCGTGTGGATGATCTCGGGCACTCATTTCGCCAGTTCTGCCAGGAGTTGGTTGAAATGTATCGCTCGGTTATTCTTTGCAAGGTGCTGGATGATCCGACCGATGTGCTTCAGGTGGTGGGGGAAGAACTGGGAGAATTGCAGCGGCTGGCCAAAAATGCTGAGCTGGATGATTTGCAGCGAGCCCAGACGGTACTGATGAAGGCCGAGGCTGAATTGGTCGGGTCCTCTTTTCCACGGCTGACCGTAGAGATGGCTCTGGTGCGGCTGGCGAACCTGCCGCCGGTACGGGATGTGGCCAGCCTGGTGCGTAAGCTCGAAGACCTTGAGCGGCGACTGGCCGGTACGGGTGGGTTGCCTGCCGCATCCCCGGTTCCGTCCTCTGTTCCGTCACCAGCTTCGTCGCCTCCTCGAGCGCCAGCGGGGAAGGAAGCCGTTACGCCGGCAAAAAAGGCTGATGCCCCGGCACTCTCTGCTTCAAGTGGCAAAGGGTGGGCGGGGTTGGTAACTCAGGTCCGCAGCCGGCGCCCGATGATTGCATCGCTACTCGAACATGGTAGTCTGCTCAAGCAGGAATTGCCGGAGTTGGAAATTGGGTTTCCGGCAGGCTCTTTTCACCTTGAGCAGATCAAGGATGCTGAAACTTTTGCCGTTCTTGTCGAGCTTGCCAGCGAATTTTTTGCCCAGTCGATAAATCTCAAAATTGTGTCGATCGACGCCAGGAATGGGCAGGCGCCACCATCGCTCCTGGAGGAACGCAAAGCGCAGGAGTCCGATCGTAAGAAGCGTCTTCGTGAGGATGCCTTGGAACATCCCACGATACAGAAGGCGGTCGAAGTTTTCGAAGGTAAAATTTGTGATGTGCGTCCGATCGACAAGGGGTTCGTATAAAACAAGCAGGGCGCTTTACGACCTCTTTTCCCTTTTCAACACTCACCGCTGCAGCGGTGTAATATAGGAGGATTAAATGTCCAAAGGTCTGGGAAATATCATGAAACAGGCGCAGGCGATGCAGCAGAAGATGACGCGCCTGCAGGAAGAGCTTGAGACCCGGGAAGTCGAGGCTTCAGCTGGTGGCGGAATGGTTACCGCCGTTGTCAACGGCAGACAGCAACTCCTTTCGCTTAAGGTAGAGAAGAGCGTGGTGGATCCTGAAGATGTGGAGATGTTGCAGGATCTGATTCTGGCCGCTGTTAACGAGGCGATTAAGAAGAGCCAGGAGATGATGCAGTCCGAAATGGGCAAGATCACTGGTGGAATGAATATCCCCGGCTTGTTTTGATCTGGGTGCCAGGAGATGATTTTAATATGCCGCCATCAGCATCGACTGAAGGCGGCATATTTTTTATTAAAAGCAAAAAAAGATACGGTGACAGTAAAAACTTCGATCCATATACACCGTGCGTGGTATTGCTTTTATATGGTATGACCAAATTATTTTACTGTTTCTAAACCTTAATGCATAAAAATTTGATCAACATAAATAAATAAAACAGCATTTTAAATTCTTGGATATTAATATAAAGACATGCTAGACTCCATACCGTCACTGACTCGATTGATTGCTGAGCTGTCCAAATTTCCTGGGATCGGTCGAAAGAGTGCGGCGCGGCTGGCCTTTTTTGTCTTGCGCCAATCGACCGCCGAAGCAGAGGCACTGGCAGGTGCCATTCTTGACCTTAAGGCTCGGGTGCGCTTCTGCTCCAATTGTTTCCACATTACCGAGAGTGACCCTTGCCCGATCTGTACCGATCCGGGGCGTGATGATCACATTCTCTGTGTGGTGGAGGAGCCGCAGGATCTTATCGCCATTGAGCGCAGCCATTCCTTCCGTGGCCGTTATCATGTTTTGCACGGAGCGCTTTCTCCGCTCGATGGGGTGGGTCCTGAAGACCTGAAGATAACCGAACTATTGACCCGACTCAAAGGGGGGGCGGTTCAGGAAGTTCTGGTGGCCACCAATTTTTCGGTTGAGGGTGAAGCGACCGCGCTCTATCTGGCCCGGTTGATCCGGCCGCTCGGTGTTCGCGTAACTCGTCTGGCGTACGGGATTCCGATGGGGAGTGATTTGGAGTACGTCGACGAGGCGACTGTGAACCGGGCCGTGGAAGGCCGCCGTGATCTCTGAGGTAGGTTGAGTTTTCGATTGGGGCGCTTATACTGCTGTTTGTGCGTCTCGTTTGTGATTATTGAATGAGTGTTTCAATAAAGGGCCGGCCTTGGCTGGTATCGACGGGTTTCTGAACAGTGGCGGCAGCGTTTTGGTCCTGTCGCCCGAATCTTCTCATTTATGGGAAATCATAAAAAGAACAAAGGAGGAAGTTCATGTCGCGTGAGATGTTAAACATTGATGGGAATACCGCTGCGGCGCATGTTGCCCATGCCACCAACGAGGTTATTGCGATCTACCCGATCACCCCGTCATCCAACATGGGGGAAATCTCCGACGCCAAAAGCGCGGCCGGTGAGAAGAACATCTGGGGAACCATTCCCAGAGTCGTCGAGATGCAGTCCGAAGGCGGCGCCGCCGGTGCTGTTCACGGTGCCCTGCAGACCGGTGCCCTGACCACCACCTTTACCGCTTCCCAGGGCCTGCTGCTGATGATCCCCAACATGTTCAAGATTGCCGGGGAACTGACCAGCACCGTCTTCCATGTTTCTGCCCGCGCCGTTGCCGCTCAGGCTCTGTCGATCTTCGGCGACCATTCGGACGTTATGTCCTGCCGCTCCACCGGTTGGGCTTTCCTCTGCTCTAACAATGTGCAGGAGGTCATGGACTTCGCGTTGATCGCCCAGGCTGCGACCCTTGAGGCCCGCATCCCCTTCCTGCATTTCTTCGACGGTTTCCGCACCTCCCACGAAGTGCAGAAGGTTGAAGCTCTTTCTTTCGACGATATGAAGGCGATGATCGATGACGAGCTGGTGCGCGCCCACCGTGCCCGCGCCCTCTCTCCCGATCATCCGGTTCTGCGTGGTACCGCCCAGAACCCTGATGTCTACTTCCAGGGACGTGAAACCGTCAACGCCTATTACGAGAAGGTTCCCGGCATCGTCCAGGCCCAGATGGACAAGTTCGCCAAGCTGACCGGTCGCCAGTACAACCTCTTCGATTACGTCGGCGCCCCCGACGCCGAGAAGGTCATCGTCATGATGGGCTCGGGCAGCGATACCGTCCACGAACTGGTCGAACATCTCAATGCCAAGGGCGAAAAGATCGGTCTGCTCAAGGTCCGTCTGTTCTTGCCTTTCCTGGTTAAATCCTTTGTTAAGGCACTCCCTTCGACCGTCAAGTCGATCGCCGTTCTCGACCGCACCAAAGAGCCCGGCTCCATGGGCGAGCCCCTGTACCATAATGTTCGCACCGCCATTGGCGAGGCGATGGCCGATGGCCTGGCCTCCTTCGACGGCTATCCCAAAATCGTCGGCGGTCGCTACGGTCTCGGCTCCTACGAGTTCACCCCGGCCATGGTCAAGGCGGTCTTCGACAACCTTGGTCAGGCCAAGCCGATGAACCACTTCGTCGTCGGCATCAAGGACGACGTTACCGGCAAGAGCCTCGACTTCGACCCGAGTTTCAAGATTCCCAGCAACGTCTATTCCGCCATGTTCTACGGACTCGGCAGCGACGGCACCGTTGGCGCCAACAAGAACTCCATCAAGATTATCGGCGACAACACCGACAATAATGCCCAGGCCTACTTCGTCTATGACTCCAAGAAGGCGGGTACCATCACCACCAGTCACCTGCGTTTCGGCAAGCAGGTGATCCGCTCCCCCTACTTGATCGATTCGGCCGACTTTGTGGCCTGTCACAACTTCTCATTCCTCGAGAAATATGACCTGCTCTCCAAGGCCAAGCAGGGTGCGACCTTCCTGCTCAACGCGCCCTACGGCAAGGACGAGATCTGGGCTCATCTGCCCAAAGAGGTGCAGCAGCAAATCATCGATAAGAAGCTCAAGTTCTTTGTCATCGATGGTGTGCACCTTGGCAACGAGATCGGCCTCGGGCCCCGCATCAACGTCATCATGCAGACCGCCTTCTTCAAGATTTCCAATATCATCGATTTCGCCCTTGCGGAGACGGAACTCAAGGACGCCATCGTCAAGAGCTACGGCAAGGCCGGCGAGAAGGTCGTCAACATGAACTTCGAGGCGGTCAAGGCCGGTGCCAACAACTTCGAGGCCGTCGTTGTCCCTGCCAAAGCCGACAGCGCCCTCCGCATCAAGTCAGCGGTCGGCAGCAATGCCCCCGAGTTTGTTAAAAGGACGACCGGTCCGATCATCGATGGCAAGGGGGACAAGCTCCCGATTTCGGCCATGCCGGCTGACGGGACCTTCCCTACCGGTACCGCCATGTTCGAAAAACGTAATATCGCGGTGGATATCCCGGTGTGGGATACCGAAGTCTGCATCCAGTGCGGCATCTGCTCTTTTGTCTGCCCCCATGCCACCATCCGCATGAAGATCGTCGAGGAGTCTGATCTCAAAGGAGCCCCGGCGACCTTCAAATCGTGCGATGCCAAAGGCAAGGAGATGGCTGGCAAGAAGTTCTCCCTGCAGGTGGCTCCCGAGGACTGTACCGGTTGTGGCGCTTGCGTGCATAACTGCCCGGCCAAGAGCAAGACGGATCCGAATCACAAAGCGATCAACATGGTCTTCCAGGCGCCCCTGCGTGAGCAGGAAGCGGTTAACTGGGACTTCTTCCTTTCCCTGCCCGATACCGACCCGACTCTGATCAACCGGGCGACTCTCAAAGGGAGCCAGTTGCTCCCGCCGATGTTTGAATTCTCCGGTGCCTGCGCCGGTTGCGGCGAGACGCCTTTCGTCAAACTCTGCTCTCAGCTCTTCGGGGACCGGATGGTGGTGGCTAACGCTACCGGTTGTTCCTCCATCTATGGCGGCAATCTCCCTACCACTCCCTGGACCACCCGCAAGGACGGCCTGGGTCCGGCATGGAGCAACTCGCTGTTCGAAGATAATGCCGAGTTTGGGTTCGGTTATCGCCTGACTTTCGACAAGTTTAACGAGTACGCCCTGGAGCTTCTCGACAAGATGACTTCTTGCGACTGCAAGGGGTGCAAAGAGAATCTGGCGCTGATGACGGAGATCAAGAAGGCCGACCAGAGCACCCAGGCCGGGATCGAAGAACAACGCGCCCGGGTGGCAACGCTCAAGGCAGCTCTTGCGCAGTGTCCTGATGCCGACAGCAAGAACCTGCTTTCCGTGGCCGACTATCTGGTCAAGAAATCCGTCTGGATCCACGGTGGTGACGGCTGGGCGTACGACATCGGCTACGGTGGTCTCGATCACGTCCTCGCCTCCGGCGAAAATGTCAACGTGCTGGTGCTCGACACCGAGGTTTACTCCAACACCGGGGGCCAGGCCTCCAAGTCGACCCCGACCGGCGCCGTGGCTCAGTTCGCTGCCGGCGGCAAGCGGATGCCGAAGAAAGACCTCGGCATGATCGCCATGACCTACGGCAATATCTACGTGGCCAAAGTCTCCATGTCCAACCCGGCTCAGGTGGTCAAGGCCTTCCTTGAGGCCGACTCCTACGACGGTCCGTCACTGATCCTTGCCTACAGCCACTGTATCGCTCATGGTATCGACATGACGACTGCCGTGGATGAGTGCAAGAAGGCGGTAGCCTGCGGTCACTGGCCGCTGTTCCGCTATGACCCCCGCCTGGCTGATCAGGGCAAGAATCCGTTGCAGCTTGACTCCAAGGAGCCGACCATCAGCTTTGAAGAGTACGCTTACGGTGAAAACCGTTTCCGGGTTCTGAAAAAAGCCCAGCCCGAAATGGCAGCCAAACTCATGGCGCAGGCGACCAAGGAGACCGCTTCCCGTTTTGACTTGTACAAAAAATTGGCTGAAATGCAGGCTGATTGCGGTATTAAGAAGTAACACTGCCACTGTATAACCAAGTGCAAAAAGCCTCCGGTGACGATTCGCCGGAGGCTTTTTGCTGTTATCGGGGTGGGTTAGGTAAGTCGACACCCAGATTAGGCTGCGACACTGCAGGATGAGCTTGCAAAAAGTTGGATATTTGTTTACCTTAATTTATCCTGAATGGCAAAAATGCACCGGAGGTGAGGTCATGATGATTCGGGTCATGTACAACGACTGGCGGCAGGATATGGTAAGTCCCGAGGCGCTTGACCGCTTGTTGGCGTTGAGGCGAATCAAGAAATTCAAGCGCTTCAGTGGCTGGGTGCATGTTGGCTTCGACAGTATTCGCGGCACCGGAAGGAGCAGTTACAACGGTCCGGAACGGCGCCGGTCATTATCCTCATCAACGGGGATGGCCGGGCGGGGTTAGTGACCCGTTCGGTTTAACCATCCTTCACATTGCCCAGCTTTTTATTTCTGGTGGCCTGACTGCTCTTCGGCTTACGCTTGGCCAGATTTGCGTCCCCCTGTTTTGCCCGGATCAAAAATCGTTCGAAATCAGGGTTACGAACTACCCGCGCGTGACGCCAGTTGGTTTTCGGCTAACAACGAGCAACCTATCTGGACAGACAGTTCAGAAATAGTGACTTGCGGAAGGCTTGGTCTTCCTCAAGTTTTTTTATTTTTGGGCCTGGGGCGGCGGGGATGGTCTGAAGAGAAACGCCGAAAAGGCCTTGAACCGTCGGGACCGCAGGTGTACACTCACCCTTTTCTGGGAGCTTGTTATAATTTACCTGAACTGACTGTAACATCGGCCGATTGGTCGAGATCTCCGATGACTTGCGAACAATAGTCCAGCTATTCACTCTCGAAAAGCTGGTTTCAACCATCCATTTTTTCGTTGCGACCCGTAAAGCCCGACATGCGCTTGGGGAGGCAAATATCGTTCGAATTGAGGCGAATCAATGAGCATAACTGCGTTGCTCGATAAAATTAAATCTTTGCTGGAAATGATCAAGTTCTCTCATACCATCTTTGCTTTTCCTTTTGCGCTGATGGGGGTGATTCTGGCGTCTTTGGCCAGTGGACGGGCTCCCGGGGTTGGCCAGATCTTCTGGATCTGCGTGGCGATGGTCGGGGCACGTAACTGCGCTATGGGGCTTAATCGCATCATTGATGCCCGTATTGACAAAGAAAACCCGCGTACTGCTGAGCGGCCTATCCCGGCGGGTAAGATCTCCCTCACCGAGGCGTGGGTGTTCGTTGGCGTTTCCTTTGCCGTGTTGCTGTTGGCGGCCTGGATGCTCAACCCCCTCTGCTTTTACCTGGCTCCGGTGGCTCTCTTTTTCTTTGCCCTTTACGCTTACAGTAAGCGCTTTACCGCTCTGGCCCACGTGGTGCTCGGCATCTGTCTGGCCGCTGCACCGATTGGCGCCTGGATCGCCCTGCGTGGGGACATTGGCTGGCAGGTGCTGGTGCTGGGATTGGCGGTGCTGTTTTGGGTCTCCGGTTTTGATATCTTCTATGCCTTACAGGACCTGGATTTTGACCGGGAAAAGGGCCTTCATTCGATTCCGTCGAAGCTTGGTGCTGAACGTTCGCTTCTGCTGGTGCGGGCTTTTCACGCTATGATGGTTTTTCTGCTGCTGCTCCTGTTGATTGGTACCGGACTGGGCTGGATATATTTTCTCGGGGTCGTGGTGGTCAGTGGAATGTTGATCTATGAACACCGGTTGGTTAAGTCCGACGACCTTTCCAAGCTTGATGCGGCGTTCTTCAATATGAATGGCTATATCAGCGTAACTATTTTTACCTTTACCCTGATCGACGCCCTGGTTTGATTTTAGCTTTTTACAAATCACCAATAACCAATAAATAACTGATGTTATGAAACACATCGTCGTCGCGATTACCGGAGCCTCCGGTTCAGTTTACGGAGTGCGTCTGGTCGAGGAACTCCTGAGAGCCCAGTGCCGGGTGTCGCTGTTGTTGACCCGCGCCGGGCTTGAGGTGCTGAATTACGAGACTGGATTGGATTGGACCGGAACCGTTTCTAAGCGGCTGGAGCAGATGCGCGCTACTTTTGGCGCTGATTCCCGTCTTGAACACTACGGTGAGGATAACCTGTTTGCTCCGGTGGCCAGTGGTTCGTCGGCGCCGGATGCCGTGGTGGTTTGCCCCTGCTCCATGGGCACAGCCGGGCGGATAGCCGCCGGACTTGGCAGCAATTTGGTAGAACGGGTGGCTGATGTCGCTCTCAAAGAGCGTCGTGACCTGATTCTGGTTCCTCGGGAAACTCCCTTCAACCAGATTCATTTGGAAAATATGCTGCGTCTGTCGAAAGCTGGTGCCCATATTCTTCCGGCGATGCCGGCTTTTTATCATCGGCCACAGACCATCGACGAGCTGGTCGATTTCGTGGTTGGCAAGGTGCTCGACGCCCTTAAAGTGGAGCATCAGTTGTTTACCCGCTGGGGACAGGATTAGGAGAAAAGTTTTTAACTCCAAGGTAAAAGACCGCCTCACGCAAAGACGCCAGGAAAATCTCAAAAGCCTATTTGGTTTTGACCTTATGCATTTCTCTGCGTCTTTGCGTCTTGAGTGAGCAAAGCGAACGGGCGTGAGATTGGTTTTTGCTCTTTTTTATGTATGATGAATAAGTTGGAAGAATAAAAACAATGATGAAGCTGTTTGAAAACCTTCGCGCTAAAGTCAATAACGGCGTCCGTATTTCTGCCGCAGAAGCCCTGGAGCTCTTTCGCTGCAATGATCTGCTGGCTATCGGCGAGCTGGCAGCATTGGCCAATCGCCGCAAAAACGGGGACCGGGTCTTTTTCAATGTCAACCGCCACATCAATTACACCAATATTTGCGTTAACCGCTGCACCTTTTGCGCTTTCTCTAAAGACGGCCAGGAAAAGGGGGGCTACACTCTGGCCCTCAATGAAATCCTGGCCAAAGCGGCCGAAGCCAGTGCGGCAGGGGCCACTGAAATCCATATGGTTGGCGGATTGCATCCGGATTTGCCGTTCGACTTTTATCTAGAGATGCTGGCGGCCATCAAGGCGGATAACCCGCGTCTGCACCTCAAGGCTTTTACCGCCGTCGAAATTGATTATTTTGCCCGCATTTCGGGGCAGACGGTGGGGGCGGTTATCGCCCAGCTCAAGAAGGCCGGCCTCGATTCTATGCCTGGCGGCGGCGCTGAGATCTTCAATAAAGAGGTGCGTGATCTGATTTGCCCGGAGAAGATTTCCGGAGAACGCTGGCTGGAGGTGACCGAAATGGTTCACCGTGCCGGACTCAAGACCAATGCCACCATGTTGTTTGGCCATTTAGAAAACTATGAAGACCGCATTGACCATCTTGGGCGTTTGCGTCGTTTGCAGGATAAAACCGGCGGGTTCCAGACCTTCATCCCGCTGGCTTTTCAGCCGGATAATACCCGGGTGCCCGGAGCTAAGGGGGTCAGTGGGGTCGATGTCCTTAAAACCCTCGCCATAAGCCGTCTTTACCTCGACAACTTTCAACACGTCAAAGCTTATTGGGTGATGCTGGGACTGAAGATCGCCCAGGTGTCGCTGGCTTTCGGGATCAACGATCTCGACGGCACGGTGGTCGAAGAAAAAATCGGTCATGATGCTGGCGCCGATTCGCCCCAGGCCATGGACAAGGAGCAGATCATCGAGCTGATTCGCAAGGCCGGGCGGGTTCCGGTGGAGCGGGATACCTTGTACAATGAACTTCAAGCCTACTGACCTCAGACATAGAGAGTAAACTGGGGGATCAGTCGGTTGGGCAGCACCAGTCGATCAAATTCGATGCCTGTTTTATACCACCTGTTCGCTTTGCTCACTGAAGGACACGAAAATCACCAAGAAAAGCTGAAGGCCGAAGCGCTTTGATGGTTTTCTTCGAATCCTTCGTGCTCATCGTGGTGACATAAAGGGTTAAAATGTTAAAGACAATTTCCAGAAAAATAGCTAGCCGGCAAGGGCTTCGTCGTGAAGAGGCGCTGTTTCTGCTGACCGGGGCGGATCTTCTTGAGGTTGGCAAGCTGGCCGACGGCATCCGCCGGGTAACGCATCCGCACAACCGGGTGACCTTTGTCGTTGATCGCAACGTCAACTACTCCAACGTCTGCGAATCGAAATGTAAGTTCTGCGCGTTTTATCGCAACGCTGGCGATGCTGACGCTTACCTGCTCGAGTATGAAACGATCTATGCCAAGATCCAGGAACTGGTCGACAACGGCGGCACCCAACTGTTGATGCAGGGGGGCTTGCACCCCACGCTTACCATCGAGTGGTTCGAAGACCTCTTTACCGGAATCAAAGAACGCTTTCCCCAGGTCCAGATTCACTCTCTCTCTCCAGCTGAAGTCATCCACGTCGCCAAGCTTTCTGGCCTCTCCATGCCTGCTTGCCTGCGGCGGATGCAGGCGGCCGGACTCGATTCGGTGCCCGGCGGCGGTGCCGAGGTGCTGGTCGATACGGTGCGCCAGGAGATTTCCCCCAACAAGATCGGCTGGCGTCAATGGGCCGATGTGATGGAAGAGGCTCACTCTCTGGGGATGCGCACCACCGCAACGATGATGTTCGGCTCGAAGGAAAAACCGGCCGACATCGTCGAGCATCTCTTCCGCATCCGCGAAATTCAGCAGAAAACCGGCGGCTTTACCGCTTTCATCCCCTGGACTTTTCAGCCGACCAACACCGAGCTCGGGGGCGAAACCGCCAGCGG
>JBFHFM010000034.1:0-18566 GCA_041583595.1 Trichloromonas sp. | reverse complement strand
AGCTCGACCTGCCAGCCAAAGCGGTCATTTTTCACCAGTTTGCCCTTCCCCTCGAACTTCTCCCCACTTTTTTTCTTAAGCCCCTTCAGGATAATCACCTTGCCACCCAGCAGCTCCTTGGCCTGATTAAAAGTGATTTTCTTTTTCCCCAGGCGCGAGAGGCCGTCCTTCCAAAGGGCGAATTTGCATTCGGGGTAGCCACTGCAACCATAGTTTTTAGGCCGATCAAGGACCTGTCGACCGCACTCCGGGCAGGTTCCGACCACCTCTCCCGCCGGCTTGCGGGACGCACCTGCGGACGGGATCAGGGTCGAGCTCTCGGCCTTGACGACGATGGCCCGGGTGTAGTCCCTGACCTTGTCAAGAAAAGCCTCGGGAGTCACCCCGGCCCCCCTGGCGATTTCGTCGAGTTGCTGCTCCCAAAGGGCGGTGTAGGCAGGATCGGCGATCCGCTCACCGGCAACCGCCTCGATCAGGGCAATCCCCTTGGGGAGGGGAATAAGGCTTTTCCCCTGTCGTTTAATGTAATCGCGTCGCTCAAGGGTCTTGAGGATCTCGGCGCGGGTCGCCGGGGTGCCGAGGCCAGCGGTCTCCTTGAGAATCTGCCTAAGGCGCTCCTCGGTAACAAACTTGCGGGCGTTTTCCATATCCTTGAGGATCGTGGCGTCGCTGTAGGGGGCCGGAGGGCGGGTCTGTTTCTGCTCGATGACCGTCTCCTCCACCTGGACAATCTCACCCTCCGTCAGCATCGGCAGAGACTGGTCCTTATCCTCTTTGTCATCCGTTGCACCATAGATCTCCTTCCACCCCACAGCAACAGTGACCCGGCCATTGCTGCGAAAACGCTCACCCCCGACCACGGTGAGGATACGGGTCGCTTCGAAGGCGTGGTCCGGATAGAAGGCAGCGACAAATCGTCTTACCACCAGCGAGTAAACCTTGCGCTCCTCGGCAGAAAGGGTCCCAACGATCTGCCCCGTCGGCATCAGGGCATGGTGGTCGGTCAATTTGGCGTCATTAAAGACCCGGCGGTTTCGCGGATTGACGATGCAATTCGCGCGCGAGAAGGGGACGATTTTCTGCTGCGCCAGCTGATCGAGAATGGCGGGGATCTCTTTGGCCTGTTCCTCGCCGAGGTACTGGCTCTCAGTTCGGGGATAGGAGAGGGCTTTCTTTTCTTCATAGAGGGTCTGGGCCAGACGCAGAGTCTGGTCAGCGGCCAGGCCGAACTTGCGGTTAGCCTCGATCTGCAATGAGGTCAGTGAAAAGAGCAAGGGAGGCGGCTCCTTCTTCGCCTGCCGACGCACCTGCGCAACTTCGCCATTGCCGGCGGCCTCAACCAAGGCGGCGAGCTCCCGCGCCCGCGCCTCGGAAGGGATGCGAGCCCCCTCCTTGCTGCCCTCTTCCGACTCATCGTCCGCACCGATCCACTGGCCGCGGTAACTGCCCACAACGGCGGCGAAGGTCGCCTGCAGCGTCCAGTAATCTTGCGCAACAAAGTTATCGATCTCTTGCTGCCGGGCCACGATCATTGCCAGAACCGGCGTCTGCACCCGCCCCAACGAATGCAGGTCGCCACCGGCGCGCAGGGTGTAGGCGCGAGTGGCATTGATGCCGATCAGCCAATCGGCCTGCTGGCGGCAGAGGGCAGAACGGTAGATGCGGTCAAAATCGCTGGCGGGGCGCAACCGAGCCATTCCTTGACGTACTTCTTCGGGGGAAAGAGCTTTGGAGCTCCAGAAACGCCAGACGGGCTTGCGATTGCGCGCCAGCCCCAGAATCAGCCGGGCGATCAGCTCTCCCTCGCGTCCAGCGTCGGTGGCAATCACCACCTTATCGACAGAGCTCTCCTGCAAAAGAGTCTTGATGACCTGAAACTGTTTAACTCCAGCCTCAGTGGGACGGTAACGGAAGGGGGCGGGCAAGATGGGAAGTGTACTCAGCAACCATTTTTTCAGGGCAGGATCGTACTCATGGGGTTCGCGCAGTTCGACCAAATGACCGAAGGCCCAGGTGATAACGTATCGTTCGTTTTCCAGGTAACCATCGCGACGCGCAAAGGCGCCGAGTCCTTTGGCGTAGTCCCGGGCCTGGGAGGGTTTTTCTGCGAGGATCAGGGTCTTGGACATAGGGAGATCGAAAGTTTCCTCTGCGAACAAAGTCGGATTCCATAACAAACTAAAGTGCAAAATCAATAAGTTAAAGGCTACACACTAACACGTTCGGCTGTCGCCATAAAGCCCAAAAGCCTTCCTGAATGATGCAAAACATCTGGTTTAAATCACAAAATCAAAATTTCTGAAGGACCTTCATGATTAATCGCCCTGTTTTCAGACATCCCCAATTCATGTTAGGCTTCCTGAAATCAAAGGTCGCAGATAAGACTGGTAGAATATTTGCCAAAAAAGAGTGGCTATTTCTTTCAGGTTTTCTCACAATAAAGAAGTGCCGTCAGGCCATGACGACAATTCAGCTCATGACCACCGCCCCCCCCACAGAAAGAATCTGCCATGGAAGAACTTCTGACGTTAACCAATTTCAGCCAGCAGGTGGCGGCCGGGACGCCGTTGATTTTTATTTCTACTGACAACGAAAGTCGCACCGAGGCGCTGATCACCCGTGCCGCTCTGCACGCCATCAAGGGGATGCCCGTCCCCCAGGTCTGGAACTGTACGGCCGGTATTCCCGGAAAAGAAACCACCAGCGCCCCCCTTGACGCTCTCTGCTGGGCGGTCGAGCAGGACGGACCCGGCATCTATATATTTAAAGACCTCAACTGGTTCTGGCACGACAACCCCTACATTCAACGCACCCTTAAAGATTTCGCTGCGGTCCGCCGCCCCGCCGGCAAAACCCTGGTCTTTCTCGGGCCCAAACCGGATATTCCACCGGCGCTGCGAGAAGATTTTCTGCTGCTCGATCACGGTTTACCGGATCGCAAGGAAATTCAGACATTTCTCGAGAAGAATCGCGACCGGGATCCGACCCTCGAACAACTGCTGGCCACCGAAGAAGATATCAACCGCCTGGTCGTCGCTGCTCAGGGACTTGATCTGATAAACCTCGATCGGGCACTGCGGCTGGCCCGGGTCACCAGGGGGGGAGGAACAGACGATGTAATCGCCGCCCTGTTCCGTACCAAAAAACAGGTACTGCGGAAGAGCGGGATCATGGAGTTTGTCGAAAACGACGTCACCGCTGACCATCTCGGCGGCATGGAAAATCTCAAATCGTGGATGGAAAAACGGGAAAAGGCCTTCGGAGCCGACGGCCTGTCTTCGGGCCGCAACCTCCCCCGTGGCGTTCTGGTGATGGGCATCAGCGGCTGCGGCAAGAGCCTCTTTGTTAAAGCCATCGCCTCCCGCTGGCGACTTCCGCTGATCCGTCTTGACATGGCCACCGTCTATGAGGGCACTTTCGGCTCTCCGGAAAGCAGTTTGCGCAAGGCCTGTAAAACGGCCGAAGCCCTCTCTCCCTGCGTACTGTGGATCGACGAAATGGAGTCGGGCATCTCCAACCAGGGGTTCAAAGCCGAAGGGGGCTCGGCCTCACGGGTCCTCGGCTACTTCTTGACCTGGATGCAGGAGAAACGACACCCGGTCTTCGTTGCCGCCACCGCGAACGCCATCGAAATGCTGCCGGCCGAAGTGCTGCGCAAGGGACGCTTCGATGAAATTTTTTACGTAGCCCTGCCGGGTCTGACCGAGCGGGAGGACATCGTCCGCATCCATCTGCGCAAGCGAAACTTTCAGCCCGACCCCTTCGATATTTCGATGCTTGCCCATTCGGCCAAGGGTTTCTCCGGTGCCGAAATCGAACAGGCCATCGCCAGCGCCAGCTTCGAGGCCCTCTCTCAGGACCGCGGCATGACCCAGCAGGATATTATGGAAGCGATCAGTCGCACCGTCCCCCTGTCGGTCACCATGGCCGAGCAGATCAAAAAAATCGAAGCCTGGGCCTTCAAGCGAGCGGTCCCGGCCAGTACCAGCGTAAGCCGTTAAATCTGCGCGTCTGCAAAACCCAAGGAGCTCTTATGCAACACCTCAAAATCCTGATTCTGTTGCTTCTCGCCAGTCAGCTGAGCGGCTGTCTCTTCACCAAGCTGGTCTCAGTGCCATTGCGTGTCGGTGGAGCAGTCATCTCAATTGTTCCGGGTGCCGGTAACAGCATTCACGATGCCATCGATGGTGCCGCCGATTCCGTTGACGACGTCCCAATCTGAACAAGCGCCCTGTGCGGGTAATTTATTTTTACGATATCAGTCAGCTGCTTGCACGGCCTCCCCTGCTTTAATGGGAGGGGAGAGGGGGAGAGAGAACCATTTTAGAGCCAAACAATTTTCTACGGGGACACGAGGTCCCCATAAGGAGATAGCGCAATGAAGCTTCCCGTCAGCATGCAGGCCATGGTGCTTGACGCCGGCCAGCGGCGCCTGCAATTAAAACAACTGCCGATCCCTGAACCTTCTCCGGAACAACTTCTGATCCGGGTGCACGCCTGCGGGGTCTGCCGTACCGATCTGCACATTATCGATCAGGAACTGACCCAACCGAAACAGCCACTTATCCCCGGACACGAAATCGTCGGCACCGTAGTTCAGGCCGGTGAACAAACCACCCGTTTCCGCGTGGGCGACCGGGTCGGCGTCCCCTGGCTGGGCTACACCTGCGGTGAATGCCGCTACTGTCGCAAGGGCCAGGAAAACCTCTGCGAAAATGCCCGCTTCACCGGCTACACCATCGACGGCGGCTTCGCCGAGTACACGGTGGCCGACCAACGCTACTGTTTTCACCTGCCCCCCGGAGTTGACGACAAGAACGTCGCCCCGTTGCTCTGCGCTGGACTGATCGGCTACCGTACCTATCGTCTGGCCGGAACCAACATCGAGCATCTTGGCATCTACGGCTTTGGCGCCGCCGCTCATATTGTTACCCAGATCGCGGTTCACCAGGGGACGAAAGTCTACGCATTCACCCGCCAAGGGGACACCACGGCCCAGGAGTTCGCTCTCCGGATGGGTGCAACCTGGGCCGGCGCTTCGACCGAGCTACCACCTCATCCTCTAGATGCTGCGCTGATTTTCGCCCCAGCCGGCGAGTTGATCCCTGCGGCACTGAAAGCCACTGACAAAGGAGGACACGTTGTCTCTGGCGGCATCTACATGAGTGACATCCCGAGCTTTCCCTACCAGCTGCTGTGGGAAGAGCGCAAGCTCAGCTCGGTCGCCAACCTGACCCGCCGCGATGGCGAAGAGCTGCTCGACCTCGCCCACCGGGTGCCGGTACATACCGAAATCGAAACCTTTGCCTTGCACCAAGCCAATGAAGCCCTGGACCGCCTGCGTAACGGCGACCTCGATGGAGCAGCAGTCCTGGTCATGGATTAATCCCGAAATCCTGGCGGACTTTTCATAAGCCGACTGCAAAGCCCGACCTGGGAAAACTGATGTTTTTTTCTTGCAGCCCACCCCGACGATCCTTGCCAGGAAAAGGTTTGACTACCTTTGGGATACCCCGTAAACTGACAAATTCAACAGCTTGCGGAGATCATTAATGGTTCGCACTTTTTTTTATTTTGCCACATTCATTCCCTGGACCCTGTTCGTCATATTCACCGGTGTCCCTCTTTCTTTCATCAACCCTGACTACCTGCACAACTACTCCCGCCTCTGGGCCAGGGTCAGCCTGAAGCTGGCGGGAGTGAAACTCACTGTGACGGGCCAAGAACACCTGCAACCGAACCAGGCCGTTATCTACATGTCCAATCACCAGAGCAATTTCGACATTCTGGCCCTGTTTGCCGGGCTGCCGGGGCAGTTCCGCTGGCTGGCCAAAGAAGAGCTCTTCCAGGTCCCGCTGTTCGGTCTGGCCATGCGCCGCTGCGGTTACATCCCGCTGGATCGCTCGAACCGCAAAAAAGCCATCCACAGCATGAATGAAGCGGCCTGCCGCATCAAAAACGGCACCTCGGTGATTATTTTCCCCGAAGGCACCCGCTCAGCGGATGGTGAGCTGCAAGACTTCAAAAAGGGCGGTTTCATGCTGGCTCTTAAGGCACAGGTACCGATACTGCCCGTCACCATCAGTGGCAGCTACAACGTGATGTCCAAAAACAGCGCCAGAATCCACGGCGGAACCATCGCGGTAACGATTCTGCCTGCCATCGACAGTGCCGGGCTACGAACCACAGACCGCGACTCGCTGATGAAACAAGTACACAACCAAATCGCCACAACGCTTGGGGAGGCGGCATGAGCACTCTGGCACAGGCCCCGCCCCTGCACCCGGATGCCCTGCGAGTATTGCCACTGGGAGGACTGGGTGAAATTGGCCTGAACATGATGGCCATCGAATGCCGTGGCAAGATCCTGCTCATCGACTGCGGCTTGATGTTTCCTGAAGCCTATATGATGGGAGTCGATCTGGTCATCCCTGACATCTCGGCACTGGCCGGCCGAGAAGAGGATATCTGCGGATTGGCCTTGACACATGGCCACGAGGACCACATCGGAGCGATCCCATTTTTATATGAGGCGCTGGGCTGTCCGCCAATTTTCGGCACCGGGCTGACTCTGGGCCTGCTGCACAACAAACTTGAAGAACACCATCTGACCGGACGTGCGACTCTGGAAACGGTTAAACCGCGCCAGATCGTGCAACTGGGGCCGTTTGCCGTAGAATTCTACCGAGCCGCCCACTCCATCGTCGACGGCGCCGGGCTGATTATCCGAACTCCGGCTGGAACGGTAGTACATACCGGCGACTTCAAGCTCGACCAGACCCCGGTCGACGGCGAACCGACCGACCTGGCTCGACTGGCGGCCTGCGGTGAAGAAGGGGTTCTGCTTCTGCTGGCCGACTCGACCAACGTCGAAAAAGAGGGATTCACCCTCTCCGAACGGGTAGTCGGCGAGGCGTTTGCGCAGATTCTTCCGCAATGCACGGGGCTGGTCATGGTGGCAACCTTCTCGTCCAACATTCACCGCATCCAGCAGGTGGTCGATGCGGCGGTCGACAGCGGCCGCAGCATCCTGATCAACGGCCGCAGCATGGTCTCGAACACCGACATCGCCCGCAAACTCGGTTACCTGAATATTCCCGATTCAGCCCTGATCGACCTGCGTGACCTGCGGGACATTCCTCGTGACCAGGTGCTAGTCATCACGACCGGAAGTCAGGGAGAACCGATGTCAGCGCTGTCGCGCATCGCCATGGATGATCATAAGCAACTCGGACTCGAGCCGGGAGACACGGTCATACTGTCGTCCAAATTTATTCCCGGCAATGAAAAAGCCATCTCCGACCTGATCAACCATCTCTACCGTCGCGGCGCCGAGGTCTTTTACGAAACGACCAGCGAAGTTCACGTCTCTGGACACGCCAGCCAGGAAGAGCTTAAACTGGTTCATTCCCTGACCAGGCCCCGCTATTTCGTACCGATCCACGGCGAATACCGACATCTGGTCAAACACGCCCAACTCGCTCGCCGCATGGGGGTCGCTCAGGAAAACGCGGTGGTGCTGGAAAACGGCCAGCCGTTGGTGATCTCGCAGAACGGTCTGCGTCTCGAAGAGCGCCTGGACCACGGCCGGGTCTTCGTTGATGGCAAAGGGGTCGGTGACGTCGGCACCATGGAACTGCGCGACCGCCGCCACCTGGCCAACCACGGCATGGTCGTGGTCTTTCTGGCGATTAACCAGAAAAGCGGCGAAATTCTCTACGGACCAGAAATTCTCACCAAAGGGTTCGTCCCCGAAGAAGAGAGCGGCGATTTTCTGGAGCAGGCCCGCCAGAACGTCCGCGAGACCCTGGCCGAACACAGCCTGGCGGCCATCAGCGATTGGGAAGAACTAAGGGTCGAAGTACGCAAGGGACTGCGTCGTTATTTTAACCGCACCATCGAACGCCGACCGATGATCATGCCGGTCATATTAGAACTGTAGGGGCGAACCTTGTGTTCGCCCTTGTCCGGGGAAACCAGGAATGGGCAAACACAAGGTTCGCCCCCTACGGACAAATAATGTAATCAAGGATTTTTCATGACTCTGCTGCAATCGATATTTCTCGGGCTCATCCAGGGCCTTACTGAATTTCTGCCGGTTTCCTCTTCAGGGCATCTTGCGATCACCCAGCATTTCTTGCCGGGCTTTGACCAACCGGGTGTCCTCTTCGACATCCTGCTGCACCTGGGCACCATGCTGGCGGTGGTTCTCTATTTTCGCCGCGAGGTCGGCAACCTCCTCGCCTCCCCCTTCCGCAAAGGGGAGGAAGCCCAACTCTATCGCCGTCTGCTGACGCTGCTGCTGGTCGGATCGGTGCCAACTGCGGTGATCGGACTCACCTTTAAAGACTTTTTCGAGAGCATGTTCGAAAATATCCCGATGGTCGCGCTGATGCTACTGGTCACCGGCACCCTCCTGTTCGTCTCAGAAAAATTCAACCGCGGAACCCGCCGTGAAGGAGAGTTGAATCTGGTCGACGCGCTGGTGGTTGGTACCGTGCAGGGATGTGCCATCATCCCCGGCATCTCACGTTCCGGTTCGACCATTGCCGCCCTGCTGTTGCGAGGCGTCGACGGCGAAACGGCAGCCCGGTTCTCCTTTTTACTGGCACTGCCTGCAGTGTTCGGCGCCGCGCTGTTGTCGCTGCGCCACCTGCAGAGCGTAACAGAAGTAGAGGTCCCTCTGTACCTCGCTGGCACCGGCGTCGCGTTTATCACCGGCATGCTCTCCATTCATTTTCTGATGGCAATCATCCGTCGACGCCGACTGCTCGCCTTTGCCGTCTATTGCTGGGTGGCGGGCACGGTCGTTTTTGCCCTAACTTTTTAAACGGAAGCGATGATGAGCGAACCCAACCCGCCTCTGGTCCGGGAACATCTAAAAAAAGAAATCGCCGGGGTTTTCTGGCTGGCAAGCGGTGTCTTCATTTTATTGAGCCTGCTTTCCTTCCACAACAACGACCCGTCATTCAACAATAACCTGCCTTCTGGAACGGTGCATAACTGGGGAGGTGTCGTCGGAGCCAACTTGGCCGACCTGCTGATCCAGATGCTCGGGCTCGTCTCCTTCATTGTGGCCTTCGCCTGTTTTCTGTTTGCCTGGCGGATGCTCAAATTCCGCTCAGTGAAAGTACGGTTATACAAGAGCGGGGCTCTGCTGGTGCTGATACTTTCGATGGCCGGCCTGATTTCTCTGAAATTCAATGAAATCCACTTCTTTGGCCAGCGCATCAACGAAGCCGGCGGTGGCGCCGGCCGGATTCTAGCCGAGTCGTTGACCCGTTATTTAAACCTTACCGGGGCCACGATATTTCTGCTGGTCTTCTTTCTGGTCTCGCTGATGCTCAGTGCCCGGTTTTCTTTTGTCCTTTTCCTTGAAGGCATTTTTTCCCTGCTCGGCACCCGGCTCGAAAGAAACCGGGAGAGTCGCATCGCCCGCCGCGAGCAGCGTGCCAGACAACGCAAAGAACGAGTCGACAAGGCCCCACTCATCGTCGCGCCCGAACCCAAAATGCTGGGAGAACAGACCAAGGCGCAATCCAAGAAGAAAAAAAAGGCGGATGCGCCCCCCGAACAAGAGGCCTTCGACTTTCTCGAACTTTCGGGCAACTACCATAAACCGACATTGTCTCTACTTGACCATGAGGGGGAAGCCCCGCCACCGGTCGACCGTGAAGCACTGATGGCCAACGCCAAGATCCTTGAAAGCAAACTCAAGGATTTCAACGTCGACGGCGAAGTGGTCGAAGTGAAGCCGGGCCCGGTGGTGACCATGTACGAATTCTCCCCAGCCCCGGGGGTCAAGGTGAACAAGATTGCCGGCCTGTCCGATGACCTGTCGATGGCCCTGCGCGCCCTGTCGATCCGCATCGTCGCGCCGATTCCGGGACGCGGCGTGGTCGGCATCGAGATTCCCAATAAAGAACGGGAAACGGTTTACCTGAAGGAAATTTTCGAGTCGGAAGAGTTCCAGAAAACCGGGGGCAAACTGCCGATGGCCCTGGGTAAGGACATCTTCGGCAACACCGTGGTCTCCGACCTGGCCAAGATGCCACATGTGCTGGTTGCCGGCTCCACCGGCAGCGGCAAGTCGGTTTCTATCAACACCATGATTTTGTCGCTCCTCTACCGGGCCACCCCCGAAGACGTGCGCATCATTATGGTCGACCCGAAAATGCTCGAACTTTCCATCTACGAGGGGATTCCCCACCTGCTGCTGCCGGTGGTGACCAATCCGAAAAAAGCCGCCTTGGCCCTCAATTGGGCAGTGCGTGAGATGGAACGGCGCTACAAATTGATGTCGGACAAGGGCGTGCGCAACATCGACGGATACAATAAGAAGATCGCCAAGGAAGAAAAAGAAAAAGAAAAGCTCAAGGCCCAGGAAAAAGTCGTTGTGGAGGTCATCGATCCATCCGAAGACGAGGAGCTGCCGCCGGTAACCATCGCCGAAGGGGAAGAGCTTGACCACGGGCACCTCCCCTACATCGTGGTTATCGTCGACGAATTGGCCGACCTGATGATGGTAGCCGGCCGCGAAATCGAAGAGTCGATCGCGCGCCTGGCACAGATGGCCCGAGCCGCCGGCATCCACCTGATCCTGGCCACTCAGCGACCCTCGGTTGACGTTATCACCGGCCTGATCAAAGCCAACTTTCCAACCCGGATCTCCTTCAAGGTCTTTTCCCGCATCGACAGCCGCACGATCCTCGACTCCATGGGGGCCGAAACCCTGCTGGGGATGGGCGATATGCTCTACCTGCCCCCTGGAACCGGGGCATTACAACGGGTCCACGGCGCTTTTGTCTCTGAAATCGAAGTGCAGCGGGTCGTCGATTTTCTCAAGAAACAGGGAGAACCCGAATATGACAAATCGATTCTCACCACGCCCCCATCCGGAGACGGCAGCACCGACAGCGGCGAGGAAGAATACGACGAAAAGTGGGACGAGGCGCTGGCCATCATCGCCGAGTCACGCCAGGCATCGATTTCGATGCTTCAAAGAAGGCTGCGGCTCGGCTATAACCGCGCGGCTCGAATGATCGAAAAGATGGAGCAAGAAGGGATCGTCGGCCCTTCAGACGGCACCAGCCGCCCCCGCGAAGTATTTATCAGCAAAATCGAGCGGCCGTAACCCCAAAAAGCGATTGACGAAACCGATAAAGTCCGCAAGGATGACCAACAGTTGATGCGCTCAAACAAGTATTGACCGCACCTTGATTATTCGGCACCAACCAACAAGGGCAGAAGATTAAATGGACCAACAGTTATTGACCCTGAAATTCATGGATGGGGAAGACGTTGAAGCGGCCCTGGCAGGGTCCTTTTCGCCCGCCAGTAACGAAATCGAGGTACTGCTGTCGGGCACCGACATTCGCCTCACCTACCCCCTCTTCGACCTGACTTGCATCCTTTTTCACCGGGGAAAAGACTTCAAAGACCTGCCGCCGGCCAAACTCGACTCGCTGGAAGAGCTGGAAACCGTCACGGGCGATACCTACCAGGTGTACATTCCGCCAAAGCAAGAACAGGCCATCGGCTTTTACGCCATCCCGGTCGACACCGGCGGCCCCTGGGCGCGGTTTTTTTTCTGCAATCATGCCATCAAAAGTCGCAAAAACCGAAAATTACTGGGCGATATTCTCGAAACAAAAGGGCTGGTATCTGCCGCCGACATGAAGGCGGCCCTCGAAGAGCAGCAAAAACTGCGCACCCGGCGGATTGGCGAGATTCTCGCCGAGCAGAATAACATCCCACAGGAGACCATCGACCAAACGGTGGCCAGCGCTGAAGATCAGGGCAAATCGCTGGCAAAAGCCCGCATCGGCGACATTCTGGTGACCGCCGGCCTGGTGACCCGAAAACAGGTCGAGGACGCCATCGCCAGCCAAAAAGCCGGCAAGAAAACACGCATAGGAGAACTCCTCATCGAGCGCAAGCTGATCACCGAAGAACAGTTGCTGATGGCTTTGGCCGAAAAGTTCCGGATGCGCTACATCGACCTGAAAAAAAATCCGCCGACAGCAGCCGCACTGGCCGCCATGACCGCCGAAATGGCTACCCGCCTGCAGGTCATCCCCCTGGACAAGAAAAAAGATTTTCTCTTGGTGGTCACTTCGTCACCAACCGACCCCTCGCTTCCTGACACCCTGCGCTTCAACACCAACTGCCGCATCGAACTGGCGGTCTCAACCCGCGCCAATATTGCCAAAGCGATTGAGGAACACTACGTTCAGGTCAAAGACGAGGTTGAAGCGCTGATTGGTGAACTGGCCGAAGAAGTCGTTACCGTCGAAGAAGAGCTGGAAGATTCAAAATATTCCGAAGCCGATTCGCAAATCATCCGCCTGGTCAACAACATTCTGCTCGACGCCCAGCAGAAGGGAGCTTCGGACATCCATTTCGAGCCTGGCTTCGGCAGCGCCCCCTTCCGTATCCGCTACCGCATCGACGGCGTCTGCCGTGTCGCTCATCAGATCGCGGCCAGCTACAAGCATGCCATCATCTCCCGACTCAAGATCATGTCGCGGCTCGACATTGCCGAACACCGTCGCCCCCAGAGCGGCAAGATCCTGATCCGCTCCGGCAACCGCAATCTCGAATTCCGCCTCGAGATCACCCCCTCGGTCGGCGGACAGGAGGACGCGGTTCTGCGCCTCCTTACCGGGGCCAAGGCCCTGCCTCTCGATCAAATGCGGTTCTCGGAAGCCAATTTAAAAAGCATGAAGGAGTGTCTGGCCAAACCCTATGGGGTCATCCTCTGCGTCGGCCCCACCGGTTCAGGAAAAACCACCACCTTGCACTCGGCGCTGGCCCATATCAACACCCCCGACCGCAAGATCTGGACCGCCGAAGACCCGGTCGAAATCACCCAGGCTGGCCTGCGTCAAGTCCAGGTACATGCCAAGATCGGCTTCACCTTTCAGGCCGCCATGCGCTCCTTTCTGCGTGCCGATCCCGATGTCATCATGATCGGCGAGATGCGCGACTCCGAAACAGCCAAAACCGCCATCGAAGCGTCCCTTACAGGGCACCTGGTCTTCAGTACCCTGCATACCAACAGCGCTCCGGAAACAGTCGTACGCCTGATCGAAATGGGGATGGACCCGGTCAACTTCGCCGAAGCTATCATCGGAATACTGGCCCAACGCCTGGCCCGCAAACTCTGCTCCGCATGCAAAGAGGCTTATCATCCGAGCCAGGAAGAATACGATGAACTGATCAGCCAATACGGCAAAACCTGGTTTGAGCACCACAAGCTCCCCGAATACTCCAACGAATTATCCCTGATGTGTAAAGTAGGCTGCGATCAATGTGAAGGAACCGGTTATTCTGGGCGAATAGGGATACATGAACTGCTGATCGGCAGTGAAGCCCTTAAGAAAGCGATCAAGCATGAGGCTTCAGCCGAAGAACTGCGCACCCTCGCCCTGCAGGAAGGGATGAAAACTCTTAAAATGGACGGCATCGAAAAAGTACTCCAGGGCCTGACCGATCTCGAGCAGATCCTGCGCGTGTGCATCTAAGGCCAGCCATTTCAGCGCCATATAGTTGGATATCAGCCCTTTAAATATTCGTAAAGTCGCTTCGGCATAAAAGAAAACCCCCTCCCGGCATCACCGAAATTCGGTGTTTTGCCAGAAGGGGGTCGCGATTAGACCACAATTTAATCCTACTTATTATCAACAGCTAACAGCAGAAATTCCGTTTGGAAACAGAGTTCAAAAATTCTTGTTCCCGCCGGATTTCCTGACGGCAGTAGATCAAGAGACTTATGTATTCAAGGGACAACAGGAGCGCTCCTGCGGCAAAAACCGCCCAGAAATTGATGGTCAGCGCCTGGGCATAAAAATAAAAACCATAAAAAACAGTCAGATAAGCTAAAACCGACCAGCCACGATAGCAATCACTGCCATCAACAATGCGTGGTAAAGCCAGGATAAGCGCCGAAAAACAGTAGACCACCAGTGCCAGACTAATTAGCGAAACTGGCGGCGCAGCTCCGAGCACGGCGAAAACCTCGGTCGGAATCACGATATGAGTCCCGACAAACTCATACACCAGGGCACTGAGAGCCATGAACAGGGTAATCCCCCACAAGCCTTTGCGAGAAAAAGTCCGCAATCGGTCAATACGTAACAGGCTTGCTTCTTCGCAAGAAATCGCCGTGACCATCGAGGTACCAAAATCCCGAAGCGTCGCTGTCTCTTCAATATTCAATCCCATGCTTCCTCCTTATCCCCGATCACCCTCTGGTCCGGGCAGGATAATTAGCGCAGACACATCTTCAATTAGATTTCAATCCGTCATACATCGCTTTATGCAAATCTCTGCACGGACGGTGCCAACCCCAACGCAGAATTCTATTTATCCGAAGCCACAACTTCCTGAAGGTGGTCTGAAAGAACATACCGCCGCCTGCTTTGCAACCCGACCGTCCCCTGATAAAATGACCGCCACATTGCTACGAGAGAGACCATGAACCCAAACGAACTTAAAGACCTGCTGCAATCCATCAGCGACGGCAGCCTCTCGGTGGCTGACGGTATCGACCGACTGCGTACCCTTCCTTTTGAGGATATCGGCGTGGCCATGATCGATCACCATCGGGAGTTGCGCCAGGGAACCCCTGAAGTCATCTTTGGCGAGCGCAAGAGCGCCAGCCAAATCTTCACTATTGTCGAGAAAATGGTCGAGAAAGGGAGTAATATCCTGATCACCCGCATCGATCGGGAAAAAGCCGAGCCGCTCCTGGCCCGTTTTCCCGACGGTAGCTTCGACAGCGACAGCCGCACCTTCTGCCTTGAACAGCATCCACCGGACATCGCCACCCGCGGCAAAATTTTGGTGATCTGCGCCGGCACCTCGGATATCCCGGTCGCTCGCGAAGCCACCATAACCGCCCGCATGCTCGGCCATGAGGTGGTCGAAATCATCGACGTCGGTGTCGCCGGCATCCACCGACTGCTGGCCATGGGCGACCAGTTACGTGACGCCGCCGTGATCATTGTGGTGGCCGGCATGGAAGGGGCGCTCCCTTCGGTCGTCGGTGGTCTGGTTTCGGTGCCGGTTATTGCTGTCCCCACTTCGGTCGGCTACGGCGCCGCCTTCGGCGGAGTGGCCGCCCTGCTCGGCATGCTCAATTCCTGTGCCAGCGGCGTCACCGTAGTCAACATCGACAATGGCTTCGGCGCTGCTTTTGCCGCCGCCCGCATCAACCGGATTGAAAAACCATGAAAGTTCTCTACCTCGACCCCGTTGCCGGTATCTCCGGCGATATGTTTCTCGGCCTGCTGCTTGATCTCGGCATCAACCTCGATACCCTCGAAGCCGAACTTAAAAAACTGCCCGTCACCGGCTACACCTTGGCCGCCAGGCGTGAATCCCGCCGCGGGATCCAAGGAGCACGGCTCGAAGTGGCCATCGACGAGCAGCACCACCATCGCACCTGGGCTTCCATCGATCGCATGCTGGCAGAATCCGACCTCTGGCCAGCGGCCAAAAAGTGCTCGCGACGCATCTTCCGCCGGGTCGGTGAAGCCGAAGCGAAGGTCCATGGCCTGGCCATCGAAAGCGTCCACTTTCATGAAGTCGGCGCGGTCGATTCGATCGTCGATATTGTCGGCGCCGCCATCGGCCTTGAACTCCTTGGCATTGAGCAGGTCATCTGCGCCCCGCTGCCCATGTCCCACGGCAGTGTCCAGTGCGCCCACGGCGCTATCCCTCTCCCCGCCCCGGCAACCCTCGAAATTCTCAAGGGGTTGCCCGTAGTCAACGGGCACTGCGACAAAGAGCTGGTCACCCCGACCGGCGCCGCGATTGCCGCTGAAATCGCTAAATTCAGCCCACTGCCGGCAATGACCATTGAACGCATCGGCTACGGCGTCGGCGGCCGCGACCTGCCCGACCGCCCCAACCTGCTGCGCGGCATTGTGGGGACGACCGACGCAAGCGCCGGGCTGGAACGTGACTGCGTCACGGTACTTGAAACCCATCTGGACGACTCGACCCCTGAAGTTCTCGGCTACCTGATGGAACAATTACTGGCCTCAGGCGCCCTCGACGTCGCCTACTCCCCGTTGCAGATGAAGAAGAACCGGCCCGCCGTGCGATTAACCGTAGTCTCGCAAGCGGAACATGCTGAATCGCTGTCGCGCCTGATTCTGCATGAAAGCAGCGCGATCGGCGTACGCTTCTCCACCTGCGACCGCCTCAAACTGCGTCGCGAAGCAGCAACCGTCATAACCGAACTCGGTGAGGCGCAGGTCAAACTGATTTATGATGGAAAAGACCTGATGCGTATCACCCCCGAATTCGACAGTTGCCGCACTCTGTCCATGTCGTCGGGACGACCACTGTCGGAGGTGATGCGGATGGTGGAACGAGCGGCGACCGCTGATTTAACTTCCAATAACTAATCACTAATCACTGGACTTCCGAATGCGCCGTTTTATCTTATTTTTGTCCAGCAACGCCGGGCTCGGCTACGCCCCGATCGCTTCCGGCACCTTTGGCACCCTGGCCGGGATCCCCGTATTCTACCTGCTAAGCGGCTTTCCGGCCTGGCTGTACCTGATCACCTGGGCGGGCCTGTTGTTTCTCTCTTTCTGGGCTGCCGGGGCCGCCGGGAGAATCTATGGGGTGGTCGACGACGGGCGAATCGTCATCGACGAACTGGTCGGCTACCTGGTCACCGTGGCCTTTCTTCCCTTTTCCTGGCAAACGGCGACCCTCGGTTTTTTCCTCTTCCGCCTGTTCGATATCGTTAAACCGCCGCCGGCCTCCTGGTTTGATCAGCGCCTTAAAAATGGCTACGGGGTCGTTTTGGACGATGTAGCGGCTGGAATTTACGGGGCCATTGCCCTGCGCCTGCTGCTGTGGACACTGCAGTTATTAACGGGAGTCTGACATGGGGCTGACCATCTCAATTTTGACCATCGGCGACGAATTGCTTAACGGTGAAATGGCCGACACCAACACGGCGGCTATCGCCCGCCGATTAGCAGCGCGCGGCTTTGCGGTAAGCGACTCGCTGAGCGTACGGGATCTAGAAGGCGACATTGTCGAAGCTCTGCGCTTTCTTACCCGCCAGCGAGACGTCCTGATTGTTACCGGTGGACTCGGGCCGACCGCTGACGACCTGACCGCCCAGGCGGCCGCTGTCGCCTTCGGCCGTCCGCAAGAAACCAGCCCCGAGGCTTTAACACAGATCCATCGTCACTTTGCCCGTCTCGGGATGACCATGCATCCCCGCAACGACAAACAGGCCAGACTGCCACAGGGCGCGATCATCCTCCCCAACCCGAACGGCACGGCGCCAGGATTCAGGCTCTGTCATCAGGACTGCGATACTTTTTTTCTGCCGGGAGTGCCGATGGAAATGACCGCCATGCTTGAGCTCTCGGTCCTCCCCGCCCTTGAACGGCAAGCGGCTCCGACTGACATTCTGCACGAACGGGTACTCAAGGTCTTTGGTCTCTCGGAGCCCAAGACAGAAGCCCTGCTCGAAACCCTGCGCCTGCCGGAAGGAGTCAAGGTGGCCTTCGGGGTTGACTTTCCCTTTGTCCATGTCAAACTTAGAGCTTCGGGAAAAACCGCCACGGCTGACCTGGAGCAGGCCGAGCGATTGGCCCGACAGACCCTGGGGGATTTCGTCTTCGCCACCGACAGCGACACTCTGGCAGCCACCGTTGCACACCAATTGACCGCCGCCGGTCAGACTCTGGCACTGGCCGAGTCCTGCACCGGCGGGCTGATCGCCAAACTCCTCACCGACTTGCCGGGGGCCTCGGCATTTCTCGAGCGGGGTGCGGTCACCTATGCCAACAGCGCCAAGCAAGACTGGCTGCAAGTGGCCGAATCGCTCCTCGAACAAAAGGGTGCGGTGAGTGCTGAATGTGCGGTCGCCATGGCTCAAGGCATCCGCCGGGCGGCCGGAACCGATCTTGGACTGGCGGTCACCGGCATCGCCGGACCGGATGGCGGCACCCCGGCCAAACCGGTAGGTACCGTCTTCATTGCTTTGGTGACAAAAGAAACCGAACGGGTCAAAGGTTACCGCTTCCCCGGAAACCGCGACAGCGTCCGCCTGTTGACCGCCTGCATGGCCCTCGACTGGCTGCGTCGGCAGTCGAACAGCACCGGGCAGCGATAGCCCATAGGCACATCAAAGAACAAAGCGAAAAACCATTACCGAATACCGGCCCCCCTTCCCCCACTTGAACCGGAGTCACTTTCGACAGCCTTCCCTGACGAGGCAGAAGATGTTGAACAAGGCTTGGCTCACTTCCAGAAACAGCCTTAAAATGATGGGTGCACTTGCGCTCATCCTTTTGGCCCTGCCGCCCCTGACCCACCTGCTACCTCACACCGGACAATGGGGCTTTTATCTGGTTCTTTTGCCGGGGCTCGTCCTTCTGGCGCCCGGAATCTTGCATGCCCACCGCAATCGCCTGCTGAGCTGGGAGCAATTTCAGCTGCAACAAGAGAACTCTCGCCTGCAACAAGCCGCAATGCAGGCCGATCAACGCTATCAGCAGGTACTGGACAATGCCGGTGACGCCATT
>JBFHFM010000033.1:0-18758 GCA_041583595.1 Trichloromonas sp. | reverse complement strand
CATCCAGGGGATATCCCAGGCGGCCCGCAGGACCGGGTCGAAAACGACGCCGCCGAACTCCAGGGTGTCGGGGACCAGTTTGCGCAGGTCGATCCCGCGGCGGACCAGGTACCAGGTCGAGGCGCAGCCAAGGAGGGTGCCCAGGATCATGGAGAGGACGCCCAGAATCAGCGCTTCGGCCAGTACCATTCGCCTCAATCGCCCCGGCGAGGCGCCGAGAGCGAGGATGACGCCGAATTCGCGAAACCGTTCCATCACCGACATCAGCAAGGTATTGATCACTCCGATGGTGACAATCAGCAGGATGATGACAAAGATGAATTTCTGGCTGGCGTAATCGAGGCGGATGGCGTCGGAGAGGTTCGGCATGGCGGCGGCCCAGGGGGTAGGGTGCAGGTCTGGGCGGCCCGTTGTTAATTTTTGGATGATCGGCAGCAGGCGGGCCTCATCGTCGGCTCGCTCGAGGATGATCGCCAGTTCGTGGATTTCGCCGGTGATGCCGGCCATGGCGGCGGCCCGTTCACGGCCGACCATGACCATGCTGCCATCCACGTCCTTGAGTCCGGTGTGCAGGACGCCCCGCACCCGCAGCAGTTCGTTGGTCAGCTCACCGTTGCGGTTTTGTACGGTGACCACGAACTTGTTCCCTTCCCTGATTTTCAGCTCTTTCAGCAGGCGTGCGCCGACCAGCGCGTCGCGCCCGGATTGAGAGCGAAGATTCTGCTCCGGCGCAAGCTTTTTCCAAAAGGGGTTGACCTGCAACTCGGCGGCCGGATCGACTCCCAAAAGCAAAATGCCCCGGCTTTCGCGGCTCGATTGGGCCAACCCCGGCAGATAGACCCGCGGCAGTGCCTGACGTACCCCGGGCAGGCTGGCGACCTGCCCGGTGAGTCCTTTCTCGGCAAAGCTCAGTTTTTCGTCGCGGCTTTTTGCGTAATCGCCGCGATAGACGGCGATGTGCCCCGAGCCGGCCCGTACCCCGCTGTCGATCATCTGGGCATAGACGCCGAAGGAGAGGTTGTGAAAAGTCTGCAGCAGAAAGAGGCTCAGGCCCATCGCCGTCAGGGTGATGAAGGTGCGACGACGGTTGCGCCAGAGATTCTTCCAGGCCAGATTCAGAATTTCCATACGTTTCCTTTATTCTTCGCGAATCGCTTCGATCGGTTGCAGGCGGGCCGCCCGTCGGGCTGGAAAATAGCCGGCGACCAGCGAGACCAGCAACAGGGCGAAGGCCGGGATGGTGATGTTATCCGCCTCAAATGCGGCTGAGAGCCGCGGCAGTATGGTGCCGCCAGCATAAGTGACGGCGGACAGGTACGGGCTCAGATCGACACCTATTCGTTCCATGTACAAGGTCATGGCTAACCCGGCCGCTACGCCGAGCACCATCGAAAGCACTCCCATCGCAAGGGTTTCGAGCAGGACCAGTGCCTGCACCGAACGGGGCTTCATTCCCATGGCCATGAGGATGCCGAACTCGCGGGTGCGCTCCAACACCGACATGAAAATAGTGTTGAGGATCCCCAGCCCGGTGGCGGCATAGAGAATGGCGACCAGATTCAGCCGTGATACGTTGTAGCTGGCGATGACTTCCTGCATCTCTGGCAGCAGCTGGCCCCAGGTATGCAGTTCCAGCCCGGCAGGAAGATCGGCCTGCAGTCGGGCCGCCAGTTCGCTGGCCTGCATCGGCTCGTGGAGTGTCAGCGCCAGTTCATGGATGCGTCCCGGCAGTACCGAGACCTTCTGCAGCCAGGGGAGGTTGACTAAAACCAGGGCGTTGTCGCGGTTGCCGGCGCCGGTTTCGAAAATGCCGGAGACTCTCAGCAGGTCGTTGCCGATGGAGCCATCGGCGGCTTGAGTGAGAAAAACCAGCTCGTCGCCCGGCTTTAGGCCGAGCTTTTTTGCCAGGCCTGCACCGACAAGAGCGCCGTCGAACTCTGTTGGCGCAAGGTAGCGGCCGGCGACCAACTGGCGGCTGAAACTGGTGACCTGTTGCTCCTGCACAGGCTGTACGCCGAGCAGTTCGGCCGGGTAGGTGCTGTCGGCATGGGCGACCAGGCCGAAGGCACGCAGTCGGGGCGAAGCTCCCCGCACTTCGGGTCTGGTGTGAAGCCTTTCGACGAGACGGTCGTCGGAATCCATAGTGGCGAACATGTCACGGTCGTCCTGATAATGCTGGGCTGAAACCACTATGTGCCCGTAATACTGTTCGGTGGCCGAAGCCAGCATGTCGGCGAACATGCCGGAAAAAACGCCGAGGGCCAGAATCAGCAGCGACGACGAAACGACCATCGCTGAAAGGGTCAGAAGGGTGCGGCGACTGTTGCGCCAGAGATTGCGGAAGGCCAGAGACACTAGCATGGTCAGCGGGCCTTCAGGGTGCGCAGGGAGAAGAAATCCGCGGCCAGCTGGGTGTCGAATTCGATTTTCTGGTAATGCATGACCGTCCGCTCCGCCGGTTTCTCGAGGGGGCGCACGGTCATGCGCAGCGGCAGTACCCGCCCCGAGATGGTCTGTACATCGTCGAAGAGGATTTCCCGCACCAGCTCCATCTCTTCGTCGTAATACTCTACCCGCATCGGCAGTTTGCGCTCCTTCTCGATTTCGTAAACCAGCTTGCCCCAGACTACCGCCGCTGCAGGTTTTGGCAGGCAGGCGATGCGCCAGCTGTTGTCCTTCTCCTCCAGCAAGGCAAAGGTGTAGTCCTGATCAACCTGGCTCCCTTTAACCAGATCGTCGTTGGTGATGTGGCTTCCCATCCAGGAGCCGCCCATCATCGATGGTGGCACTTTAATCACCCGGTCGACCTTGGGCAGGTAGTTCCAGACTTCCTTTTCAACCTTCAGGGTGCTGACGCCGCGTTCCTTGGCCGGCTCCAGGATGCGGGTCAGAAAGTGATCCCGCTCGAGGGACCAGGATTCCATAACCAGTGTGCGCTGCCAATTTTCGGTCGCGACTTCCATACGGACCCGAGCGTGGGACGACTGTCCGTGATACTGGATTTCTACCTGGCGGATCAACTCCTGCAAGTCGAGGGGAGCGGCGAAAGCTGATGGGCAAAAGATAATGCCTGCGCACATCCAGAGCAGGACAAGTCGGTTCATGATGGTCCTTTCAATGAGAAGTATCGGTTTCAATTATACCCGGTTTCCGCGATCTGGCAGGGAAGGGGAATGTTTGCTGGTGGGTGGCATTTCGTCTGTTAAACATTTAGAATGTGGGGTATAACATCAGAGCTCCTGGTCGATCCTGGTTTTCAGGATACGTTTCATTTTATTGCTATCGGGGAGGTTTTTCATGAATTATCCCGTCTGGTATCTGCCGGAAATCGGCGGCAGTACCCTGATTGCGCTGATTGCCATCGTCCATGTTTTTGTCTCCCACTTTGCTGTCGGTGGCGGGCTCTACCTGGTTTTGGCCGAGCGCAAGGGGGTGCGTGAGCAGAATCCTGACATTCTTGCCTTCACCCGCGGGCACAGTAAATTTTTCCTGCTGGTGACCATGGTTTTCGGCGGGCTGACGGGGGTGGGGATCTGGTTCATTATCTCGCTGGTGCAGCCGGCCGGCACTTCGCTGCTGATCCATAATTTTGTCTTTGGCTGGGCCACGGAGTGGGTCTTTTTTCTTGTCGAAATTGTCGCCCTCTTTTGTTATTTCTACACCTTCGACCGTATGGAGCGGCGCACCCACCTGGTGATCGGCTGGATTTATTTTATCTCGGCCTGGTTTAGCCTCTTTCTCATCAACGGGATCATCGGTTTCATGCTGACCCCGGGAGGGTGGCTTGCCGATGGCGATTTCTGGTCAGGCTTTTTCAACCCGAGCTTCTGGCCGTCGCTGGTTTTTCGCACTTTTGTCGCCGCGATGATGGCGGGTCTCTTCGCCTACCTGACCTGTGCCTGGCAGAAAAATACCGACCTCAAGTTCGCCATGACCCGGTTTTCCGGCAAGTGGGTGCTGATTGCTTTGGCCGGGGCGGTGCCTTCGGGATTCTGGTACCTGTCGCAATTGCCCCAGCCGGCACGAACCCTGGTGGATGGGGCTTCGCCGACCATTGCCCGCGCCCTGGACTGGGGCCTCTATTCGGTGATCGCCATCCTGCTGATCAGCCTGGTCTTCACGATTATCATGCCGGCGCTGCACAACCGGTTGGTCGCCTTTGTCGTGCTGGCTTGCGGTCTGCTCTTAATGGGATCTTTTGAGTGGACCCGCGAAGCCGCGAGGCGGCCGTATGTGGTCAACGAAGTGATGTATTCCAACGGCATTTACAAGGGCGCGGGGGATGATATCAACCGCCAGGGGTTTCTCAGCTCGGCCCGCTGGGTGCGGATTCGGGAGTTTCACGAGGAAAGCCTGCTGGAAATCGGCCAGGATCTGTTCAAGCACCAGTGCCACGCCTGTCATACGGTCGGCGGTATGAATAACGATATTATCGCCCGGACGGCGAACTTCAGCTATCCGGCGATGCTGAGCTACCTGGAAACAATCCATCAGCGCCGCTATTTCATGCCGCCCTTTATTGGGACTCCTGAAGAGATGCGAGCCCTGGCGACCTGGATCATTACCGGGCTGCACGGCAAGCCGGCCGAAGCCGCGAGCGCACCGGCGTCTGTCAACGGGGAAGGGCCGGGGGCGCAACTGTTTGCCGACAATTGTGTCTTTTGTCACGATTCAGGGTTGATCAAAGCCAAGACCATCGGTTGGAGTCTCGAGCAGGTTCGCTCGGCCCTCGACAAGCTGAGCTCCCTGAATCCGGCGATGCCCGATTATGCCGGATCCTCATCGGAAAAAGACCTGCTGGCCGCTTTCGTTTTCTCGCTCAATGCCAGCGGGTCGACCGTTCCGATGGCGAAAGAAGATGCCGGGGAAAGTGTCTTCGAGGCCCATTGCGCCATGTGCCATAGTCTTGCTGAAGGGTATAATCCGGTGCTGCCGAAAATATCTGGCTGGGACCGGGAGCGCATTCGTACCGCTCTCGATATGCTGGAGAAACTGCAGCCGGCTATGCCGCCGCTGGTGGCTTCGGACCAGGAAAAGGATGATCTGACAGCGTTCCTTTACGAGAAATCCCAGGGAGGTCAACCATGAATCCCCTTATTCCGACTCCCGATACCATCCCGGTCGCCTGGGGCTGGTTCGAGTTCCTGCTGCTGTTGACCCTGCCGCTGCACCTGCTCTGCATGAATATGCTGCTCGGTTTTTCCGGTATCAGCCTCTATTCCCGTCTGCGCGGCGACGACGCCTCGCGCCGGCTGGCCTTTGAGCTGGCCCGGGTACTCCCCTTTCTGGTCGCCTTCACGGTTAACTTCGGGGTGGCGCCGCTGCTCTTCAACCAGGTGCTCTACGGCCAGTTTCTCTACGTCAGTTCGATCCTGATGGCGGCATTCTGGCTGGCGGTGATCCCGCTGCTGATCTTCGCCTACTACTCCATCTACCTGTATGATTTTCGTTTCCGCTCGCTGGGACGGGCCGGTGCAATTTTCATCGGACTGGCCCTGCTGGCCATTGTGTTGATCGCTTTCATCTTCACCAACAACATGTCGCTGGCTCTCGAGCCGGTCCGCTGGACCGCCTATTTCCGCAATGCCTCGGGGACGCTTCTCAATCTGGGTGACCCGACCCTGTTTCCCCGATTTCTGCATTTTGTGGTTGGCGGCTTTGCCATCGGCGGTCTGGCCGTGGCGGTCTTTGCCCGCTTCTGGCGCCAGCGCGACTCACAGGTGGCCGAGCTGGCCAGCCGTATCGGCATGCAGACCTTTACCTATTTGACCATGGCTCAGGTTCTTTTGGGAATGTGGTTTCTGATGTCTTTACCGCGGGAGATCATGCTGCTCTTCATGGGCCGCAACATGCTGGCCACCGTGGTCTTCGTTGTCGCTTTGGTGTTGACGGTGGTGGTGCTGGTCACCGGTCTGCGGCGGAAGATCGGCTTGACCGCCGGGCTGGCCTTTGTGCTGCTCTTTCTCATGGCGGTCCTGCGCGATCTGGCGCGCATCGCCTACCACGCCCCCTTCTTTCGCGCCGAAACGCTCCAGGTGGTGCCCCAGTATTCACCGATGGTCATGTTTTTTGTCACTCTGATCGCCGGGTTGATCTGCATCGGCTGGATGATTCGCCAGGTGCTGGTGTCAGTAAAGAACGTTTGATCTTCCCCTGGGTATTTTTTTTCGGGGAGGAGAGCTCTATTCAAGGCCAAGTTATTTTTATTTCCTGAGTCGGCTCTTGTCGGCCGAAGCGTTTTTGGGCTTTCTGCTGAAAAGGAATGCCGGGACCAATCGCTGGCGAATCCGATGCGGATTTTCCTGGATCTATTGGCCGTGATGGCTACTTTCGTCGATGCTGCTTGACCTCATGGCTCCTTTCAGATTAAAGTCTCTCCCCCCACTAAAAAATCATGATCCCACAGGAGTTTATGCATATGAGCAGAATTGAACTGCCCGGTGACAAACAGGTAGGGCATTTGAAGCTGCTGCGCGAACCGCGGCGTATCACCGCCAAAGAATTCAACGCGCTGTCTGCGAGCGAACGCCTCGATATTATTCGCCGGGCCACCGGCAGTCAGAAATACAACTTGCTGATCGAAGCGGATGACGCCGAGGCATTGGTGCAGCGGATGGCCGCGCAGGAGGTCTACCTGCTGATTAAAGAGTTGGGTGATCAGGATTCTACCGAACTGGTACCGATGGCCAGTATTGATCAGTTCACCACCTTTATCGATCTCGACTGCTGGCAGGCGGACCTCTTTAACGGGGCTACCGCGTTGAATTGGCTGGCTCTTCTGGCCGAAGGAGGCGAGGCGAAGGTGATGCAGGCCTATCGCCAACTTGATTTCCAACTTCTGGTCATGATGATCAAGAAGCAGATCAACGTACTGGCCGGCCCGGAAGACATCGAGGACGATGACGTGCGCATTGAAGCAATGCATCGCGATTGTGGCTACGAAATCGAATACCGTGACAGTGAAAACGCCAAGACGGTTGGCGCGTTGCTGGATATCCTGCTTCGCGCCGATAATGAGTTTTATCAGCATCTGCTCGAATCGGTTCGCTGGGAGCAGGAATCGCTTCTTGAAGAAGAAGTTTATGAGTCACGGCGCGGGCGCTTGCTCGACCGGGGCTTTCCCGATCCCTTTGAGGCGCTGGCGGTGTACGCCTGGCTTGACCCGGATGGTTTTGTCCCTGAAAACCGCAAAATGGGCATACTGCCGGGCGAAAATGTTGAGCCGCCAGGATTCTACCTTACCGCCGCTCGCCCGAAAGATCTGCTGGCCGAGATTCTGTCCGGCGGCATCCGTGAAGAAGTCGCCTGGGAGCTGACCTACCTGGTGAACAAGGTGGTGATCGCCGATCGGATTGATGTCGGTGACGTGCTGCAGATGCAGGGCGCAACCGAAGATGTTTATCGCTATTTGAATATGGCGCTCGAGCATCTCAGCGGCGGCGATCTGCGCAAGGCGTCTGGTTTGCTTGATGGTGTTTATCTCGAAAACCTGTTCAGGATCGGTTTCAGTCTCACTCTGAGGCTTAAGCAACGGGCCCAAAAGGTGCGCACTTCTTCGGTGGGGCCTTATCTGGATGGGCCCTTTCGTGCCATGGTCGATGCGTTGGTCGCCAAGAAACCGCGCTTTTTCGAAGGTATCGCCGAAGAGAACCGGGGGGGCGATCGCTCCTTCGCGAACCAGCGAGATCTGCGTTTGGCCGATGAATGGCTAGAGCGGCTTGAAGTTCAGGTGGCGCTCTTCGATGGCCGCCTCGGCTTCGAACTGTCGGCACCGCAGGACCTCGACCTCTCGGGCTGTGCGCCTGATAGCGCCGAAGACCTGACCCTCTCCGACTTTTTTCTAACCGCCCTGGGGAACCGGATTCTCGGCCGCGAGTTTTTACCGGAGCCGATTGCACAGGCGGAGTTGGTCAGTCTGCACGGGAGGGTCAGTCGTGAAGGCGCGCTCGACGCTGATCTGCGTCGGGAGACGGTGCAGTGGCTCGAAACCGTCACGCCGAATGCCGGGGCCTTCGCTGCTTATTGTCTGGATCTCTGGGACGCTGAATTCTGTCAACTGAAGGTGGAGGATATCGATCCCCGCTATGGTTGCGGGTTGATCATCCGTCGCTGATTTTGCCTTAGCCCCGAGGCGCGGTATAATGAAACCGGCTCAGGGAGGTGCCGATTATGAGACGTTTTCTGCTGGTTGTGATGTTGCTGCTGTCTCCGTTTGTCGCCGGGACTGCAGCAAGCGAGGAAAGTTCGGCTATTACGAAAAGCCCGACAAACAATGAAAAAGCGACTTTTGCCGGGGGGTGTTTCTGGTGCATGGAACCCCCCTTTGAAAAACTCGCCGGGGTGATCTCGGTCACTTCGGGATATACCGGAGGGACCCAGGAAAATCCCAGTTACGATGATGTTTCTGCCGGCCTTACCAATCATCTCGAAGCGGTTCAGATCCTGTTCGATCCGGTTAAAATAAGTTACGCCGAGCTGCTGGAGGTTTTTTGGCGTAATATCGACCCGACCGACCCGGAGGGGCAGTTTGTCGACGAAGGCGCGCAGTATCGTACCGCAATCTTCTTTCATGACGAAAACCAGCGGCAACTGGCTGAGACTTCGAAACAGGAATTGGCCGTATCGGGTCGGTTTGATGAACCGATCGTTACTCAAATTCGGCCGGCGATGCCCTTTTATCCGGCTGAGGAATATCACCAGGATTATTACAAAAAAAACCCGGTTCGCTATAAATTTTACCGATTCCATTCAGGCCGTGATCGCTTTATCGATAGGGTTTGGGGGGAGTCTCTGGAGTAGCACCGGAAGCGGATGGCTTCATTCGTGGGGTGTCAGGCGCGGTTGCACGCAGGGTATGATTTGACAGGAAGCCTGGGGTTCTGTATACAAAGAGATCAGTTTATTGATGGCCCTTTGCAACAGGCCCAGGCAGTTTTGGCGATGCGGACCTCAACCTCTATTCTTACCATGAGCTGACACCTATGCCCAGATCGAGAGAAGCCGCCCAGGCCAGCCTGGAAAATCTCTACCGGATCTTCACCGTTCCGGAAGCCCCCGATTCTACCCTTGGCAGCATTGATCAGGCCATTTCTGGTAATGTCGCCGATTTTCTGCAGAAACATGTGGTCGCTCTGGAGCGCAAGCTCAGCGAAATCGAGGGCGATTTTGTCAGCTCAACGATCCCGGAAGAACCGACTTTTGTTTCGGACTACACCGAATTTATAAAAGAGAAACTGGTTGCCCAGTCGGTGCATACCGCGTCATCGCGCTTCATTGGCCACATGACTTCGGCCCTTCCTTATTTTATGCAGCCCCTTTCGCGGATCATGATCGCCCTCAACCAGAACCTGGTCAAGGTCGAGACGTCCAAGGCCTTCACTCCCATGGAGCGGCAGGTGTTGGCCATGCTACACCGCCTGGTCTATAACTGCGACGAGGGGTTTTACCGTCAGTATATTCATGACAGTCAGCATGCCCTGGGGGCTTTTTGCTCGGGGGGAACGGTCGCCAATATTACCGCTCTCTGGGCCGCTCGCAACCGATTGTGCGGCCCTTCAGGGGAGTTTCGGGGGATCGCCCGCGAAGGGTTGGTCAAGGCCTTGAAACATCTTGATTGCGCCGGGTTGGCCGTGTTGGTCTCCCGCCGGGGGCATTATTCCCTTGGCAAGGCGGTCGATCTGCTGGGGGTGGGGCGCGACAACCTGATCACGGTGGAACCCGATGAAAACAACCGGATCAATATGCCGAGCCTGCGCGAACATTACCGCCGCCTCCGCGGCGAAGGAATTCGCGTATTGGCCATGGTAGGTATCGCCGGTACCACCGAAACTGGCAACGTCGATCCGCTGGAGGCGATGGCAGATTTGGCTGCGGAGCAGGGGTGCCACTTTCATGTAGATGCCGCCTGGGGCGGTCCAACCCTCTTTTCCAGAACCTACCGGGGCCTGTTGCGCGGTATTGAGCGGGCCGATTCGGTCACCATCGATGCGCACAAGCAGCTTTACGTTCCGATGGGGGCGGGCATGGTGGTCTTCAAAGATCCCGCGACTCTGGCCTCTATCGAACATCATGCCGCATACATTCTACGCCGCGGGTCTAAAGATTTAGGGAGTCATACCCTCGAAGGATCACGTCCCGGCATGGCGATGCTTGTCCATGCAGGCCTTTCGATCATTGGCCGTAAGGGGTATGAGCTGCTGATGGATCAGGGGATCGAGCGGGCTCGGCGTTTTGCCGAAATGATCGAGGCTCACCCTGACTTTGAGCTGATCTCGGCTCCCGAGCTCAATATTTTGACCTACCGGTACAGCCCGGCCTGGTTGCAAGCGGCTCTGGATCAGGCCGATGATGAATTTTCCCGCCGTATCAATCATCTGCTCGACCGGGTCACCGAAACTATCCAGAAACGCCAGCGCGCCGCCGGCATCTCTTTCGTTTCGCGCACCCGACTCGCACCGAAACGTTACCTGGGTGATACCATCACGGTCTTCCGCGTGGTACTTGCCAATCCGCTGACCACCGAAGCGATACTTTCCGCCGTCCTCGAAGAACAGTGCGTCATTGCCACGCGAGCCAGCATTGCGTCCCTGTTGGCAGAGCTTAAGGCGCTGGTTTCTCGGTAAGGCCTAAGGGGGAGCTGTCTGTGAGGGTTGTTTCTGGGAAATCCCTGTTGTGACCGGTCTCGACTCTCCTCGGAAATCCTCTCATTGTTATTTATTAACTTATTGAAATCATTTCTTATTCGCTTTGCCTGTAATCTGAGCAAAGCGAGAAATCCCACGATTCATTCGACAGTTGCCCGACTTGCACAGAAGATGTTCAAGGGGTTATCCACAGATGCTGTGGACAGGACGGTGAGGGGGGGAGGGGAAGGGCCCCCCTTGTGAATATCCCCATCTTTGGCATAATGATGCATATCCATAAAACGTCGGCCCAGTCGGTGTGACTTAATGGGGGATTATTGGCTTTCAGGGCCCTTTCTCAAGTCACCTGTCAAGGCAGGTAGTCTGTGAGTTGACGTCTTTACAGATAGTCTCAGGAGGCCTCATGGATGTTGAAGCGTTCACCCTCAAGGGAAAGCTTTCTCGTCTCAGTGAACTGTCCAGCAGCAACCCCGAGCTTTTCGAATTAGAGCGCAAGGAGCTCATTGAGCAAACCATTGCCGGGTTTCCTGAATGTCACCGGCGGCGGGCCTACGGTATGCAATTCAGTCTGGACGCCAGGCTGTCCTTGGCAAAAGACCCTGTTTCGCGCATGAACCTGATGGTCGAGTTGTTTTGGAACCAGGTGCAGGATTTCAGCCATGCCTTGTCCGACCCGGTCGATTATCAGGCACAAAAAGAACGGCACTCCCTATCCGGCACAGTCATTCCCTTTCGTCCTTCCAAACACTGAACCGTTTTATTCGGCGACCTCTCTGCCTGCGCCCTGAACATTTTGTGGAAGAGGGCTGTACCTGACGATTGACCGCCGTTGGTTGACGTTTAAGGTCCACTGATGAAGTTGTCATAGCCTTGCCTGGACAGGTCGGCTCCTATTGCTTCCGCCTCTTTTTGGCTGATATAGCGTCCGGCGATAACGTGCAGTCTGTTGTCCTGGGCCTGGGTGAAGCAGCGGTAGCCGAGGCGGGCCAGGCTGCTTTGGAGGTCCTTGGCATAGGTTGGATCGCGGAAGGTGCCGACGTGAACCAGCCAGTGGCCCTCTTCGTTTCCCACGGAAGGCGTCTTTTCCCCGGGAGTTTCAGGTGCCGATGCGGTCATCTCGGTCTCTGATAAGGAGAACCAGTGTTTGGCGTTGAAGGGGACCAATCGCTGTACCAAGTGAAAACCAGCTGCGGTTTCAACGATCACCGGGGGAGCAAACCCTTTGACCCCGGCCAGAGCGGCGGCAATGGCCGGGTTGAGTTCGCTGGGGCGGAAGAGCCCTGAATATCCGCCACGGGCCCCATTGCTGTCGGTTGAATACTGCTGAGCGAGGGTATCGAAGGGCACGCCAGCGGTTATCTGTTGTTGCAGCATTTCAGCCTGCTTTCGATCACTGACAAGGATTTGCCGCAGGCAGATGTCGCTGTTCTCTAAAGAGCTTATATCGAGAGTCGGCCGTTTGGAAACACCACGTAACTTTCGGCTTAATTCCCCTTCATCCCCGCCCAGTTGCTGCGTAAATTCGGCGGCTAGCCAGGCTTGTTGGTATTTTTCCTGCTGAAAAAACCACTCCCCAAGATAGTAGTACGCCTGTTCAAATCCTGGATTGAGCTTCAGAGCCGTGACCAATGCCTGTCTGGCCTGCTCCATGCGGTGGTTGGCCAGGTACAGCATTCCAAGTTCTGTCTGGTAAAGGTGTGAGTCGGGGGCGAGGGCGACCGCCCGTTCCATTGCGGTGATGGCGTCGTTGATAAGCAGCAGTTTGGAATAGGTGATGGCCAGATTACGATAGAGCAGGGGATGGTGGAGGCCTTGGTCGATGGCCAGCTGGTATTCAGCCAGAGCGGAAAAAAATTGGTTTTCCTGGGCGTGAAGATTTCCCCTGTCCACGTGTTCAGCGGCTGTTGACGGCATGGTGTCGGCGTCGGCGGCAATCCCCCAGCATAATAGCCAGGCACAGCACAGGGTGGCGAACGGCAACCTCTTCATGGATGGTACTCCTTGTTTAATGGGGACTCGCATTTGCGAGGTCCCGATCATCACAGGGACGGCGATAATGATTTAACATCATTAGTTTTGCCCCATTCGGCCCTATCGTCAGGGAAGGCTCTGTTAGCGGAGTTGGGATTTTTGCTTTAGCGTAATGGGGTAAAGAGAAGGGGGCTGCTGTCGAAAATTGACGGCAGCCCCCTTTGGTTTTTCAGCCCGACGGCTAAAAATGGCTACGCAGGGCCAGGCGGAAGACCACATCCGGGGAGGTTTCGGTGACGATATCCTCGCTGACCGCGAGCTCCAAAGAAGTCTGTTCGCTCAGGGCCAGGTCGCCGCCGACGGTGAGCAGCGCGGCCAGGTCGCCAAGTTCTTTCAGGTCGCTGTCATAGAAGGGGGTATGACCATCGACCTGGAGTTTAAGCACCATCCAGGAATAGGGGCGCCAGCCACCGCCGACCATGGCGAATCCGATCAGGTTGCGTTGATATTCTTCGGCTACCTCGCCGTCAGTCAGCCCGATGACGCCGGCGCTGCCGAAAAGGGCCAGGCCCGTATCGCCCCAACTGCCGCTGCGGCTTCCGGTCAGCCAGAGCGCCAGGTCGGTGCTGCCGCTGCCGAGCAGGTCGTCACTGTTGCCGGTGGGGAGTTTTAGCGAGGCGTGCAGCGCGGCGCCCCGTTGGGGCCCTTCTTTGGATCGGCTGATCTGCCAGGCGGCGTTCAGGCGGATGTCGCCTACCCCCTCGGCGTTTTCATCTACCGTCACCTGGTGTATTCCGTCGCGGATATAGGTGTAGAGCAGTTGGTCTTTTTTGGTTTCATTCCGGCCATTTTGCGGCATGCCGAAGGTATCGTGAAAGTCTTCGATGAAGCTGTCGAGAAAGCCGCCCCGGTGAGACAGATAGGGGAGTTCGATTCCGGCTTCAATTCCCGGCAGGATCCCCCTCCGCAGTGCCAGATTAAAGCGGTAGGTTTCGCCATCGAAGTAAATCGATTCATCGCCACTGGTGTTGTGACTGAAGTTTTGCACGGTATCTACCCCGAACTCTGCCGCCGTTTCGCCCGGGGCGAGGAGGAGGGCTGTGCCGGATGAGGGGATCCCGAATATTTGCGTCATGGGACCGCGATTGCTGGTCTGGAAGGGAAGGATGTCGAGGGGGGCACTCCATGCCGGTGTGGTCAGGGCGGACATCAGAAGGAAGAGCAATGGCAGCTTAGGTTTCAGAGTCATAAATAGTCACCGTCGGGATGGGCTGACCGCTTACGGGAAGGGTGGCCAGCAAACTAAGAGATTCGCGAATGTTGTTGTGAGGGGCCTCGATTTCGTTAAGGTTTTTTTCTTATTGGTCATTTAATAGTACAAACAGGCCTGGTTGGTAGTATATCCAACAAAGTGAGTTTGTCTTTATATCCGCAGCGGAAGCTCTTTGACCCGCATTCCCCTGGCGGTTTCGGTCAGGTAGAAAAAGACCCGCACGCTTCGGCCAGCCAGGTCGGGGAGGTGGTGGAAGACGGCGGCGAAGTGCTGTAGTTTGATCCCCTGTCCCTTGATGGCGTTCTGTTCGTCGCGCACCTGTTGTCGGAGACGGGTCTGCTCGTCTTGTGTGAGGTCGGTGTCGAAAAAGTCGGGAGCGTTGCCGGGCACGACGCGCTCGCTGCGGGCGAAATCACGCGCCAGTATGTCCAGCAGTTCGTTGCGCTGCTCCAGGGTAAATTCGGCTTGCACGAAATCCGAAACTTTTTCAAAGACCCCGCGCTGTGACAGCGGGTTTCGAAACAGCTCTGCCTGGCGCCAGTAGGTCTCCATGGTTTGGAGGCCGGCCGAGAGGGTGCCGCAGGCGTTGGTTAGACCCTGGACGAAGCCGCCGAAGCGTTCGCTGTTGCACACAAGGTCGCACAGTCGGCTGATACCGCGCAGGCGTTCGAGTTGGTCAAAACTCATGTCGGGGGTAGACAGCACTGTGTAGGGCGGGTTGGGGTCGAAGCGGATCCCGTGCTGGTTGGCCTGCTTGCGCAGTGGCGCGCCAGGGAGGAGCTTGACCGGCTCGATCTGCAGGTGGTGTGGCTTTAAGGTCGCGACCCGGTCGATGGAGGCGAGGAAGTCGGCAATGCCTTCGCCGGGCAGTCCGGCGATCAGGTCGAGGTGCAGATGGATGTTCCCCTTGCGGCGCAGGCGACGGACGTTTTCGGCCAGGGTGTCGAGAGGGGCTTTACGGCCGATGCTGGCGAGGGTGGCCGGCAGGGTTGACTGGACGCCGATCTCGAACTGGAACATGTCGTCGGGTACGGTTTCGAGCAATTGCAGGGTCGCTTCGTCGAGCAGGTGGGCGCCAATTTCGAAGTGAAAGTGGCTGCGACGGTTGTGTTCGAGGATGAAGCGGAAGATCTCCTGGGCTCGCTGGGCGTCGTAGTTGAAGGTGCGGTCGACCAGCTTGATGTTCGGCACTTCGCTGTTCATCAACCGGGACAGGTCGCTGTAAATGCGCTTCATTGAGAAGGAGCGCACCTGATTGTCGAGGGCGCTCATGCAGAAGGAACAGGAATAGGGGCAGCCGCGGCTGGTTTCAAGGTAGACCAGGCCCCGTGTCAGATCGACCAGGTTCAGTGCGAAGGGGGAGGGGAGATCGTCAAGGGAGTCGAGTATCGGTCCGTCAGGCCCCTCTTGCAAAGAGTCGCCGGTGCGGAGCAGCAGGCGGGGGATGGCGCCAGGTTCTTTCTGTCGTTGCCAGGCGTGCAGCAAGGCCCGGAGCGGCAACTCTCCCTCTCCGCGAATCAGGGCGGTGAGGCCGGGATGGGCATGGAAAAGCGCTGGTCCATCGAAGGAGACTTCCGGGCCGCCGAGCACCAGACGCAGTTGCGGTCGGGCGACCGCCAGGGCATCGACCAACTCCAGCGTCTCGCGGCGGTTCCACAGGTAGACCGAAAAGGCGATCACGTCCGGCTGTTCGGCCAGCAGGGCGGCGAGGACGTTTTCTTTTGGCTCATGGACGGTAAATTCACGGATCCGCAGTTCACCGCACTCCGCACCGCAGTATGCGGCCAGGCAGGGAAGGGCGAGGCTGGGATGGATGAACTTGCTATGTAGGGTGGTCAGGAGAGTACGCATGCCGGTAAGAATAACCGAGGGCGGTGGTGAAGAGAAGCGGAAATTGAATGCGGGCTGACGCTGATTTCACATTTGCCTGGTTTGTGATATTCTTTGACACTTGAAAAGGTATGGTTTTGTTCATTAAGTAGAGTGGCTTCGCTGTTGCTGTAATTCTTTCATTTATAAGGAACCTGAACCCGCATGACATCAAAGAAAACCATTCTCGCCGTCGTTGCTGATAAGAACGGTGAGGTGTTCGAACACCCCGAACTGTTGATGGCCGGCATGAACGGCTTTGCGGCGCGCCCCCCGCGGGCCGAGGAGCTGATCCCCCTTCCTGAAGGGAGCCGCCTCTTTACCATCCCGGATACCCCGCCGATGGGGTTTGATCGGAACCACCACCGGCTGGTGACCGCTGATCGTCTGCCGCGTAGCTGGGGAGGAGGTCACATCCAGGCGGTCTCCGCCTTCATGACCCCGGGCTATACGCGTACCCTGCTGCCGGCGGCCGATTATCGCCGCAAGAAAGTTCAGCTTCCGCTCTGGTCGTACACCGCGGTCGGCTGGTGTTTGGAGGAAGAACGTTTTTACGTGGCGGCGGCCAAGGTCGACCGTAATCCCCAGTGGCAGCCCGAACATTACGATGACCGCAAGCTCGACCCCCTGGTGCGTGAGTCGCTCAAAACCTATCCGGATAACCGGTTGATCGAGCAGCTGTCGCGGTGCGCCGTCGATTATCATTGTTTTGCCGCTAAAAACCTTTTCTTTCGCCGTTGGGAGGCGCCGCTGCCGTCCTCACCGACCTGTAATGCAGGTTGCCTGGGCTGTATTTCATTGCAGGAAGCGCCGGACTGCTGCCCTTCGAGCCAGGAGCGACTGACCTTTGTGCCGACGGTGCAGGAACTCTGCGAAGTGGCGGTGCCACATCTGCAGGAGGCCGAGAACGCCATTGTCTCTTTCGGACAGGGCTGTGAAGGGGATCCGATCCTGCAAACCGATGTCATCTGCGAGGCAGTGCGGGAGATGCGCAAGGCGACGGCGCGCGGGACCATCAATTTTAACTCCAATGCCTCGATCCCCGCAGCCATTGACCGTTTGGCCGAGGCCGGAGTCGACTCGATCCGGGTCTCTCTCAACTCGGTACAGGAGCGCTTCTACAATGCCTATTACCGTCCTCGCGGTTACCTGTTTTCCGAGGTGATGGAGTCGATTCGCCGGGCCAAGCAGTCCGGAATGTTCACCATGCTGAATTACCTGGTGTTCCCCGGGGTAACCGACCGTGCCGATGAAATCGAGGCGCTGCTGCGGTTGGTCAAGGAGGTCGGGGTCGATCTGATTCAATTACGAAACTTAAGCATCGATCCGGTAATGTATCTTGATGCCATGGGCGTGGCCGATGAGGGGCTGGGCATGAAAACCATGATGGATCGGGTCAAAGCCGAAGTTCCTCGGCTGCAATACGGTTATTTCAATCGCACCCGCGAAAATTTTTATCCACCCGGATATGAGACCGACTGGCCACTTTAGGCCCGAATATTTGCGACGGACGGGATAGTGCCATGCGCTTCTATCGACCGAAATCGTTTTTAAGCCTGGTGCTGATCGGCTTTTTTCTTGTTTCGCTGCCGCTGATCGTGGCGCTGATTAATGCAGAATTGTCGATGGGAACTCTGGTCCGGCAGAGTGCCCAGGTCGTCTATCGCTCGGTCAGGGCCACCGAGGGAAGCCGACTGTTGGTCGAAGATCTGATCGCTCTGGAACGCAAGGCGCGTCAATTCGAAGTGCTGGGAGAAGAGCAACTGCGGCAGGAGATGGAAGCTCAGCACTTGGCGATCCAGGAAACCCTGCAACGTTTACTGCTGCTGCCTCTCGATCCGCCGTTGCTGAACAGCTTGCAAAGCCTGTTGTCGCAGGAATCGCAGATATTCACTGTTCTGCAGGGTGAACCGCGTAAGTCGCCAGCCCGCGAAGAGGCGCTTACGCGATTTAGCGAACTCAACGAACTGGCCAACAAGGTGGCTGCCGAAGGGCAAGAGCTGATTTTTCGTGAAGTGGACAACATGCAGAAATCCACGGCGTTGGCTCAGAAAGTCCTGATCTGGCAGGGCATCGCCTTGATCCCTTGCTCCATCCTCTTCGTCATATTATTTGCCCTCTTGATTTCCCGGCCGATCAAACAGATCGTGGCGGCAATCAACCGGCTTGGCGAAGGGGATTTCGCCACGCCGGTTACGGTGAGCGGCACTCATGACCTGGCCTTTCTCGGTGAGAGGCTCGACTGGATGCGCAATCAGTTGGCCGATGTGGAGCGGGAAAAAGCCAAGTTCGTTGCCCAGGTTTCCCACGAGCTCAAGACCCCTCTGGCGTCAATTCGCGAGGGGGCCGAACTGCTGAATGATAACGTGGTCGGTCGCCTCAACAATCCGCAGCAGGAGATCGTTGAAATCCTCTGTAAAAGCAGTCGTGACCTGCAGAAACTGATCGAAAATCTCCTCGGATTCAGCAAGGTTCAAGCTGGTTTCAAATCTAAACTGGAGCTTGCAGATGTCGCGCTCCCTGCACTGATCGATTCGGTGCTTGCTGATCACCGGGCGCTGGTGATGAAGAAAAATCTCAATGTGGATTTGGATATCGATGCTTTGACGGTTAACGCCGATCACGATCATCTGCGGACCGTTATCGACAACCTGATGTCCAATGCTGTTAAGTTCACTCCGCCGGGAGGGCGAATCAGCGTCCTTTGCCGGCGGAAGCGGGGGCTTTGGTTTCTCGAAGTGGCGGATTCGGGGCCGGGGATTCCCCCGGAAGATCACGATAGGGTCTTTCAACCCTTTTACCAGGGGAGGTTGTCTGCCCCCGGGCATGTCAAGGGAACTGGTCTCGGTTTGTCGATTGCCCGCGAATTCGCCATAGCTCACGGTGGAGAGCTCAGCCTGATAAATGGTGGCACGTCGGGATGTCGTATCCGCCTGACGCTGCCATTAACAGAAGAGATTGGGACTGTATGAAACTATTTATTGGTATATTGCTGCTTGTTT
>JBFHFM010000032.1:0-18885 GCA_041583595.1 Trichloromonas sp. | reverse complement strand
GTCTTTCTTGATGTCAGCCGGGGCCAGGTTAATGGTGATCCGCCGGGTTGGAAATTCGTAGCCGGAATTTTTGATCGCTGACTTGACCCGGTCCTTGCTTTCTTTGACCGCCCCTTCCGGTAATCCGACCGTAGCGAACTGAGGCAGCCCCTGGGCGATATCAACTTCGACTTCCACAGGATAAGCGTCGATCCCAATCAACGCCCCCGACAACACTTTGGCCAGCATAATCCCTCCCTGACATTAAATAAAACACACCTAACCCTACAGAAAAAGCCCCGGTGCGGCAAGCATTAAACGCCTGAACACCGGGGCTTCAAAAACAGACAGAAAATCTGCTAAAAGTTATTCGTGATCCTTCCGCAATCCGTATGAGATGGCTAAGCAAAAATTCCGTCATACAAGGCTTGCTGGTTTTTCGGGGGGGAAAGGCCTGCATCAGGTAGGTCGAAGTCCCGAAAAACTACCGTAACACCGTAGGACGGACTTTTTACGACGCCATCATTCGTGATCCATCAGATATTTCTCAGCCATGATAGCGGCCACAGCCCCATCACCAACGGCGGTAGCGATCTGCTTGAGGATCTTCTTGCGCACATCACCGGCGGCAAAGACGCCAGGAATCGAGGTGCAACATTCGGCATCGGTCAGAATATACCCGTCGGCGTCAAGCTCAAGAACTTCGGCCAAAAAGTGCGCCTTAGGGATAACGCCAATGGCGACGAACAGCCCTTCGAGATCAAGGGAACGGGTAGCGCCGGTGACGCGGTCCTTGAGCAGGATGCTTTTCAGTCCCGTATTATCCCCTTCAACTTCTGTGATCTGACTGTTCCACAGCGGCTCAATCTTGTCGTTGGCAAAGACCCGGTCCTGCAGGATTTTGGTGGCACGTAACTGATCGCGGCGATGGATCAGGTAAACCTTGCTGGCGAAACGGGTGAGAAACAGGGCTTCTTCAGCCGCAGTATCACCGCCGCCAACAATGGCGATAGTGGCGTTACGGAAAAAAGCCCCGTCGCAGGTGGCGCAGTAAGAAACCCCGCGGCCAACAAACTGCTGCTCGCCGGGGACGCCCAACTTCGCCGGCTCGGCACCGGTGGTAATAATGACCGAGCGGGCCAATACTTCTTTGCCGTCGACGGTCACCGCCTTGACCTCTCCCTGGTCGACCAACCCCTGCACTTCACCAGTGCTAACCTCAAGGCCAAATTCCTGGCAATGCTCCTGAAAGCGCACCATCAGCTCGGGGCCATCGATGCCGCCGGGAAAACCTGGATAGTTTTCAACTTTAGTGGTGGTCATCACCTGACCACCGAGGATCATCCGCTCGACCAGCAAGGTTTTCAGCTGGGCCCGGGAGGTATACAGGCCAGCAGTCAGTCCAGCCGGGCCGCCACCGATAATCAATACGTCATAAATAGTTGGGGACATCCAGAAACTCCTGTAGTGGGATGGGGCACTTTATCACAGGGCTGGCCAAATGTGAACCAGCTACAAGAATTCGATTTTCACTCCTCACTCCTCACTCCTCACTCCTCACCTCTTTAGTCCTTGATTTTCTCGATATTGGCCGCCTAAAATAATAGACGTTGCCCTGAAAGGATGGTGCATGCAAGAAACCAACTACCTGGACCGAAGCATTTCCCGCCGCATCGGCTTCGCCATCGTACTCACCGCAGTCACCCTGGTCGCCGAAGTGGTCGGTGGATTCTGGACTAACTCCCTGGCCCTGCTCTCCGATGCCGCCCACGTCTTTATGGACCTGTTCGCCCTGGCCCTGTCCCTGGCGGCAATCCGCCTGGCCGCCTGGCCGGCCACGGAACGCCGTACCTATGGCTGGCACCGGGCCGAGATTTTTGCCTCGCTGATCAACGGCAGCACCCTGATACTGATCGCTTTCGGCATCCTGATTGAAGCCTGGGGCCGCTTTCAACATCCCGAAGCGGTCAAGAGCAAGGAAATGTTCGTCATTGCCGCCGTCGGCCTGATCATGAACCTGATAGCCGCCCGCTTTCTGCACGGACATGCCGACCATGATCTCAACGTGCGCAGCGCCTTTCTGCATGTGCTCGGCGACGCCATCGCCTCGGTCGGCGTTATCATCGGCGGACTGGTCATGCTCTACACCGGCTGGTATGTGGTCGATGCGCTGATTTCAGCCGGCATCGCCCTGATCATCGGCTGGGGCTCGCTACGCATTCTGCGCGAGGCGGGACATATTCTGCTCGAAGGGGTGCCAGCGCACATCGACGTCAATCAAGTGGTCGCCAAAATGAAAGAGATCGAGGGGGTGGTTGATGTTCACCATTTGCACATCTGGTCGATCTGCTCGCATATCTCAGCCCTCTCGGCCCATATCGATCTGCATCCCGAATACCGCCTGCTCCAGGGAGAGATCATAGGCCAGCTCGAGCAAATACTCGCACACGACTTCCACATCACCCACACGACCCTGCAAGGAGAATGCTCCACCTGCAAAACCAGTGATACGATCCAGCAACTGCACCACAGCCCGCGCTCAAACGCGGGGAGCCTGAACGATAACGACGGGCACCATCACCACCACTAAAGGAAAAATATTAATGAAACGTTTCACCCGGCCCCTGTTGTGGACCCTTTTATTTCTGTTGATTCTCGTCGGCATCGATCAGTTTTTCATGCGGGTACCAACCCGCCAGCCGGCAATGAACGCGGTCAGGGAATTTTATCTCGATTTACGCACCCGATTGGGACACCTGATTCCAGGACAAAAAAATACCAGCGTCGAGGCGCTGATCGAACAGGCTCAGCAGGCTCCTGCCAAACCGCGGCCGCAGCCCGCGCCGAAAAAATCGACGTCGCAAGCCGCCGCCAGCGAGCCGAGTTATTTTTACGCCGATGACCAGGGGGAACTGCGCTTTGCCGACTCGCTGAACGAAATCCCCCAACGTTTTCGCAACGACGCCCAACGCCTGGAAAAGTAATTACGGGAGCGTGCCGTACACCTCGGGCCGCCGATCTTTATAGCAGCAGATCTGGGAACGATAGCTGACCATTTCTTCGAAATCAAACAAGGCGGTCAGCTCGACATTACTTTCGCCCCCTTCGGCGAGCACCTCACCACGCGGCGCAATCAGCAGACTCATGCCGAAAAAGTCGAGCTTTCCCTGAATGCCGCAGCAGTTGGTGGCCACTACGAACAACTGATTTTCGATGGCCCTGGCCCGCAACAAGGTGCGCCAATGATCCTGACGAGGCTTCGGCCATTCGGCTGAAAGGCAGAGAATCTCGGCTCCCTCAAGGGCCAGCTTGCGAAACAGCTCGGGAAAACGCAGATCGTAGCAGATAGCCACCCCGATCCGACCGGCTGAGGTTGGCACCACCAGGGTATGATCACCCGCCGCCAGAAAACGATCTTCACCCATAGTGGAGAAGAGGTGGAGTTTGCGATAACTACCAAGCACCTTTCCCTGGTCAATGACGTAGGCGGTGTTGTAGATGCGTCCGTCAGCTTTTTCCGGCAAGCTGCCAACCACCACCATCTGCAATTCAGCGGTCAGTTCCCTGAGGACTTTAACCACACCAGGAGTCTCTTCGGCTAACTCAGGGAGACGTTTGTAATCGTAGCCGGTACTCCACATTTCGGGAAGAACGGCCAACTTGGCCCCTTTTTCTCTAACTTTACGGATTCCTTCAACTGCCCGCTGCAGGTTAGCCTCTACGTCTCCCAGGGCAATATTAAACTGAACTGCCGCAGCACAGATTTCTTTTGCCATAGCTTCCTCACATTAATAAAACACGGTTACATCATAAGATTTAACACCACTAACGGCATCTATACCCAGAAAGCATAAAGAAAAAATTGGCTACTGACAAGTATTTGAAGAACCCTGTTTTCCTTGACATTCATTCAGGCCAAATGATAGGAAATAAGGTTCTTTGTATTATAGTCAGATGATGGACCTGGATCTAACCCCTACTACAAAATAAAGGTGACTTTGTGAAACAATTACTTTCGGCGCTTTTTTTCATGGCCATGACAGCCTCTCCTCTCTGGGCCAGCGGTGGAGGCGAACCCGGTCCCAACCTGACTGGTACGTTCTACGGCATAATCGCACTTATCCTGTTTGTCGGTGCCTACACCCTGGTTATTTTCGAAGAACAGCTACATATGCGAAAAAGCAAACCAGTTATCGTCGCGGCGGGCATCATTTGGATTCTGGTGGCCCTCGCCTATCAGGTACTGGGAGATACACACACCCCTCATGAGGCGATTCAGCACAACTTCATAGAATACGCCGAACTATTTCTGTTTCTGCTCGCCGCCATGACCTATATCAATGCCATGGACGAACGGAATGTATTTCAGGCGCTCCGCTCCTGGCTGGTTAGCCGCGGCTTTACCCTACGAACCGTTTTCTGGGTGACCGGCGGTCTCGCCTTCATCATCTCTCCGGTAGCCGATAATTTGACCACGGCGCTACTTATGGGGGCCGTGGTTATGGCCGTCGGCGCCGACAATAAAAAATTCATGGTGGTTGCCTGCATTAACGTCGTCGTCGGCGCCAATGCCGGCGGAGCCTTCTCGCCCTTTGGCGATATCACCACCCTGATGGTCTGGCAAAAAGGAAAGATCGACTTTATCGAGTTTTTCTCCATTTTCATCCCTTCCCTGATCAACTGGCTCATTCCTGCAGCCATCATGAGCCTATCCGTCCTCAAGGAGCGCCCAAAAGCCATACAGTGCATGGTCCAAATGAAGCTGGGTGCCAAACGGATCATATTCCTGTTCATCTGCACCATTGTCACCGCGGTCTCCTTCCATAACTTCCTGCACCTGCCTCCGGCGGCCGGCATGATGCTCGGACTCGGCTATCTCGGCTTCTTCGGCTACTGGCTGAAAAAAACCGAACATCGCATGGGAACCGGCGATCAGCCCCTCGACATAACCGGACATAACCCGGATCAACATATTGACGGCGCTGCGGTAGCTATTCACGGTCATGTCGTCACCTTTGACCTGTTTCGCAAAATAGCCCGCGCCGAATGGGACACCCTCTTATTCTTCTACGGTGTAATTCTCTGCGTCGGCGGACTCGGTCAGTTCGGCTACCTGGCCATGGCCTCCAACGCCATGTACGTCGGGCTCGGGCATACCAATGCCAACATCCTGGTCGGTATCCTGTCGGCGATCGTCGATAACATCCCGGTCATGTTTGCCGTTCTGACCATGGACCCACACATGTCCCACGGCCAGTGGCTGCTGGTGACCTTGACGGCCGGGGTCGGTGGCAGCCTGCTGTCGATCGGATCGGCCGCCGGCGTGGCTCTGATGGGGACCGCCCGTGGCATCTATACCTTCGGCAGTCATCTCAAGTGGACCTGGGCCGTGGCTCTCGGCTATGCGGCGAGCATCATCGCTCACCTATGGATCAACGCCAGCCACTTCACCGACTTCCATTAATAGACTAATGAATATTTAACAGCAAAAGGCGGGGACGCTTGCTCCCCGCCTTTTTTGGTTCAAAATGACCAGTTTATATTTTCACATCCCGTTCTGCGTGCGAAAGTGCCCCTATTGCGACTTTTTTTCTACGGATCACCACACCCCCGCTGATCTTGAAAGCTACGTCGGTCTCTTGCTACAGCATCTTGAGCTGGCAGCGTCCACACCGACCTGGCAAGGGCCGCTAGGGTCGGTATTTTTCGGTGGCGGCACCCCTTCGCTTTTGACCCCGGGCCAGATTGCCAAAATTCTGCACCGCGCCGAGCAGCTCTTTGGCTTCACCGAAGATTGCGAAATCAGCCTCGAAGCCAACCCTGGAACGGTGACTCAAGCCTCCTTGACCGGTTACCGCGGAGCCGGCGTCAACCGGCTATCCCTCGGAATTCAATCACTCAGCGAGACCAGACTAGTGCAACTTGGGCGTGTCCATTCTCAGGAAGAAGCCCTTACGGCCATGCGACTGGCCCGCCAGGCCGGCTTCGACAATCTCTCCTGTGACCTGATGTTCGCCCTCCCCGGGCAATCATTGGCCGATCTGAGAGAGGATCTGGATCGGTTACTCGAACATCGGCCCGAACACCTCTCCTGCTATGGCCTGACCGTCGAAGAAGGGACGTCTTATCAGGTGCAGCAGGACCAGGGGACCCTGGCTCTCCCCGAAGACACGGCCTACGCCGAACACTTTCTGACTGTTCACCAGCACCTAACTGCGGCTGACTTCGACCATTACGAAATCTCCAACTACGCCCGCCCGGGCCGCCAGAGCCGCCACAATCTGGGCTACTGGCAACGACAGGCCAGTCTCGGTATCGGCGCCGGGGCCCACTCTTTTGATGCCCGAGTCTGGGGCGCCCGCCTGGCAGTCCCGCCAGACCTTGACCATTATCGCCGCCAACTGCAGCAACAACGCGACCCGGCGACCGAACTGGAAAGGTTCGATCGCCGGGGAGCCATGGCCGAGACCCTCTACCTGGGCCTGCGAACCCGCCAGGGAGTCACCGAAGCGGACTTTTATAACCGCTTCGGTGAAGACCTGAAAAGCGCATTTGGAACCGCCCTGGAACAAACCTCCAAACACCTGAAATATCGCCAGGACACCTGGCAGCTCGACCCGGAAGGCTGGCTGATCTTCGATCACCTGATCCTCCCTTTCCTCTAAAAATGTGCCTTATTTCGCCCCTATTTGCCCTTGACAACAGGGAGGGGCATTGTTATGTTGTCTACTGTTAGCACTCGGCCATCAGGAGTGCTAATGCCAATGTCACAGCCGGGTTTATTCCGGCTTAAGTTTTTTTAGGGCAGAGACCGATGGGTGAAGAACTCAACGAACGCAGTCGACGAATCCTTGAAGCCATTGTCGAGGATTATATCGGCACTGCCGAACCGATCGGTTCCCGGGCGGTGACACGCCGCCACCAGCTCGGGCTATCGCCGGCGACGGTACGTAACGTCATGGCCGACCTCGAAGAAATGGGCTACGTCATCTCTCCCCACACTTCGGCCGGCCGGGTTCCAACGGATAAGGGTTATCGGTTCTATGTGGATACCCTGCTGCAGGTCGGCCAGCTTGATCCCCAGCAGAAAATCCTCATCGAGCAACACTACCGGCTCGATGGTCTGCGGGTTGATGAGCGCCTGCGAGAAGCCGGAAAAGTGCTCTCAGCCATCTCCAGTTATGCCGGCGTGGTGATGATTCCCCGATTTACCTCAACGGTCTTTCGCCATATCGAGTTTCTCAAGCTGTCGCAGGGAAAACTCCTGGTGATTTTCGTCTCTCGTTCGGGGCTGGTGCAGAACAAGGTCATCGAAACCGAGACCCCTATCTCCCAGCACGAACTGGAGCAAGTCAGCAACTACCTGAACCAGACCCTGACCGGGCTCAGCATACGGGAAATCAAAGATAAGATTATCCGAGACATGGCCGAAGAAAAATCGACCTATGATCAGCTATTGAGACGGGCACTTGAGCTGTCACGCGAGGCCCTGTGCGAAGAAATAGGTGAGCAGATCTTTATCGAAGGGGCCTGCAATATCCTTGAACAATCCGAGTTCAAAGATCTGGAGCGAATGAAACGTTTGTTCAGAGCTTTCGAGCAGAAGAGCCTGCTGATGGAACTACTCGACAAAAGCCAGCGTGCCAAGGGCGTTCAGATCTTCATCGGCAGCGAATCGGAATACAGTGAAATTGAAGGATGCAGTCTGATCACCGCCAGCTATTCCAGTAGCCGCGGAACCATCGGCACCCTGGGGGTTATCGGCCCGAGCCGGATGAACTATTCACAAGTCATCCCGGTGGTCGACTACACAGCACGACTGGTCAGCCAGATGCTCGAAATAGAGTCAGAATAGGAGATTGAATAACGTGGCAAAGAAAAATGAGCAACCTGAAGAGCAGATTGCTGCCAAAACCCAAGAACAAGAACCGGAGAACCCTTCTCCGGACGAGGCCCAGAAAGAGGAAGTCAGCGCCGAGGAGACTCTCGCAGGTCAATTAGCCGCCAGCCAGGCCGAGGCCCAGAAAAACTGGGATCTTTACCTGCGCGAGCGGGCAGACCTGGAAAACTTCCGTCGACGCGCCCAACGCGAAAAAGAAGAACTATCGCGCTTCGCCAATGAAAATATCATCAAGGAAATCGTCCCCGTGGTCGACAACCTCGAGCGCGCCGTTGCCCATGCCCGCGAGGATAGCAGCGATGCCGAGGGGCTGTTACAGGGAGTAGAAATGACCCTGTCGATGTTCTCCAAGGCCCTCGACAAATTTGGTGTCACTCCGTTCAATTCGGTTGGTGAAATTTTCGATCCTTCCCGCCATGAAGCGATGGGGCAGGTAGAAAGCAGCGACCATCCCCCCAACACGGTGGTGCACGAAATGCAAAAGGGCTATCTGCTCAGCAGCCGCCTGCTGCGACCGGCCCTGGTCATGCTGGCCAAAGCTCCTGCTGGCGAGGCCCCTGCAGATAAAGACAACGATCAATAATCAACGCTACTGTAACCTGAAAATTAAACACAAGGAGGATATACATCATGGGTAAAGTTATCGGTATTGACCTCGGCACCACTAACTCGTGCGTTGCCGTCATGGAAGGCGGCGAGCCGGTTGTCATCGCCAACCTGGAAGGGGCCCGCACCACCCCGTCAATGGTGGGTTTCGCCGAAAGTGGCGAACGCCTGGTCGGTCAGCAGGCCAAACGGCAGGCAGTAACCAATCCGGAAAACACGCTGTACGCCATCAAACGTCTTATCGGCCGCAAGTTCGACTCCGATGCCGTACGCAAAGACATCAACATCAGCCCTTTCAAGATCCTGCAGGCCGACAACGGCGACGCCTGGGTCGAAGCCCGCGGCAAAAAATACAGCCCGCAGGAAATCTCCGGTATGATTCTGCAGAAAATGAAGCAGACCGCCGAAGATTACCTCGGTGAAGAAGTCACCGACGCAGTTATCACTGTTCCGGCCTACTTTAACGACTCCCAACGCCAGGCCACCAAGGATGCAGGCAAAATTTCCGGGCTGAACGTGCTGCGCATCATCAACGAGCCGACCGCCGCTGCCCTGGCCTATGGTCTGGATAAGAAAGCCGAAGAAAAAGTGGCGGTATTTGACCTCGGCGGTGGCACCTTCGACGTCTCGATTCTCGAACTCGGTGACGGCGTCTTTGAAGTCAAATCGACCAACGGCGATACCTTCCTCGGCGGCGAAGACTTTGACCAACGGATCATCGACTATGTCGCCAACGAGTTCAAAAAAGAACAGGGTATCGACCTGCGGACCGACAAAATGGCTCTGCAGCGCCTCAAAGAATCGGCGGAAAAAGCCAAGTGCGAACTCTCCAGCTCGATGGAGACCGAAGTCAACCTGCCCTTCATCACCGCCGACGCTTCAGGGCCCAAGCACTTGTTGATCAAGCTGACCCGGGCCAAACTCGAAAGCCTCTGCGAAGACCTGCTCAATAAGCTGGTCGCTCCCTGTAAAACCGCAATTAAAGATGCCGGGTTGTCGGCCTCGGACCTCGACGAAGTTATTCTGGTCGGCGGCATGACCCGCATGCCTGCGGTGCAGAAACGGGTTCAGGAGATCTTCGGTAAGGCCCCCAACAAAGGGGTCAACCCCGACGAAGTGGTCGCCATCGGCGCAGCCATCCAGGGAGGCGTGCTCAAGGGCGACGTCAAGGACGTACTGCTGCTCGACGTCACCCCTCTGTCTCTCGGTATCGAAACGCTTGGCGGCATCATGACCAAGCTGATCGAGAAAAATACCACCATCCCCTGCAAAAAGAGCCAGACCTTCTCCACTGCTGCCGACAACCAGCCGGCGGTCTCGGTCCACGTGCTTCAGGGTGAGCGGGAAATGGCTTCCGACAATAAGACCATCGGCCGCTTCGAACTGGTCGGCATCCCCGCCGCCCCCCGCGGTGTGCCGCAGATCGATGTCACCTTCGACATCGACGCCAACGGCATCCTGCATGTCTCCGCCAAGGATCTCGGCACCGGCAAAGAGCAGTCGATCCAGATCACCGCTTCTTCCGGCCTCTCTGACGCAGAGATCGAAAAAATGGTTAAGGATGCTGAAGCCCACTCCGGCGAAGATAAAAAGAAGCGCGAACTGATCGAGGCCCGCAATCAGGCCGACAGCCTGGTCTACACTACCGAGAAATCACTGGTTGAGCACAGTGACAAAATCGACGAAGAGACCAAGGGAAAGATCACCAGCGCCCTGGAAGACCTCAAAAAGGCCATGGAAGGCGACAACGCCGAAGACATCCAGAAAAAGACCGAAGCGTTGGCCCAGGCCTCGCACAAGCTGGCTGAAGCCATGTACGCCAAGGCCCAGAGCGAAGGCGCCAGTGAAGGCGAAGCCAAGGATGCCAACACCAATGACGGTGCTGAAAATGTGGTCGACGCTGAATTTGAAGAAGTCGACGAAGACAAAAAATAATCAGCATCTGCCTTTTTCACAAGACCCGGTAGGGGCACGGTACGCCGTGCCCCTACAAGCATTCTAACGAAAGAAACGAGATCGACCCTTGGCCAACGGAAAACAAGACTACTATGAGGTGCTGGGAGTCAACCGCAACGCCAGCGAAACCGAGATCAAGAAAGCCTACCGGAAACTAGCCCTCCAGTATCACCCGGACAAGAACCCGGGCGATAAAGAAGCCGAAGAGCGTTTCAAGGTCCTTTCTGAAGCCTACGCCGTCCTCTCCGACGGCCAGAAGCGGGCCACCTATGACCAGTTCGGCCATGCCGGGCTCGGTAATGGCGGCGGTTTTTCTTCCGGGGGTTTCGGTGGTGGCGGAAGCCCCTTCGAGGATATATTCGGCGATATATTCGGTGATATTTTTGGTGGTGGCGGCGCTAGTCGGCGCGGTCGCGGCCGTGGACGACGTGGCGACGATCTGCGCTACAACCTCTCCATCTCCTTCGAAGAAGCCGCTTTCGGCATGGAAACCAAGGTCCAGATTCCTCGTAACCAGCGCTGCGAGGCGTGTGATGGTTCGGGGGCTCGCAAGGGAACCAGTCCAAAAACCTGTCCCACCTGCCAAGGCGCCGGCCAGGTTCGCTACCAGCAAGGCTTCTTTTCCCTGACCCGACCCTGCCCCGAATGCGCCGGAGAGGGCCACGTAATCGAAAACCCCTGCCCCGAATGTCGCGGCACCGGCAAGACCAAGGCCAAAAAGACCATCTCGCTGAAAATTCCTGCGGGGGTCGAAACAGGAAACCGGCTTAAACTCAGCAGTGAAGGGGACCTCGGCATCCAGGGTGGACCTCCGGGCGACCTCTATGTGGTCATCACGGTCAAGGATCACCCGATTTTCAAACGCGAAGGGCAGGATGTTATCTGCGAAACGCCGATATCCTTTGTCCAGGCCGCCCTTGGCTGCGAAATCGAGGTACCGACCCTGGACGGAAAACTGAAAATCAAGGTGCCGGCGGGCACTCAGTCCGGCAAAGTGCTCAACCTCACCGGCAAGGGGATTCCCCACCTGCAGGGCTACGGTCGCGGAGACCAGCTGGTGGTGTTGCGGGTCGAGACCCCGACCCAACTGACGGCCCGGCAGAAAGAATTGCTTGAAGCCTTCGCCAAAGAGAGCGGCGAAGACGTTAACCCGATGGGCAAAAGTTTTTTTGACAAAGTTAAAGACCTGTTTGACTGATCCGGTCGCGACATGGAGGGACGCATGGGTAAAATGTTCGGCAACTGGTTGGTCATCCTGTGCCTGCTGTTCGGCAACACATTGCCGCAGGCTACTGCGGCTGATGCTGCCAATCTGATTGCCGACCCTGCCCTGCAGCTCGGCATCGACAAATATAACAGCGGCGACCAGCAGGAAGCTCTATCCCTGTTGCGTGGCTTTGTCATTCGCAACTACGACTCTCCTGAACTCCCCCGGGCCTATCTCTACCTGGCCCGGATTTTTCAAAACCGCGGCAGCCACCAGGAGGCCCTGCTCTACACCAACCGTATTCCAGCCGCCCAAAAAGGGCCGGAAGCCCTCCTTATCGAAGGCCTTTCGCTGGTCGCCACCGGCCAATACCAGACCGGTTTGGCTACCCTGCAAAACACCGATCCGGCCCCCCTGACTCCAGCCGACCGCTCCCGCCGGATAGCCGGCTTGGCGCAAGCCCAAGCGGGCCTCGGCAATCACCAGGAAGCCCTGACATTTATCAACCGCAGCCCCACTCCGACGGACGCCAAACTTCTGGAACTGGCCCATACGATTATCAAGGAACGCCTTACCCCCGTCGAGCTGGACGAAGTCTCTTTCATGTTCCGCGACACCGCCATTGGCCAAGATGCTCTGCTACAGCAGGCTAAGCTCGCCTACAGCCGGAACGAGCAGGACGAGGCTCGACGCCTGATAACGGCAATCGTGCAGAACCCAACCCCCTTTCCCTACCGGGGGGAAGCCATCAGTCTCTGGGAGCAGCTAAGCGGTAGCCCGTTTCTACAGCGCTCGATCGGCGTTATTCTGCCACTTACCGGCCGCTACGCCCCCTTCGGCCAATTAGTACAGCGTGGCATGGAACTCGCGTCCGAACTCCATGATCAAACCAACCCACCGATCCGTCTGGAATTTCGCGATTCAGGCGCTAATGTCGAAGAAAGCACCCGTATCGTCACCGAACTCTCCAACGAAACCGGAGTTATGGCCATTGCCGGCCCCTTGACCGGAGGAGCAGCAGTGGCTGCCGCGCAACAGGCACAACGGATTGGTATTCCGCTCTTGTCCCTGTCTCCGCGTGATGGTCTGCCAGAAATGGGGAACTTCATTTTTCGCAATTCCCTGACCAATCGTCAGCAGGTCGAAACTCTGGTCAGTTACGCCATGGACCGCCTCGGTGTGACCACCTTCGCTATCCTGCACCCTGAAAACAAGCTTGGCTATGAAATGACCGACCTGTTTCTCCGTGAGGTTCAAAACCGCGGGGGACAGGTCATTTCAACCCAGATGTACAATGAAAAAGCGACCGACTTTCGCCTCCAGATCAAGCTGCTCAAGGGCGAAGATCCCAATGCCCCAGATAAGGTGAGCGACAAAGAACCTATCCTGCAGCGGCCCCTGCCGTTTCAGGCTCTTTTCATTCCTGACTATGCCGATAATATCAGCCTGATTGCTCCACAACTTCTTTTTTACGGCATCGAGAATATGCAGCTGCTTGGAATTAATGGCTGGAATTCACCCGACCTGCTTCGCACCACCGGCCGTTATCTGCAAGGAGCGATCTTTGTCGACGGCTTTTTCCGCGATAGTGCCAATCCGGCCATCCGCGAGTTTGTCGAAAAATTCATGGCAAAATATGGTGAAGAACCGAGTATTCTTGAAGCTCAGGGTTTTGACGTCGCCCGGATACTCCTTGACTTGCTCGACCGCCCTGAAATAAGCAACCGCCTTCAGTTACAACAAGCTCTGGAGCAAGTCACCAATTTCCAGGGGGTTTCCGGCAATATCTCGTTCGGAGCTAACGGTGAGGCTCGCAAATCCTTGTTTTTGCTTCAGATTGACCGCGGCAATATAATACAGATCAACTGATCCCCTCTCAGCCTATAACGGTAAAAAATGCCGTATCTTCTTGTATTTCTGACCTGTGTGCTCTCGACCATTCTCGGGGGCTGTACACCCTCAGCAAGACCTCCAGCGCCGGCAGATGAGCTCTCCGTGCCCCAAACCGGCATCTTTGGACGGATCACGGACAGGCACTCACAGCCGATGCCGGGAGCCTACGTCTACGCTTATCGAAATCGCAACAGCAACCTGCGTGGCCCTGCAGATTTTGAGGCACAGACTGATACTACCGGCACTTATCTTCTTGATGTAATCGAAGGGGAGTATTTTCTGGTCGCGCGCTTACGCAAAAAAGGGGGGGATGCTGGGCCGCCGCGGCCTGGTGATGCCTGGGCCATACCAGCAGAAAATCCGGTCAAAGTACACCACAACCACGCCAGTCGGGTCGATTTTCAGCTGCAAACCCTGATGCAGCCGATGATCATGCGTGAAGGAACCTTGACCTCTGGCTCGACCGGATTTACCGGGCGCGTTGTTAACGAGGCAGGCGAACCGGCCACCGGAGCCTTCGTATTGGCCTACCGCGACAGCGATTTTCACCGCATGCCCGATTTCACCTCGCTCCCGGCTGACTCCAAAGGAGAGTTCACTCTCTATCTTCCTGAAGGGGGTTCCTACTGCCTGGCCGCCCGGATAAAAACACGCGGCCAGCCTGTCTCTGGCGAACCTTACGGGGTCCTGCAAACAGAACACGGCGCTTGCCTGCAAGTAGAAAATGGGCAGATACGCCAAATAGAAGCAATTGTTCTTAAACCTTACCAGCGCTGAATAAAACCTCGGGGCCTGCCACAATACCAAGCAGACCCCGATCCCTTTTACTGAACGGGTGGAAACTGGGCCTTCGGTTTCTTTGTCACTTCAAGCATGTCTATATCGAAGGTCAGGTCTTTTCCGGCCAGCGGGTGATTCGCATCCAGAGTAACCGTCGTCTCAGTCAGGGCGAGAACCTCGACAAAAAAGCGGCTACCATCCTTCCGGGTGACTTCAAGCTTGCCACCAACCTTCAAATCTACCCCTTCAGGTAGAAGACTTCGTTCCACCTCTTCAATTTTTTCTCGCTGTTTAGGACCATAGGCTTGATCAGCGGGAACAATTACGGTCTTTTTTTCACCCATGACCATGCCGAGCACGGCCTGCTCGAAACCAGCAATAACCTCTTTTTTTCCTACTTCAAATAACAGTGGTCGGTCTTTGGGCGAAGCATCAAAAACTTCTCCGCTAGCCAACTTGCCCGTGTAATGAACCTTGACGATATCGCCCAGTACGGCTGGAAACATCAATCCATCCTTTCCTTTTCATAATATCGTTAACAAGCCATCATAAATGGCGTACCTTACCTTTTTGCACTAAAGGTGTCAAATTTTACTGATCTGTATAGACCAGCTTGAATCTCGCACCCCTGACTTGCAACCTGCGAGAATCTAACACCATCAGGTCGGCCCCCAAATTTTGCCTTATTTTGATTTGTGCAAAGACACGGTAAGGAAGCCAGGGACAAAAAGAAGCTAAACTTGAAGAGACGAATTAGCCGTACGGAAGACTAGCTCATTGTTTGATTATTAAAGTGAAGACTGCTAATATGCTTTCGGTTTGAGAAAGAACTATCATTAAAGCAGATCATCAGGCTCACCCAGGGGCCTTCTTTCATTACAGAGGCATACCCTGGTTATCAACTGAAAAAAGGATCTCTCTATGAGCGACAATCCAAAAGAAAAACTCAAGGGTATAGCCAACCTTTTTGACAAAGCCGAACTGAAAAGCTTCATCCTCAACTACCTGATCATCCTGATCGTCGTGGAAGGACTGATCTTTTTCGTGAGTTTTGTCGTCAACCTTTCGGGAGCGGAGGCCGAGTTTCCCTGGCGCCCCTATATTTTCGCCGCATTTATCGCACCGGTTGCCATTACCTTCATGTTCGGCGTTGTGGTGCTTTTCTTCAACAAATATCTGTATGAATATTCCCACACTCCGGGCACGGACATCGCCGGCTTCGGTGGTGACCTCTCGTCCCCGTCCAAACTGCAGATGGCCCTGCACATCACCCGCCAGGTCCCTTTTCTGCTTGGGCTGCTGATGCTGGTGCTGGCCTCCGGTATCCTCTACAAGATCGATGATATTCTAATTTTTATCGGTCATGCCGGTGAACGAGCCGCCTTCTACCTGCTTGTGGCCCTTGGAGTACTGCTGGCCGTAGCCGCCGTTTTCGGCATGGTCTGGATGTATCTGAGTTATCGTCTGCGTCGAGAAAAACTGAATCACCAATACCAGTATCGTCGCGATGTTGCCGAACGCCTCGGCCTGGTTATCCTTGATGATAATTCAGTCTTCAACCGGGAAGGTAAAGCCATTAACCTCAATAGTTCCACCAAGGCTATCACCGAAGGCCCGAGTGACGAAGAAAACAGCATCACGCTGATTCCGACCCTACCCGAGGATGAAGATAACGTTTAGATTGTTCTTGTTCCAAGTCAAAAAGAGCCAGCACCGCACGACGGTTGCTGGCTTTTTTTATGGTCCCGGGAGGTATTTCATTTCGAGCGGGTGACGCCAATACGCAGACACTGGTCGAAGATCGGACATTGAGAACAGAGAGGGGTCTGGGCCTTGCATAGAGCGCGGCCATGCAGAATGAGGAGGTGACTGGCAATCGTCCATTTTTCCACAGTGAGTAATTGACAGAGATCCTTCTCGATTTTGACCGGATCAGTATAATCGGTCCATCCAAAACGCCTTGCCAACCGTTTAACGTGCGTATCGACGACCATTGCAGGGATATTGAAGATGTTGCCCAGAACCACATTGGCGGTTTTGCGGCCAACCCCAGGCAAAGCGGTCAATTCCGTCATGGTTTGCGGCACCTGACCGCCATGTCGATCAATCAACGCAGCAGCACAGCCGATGATATTTTTGGCTTTATTTCGAAAAAAACCCGTCGAACGAATGGCTTCTTCGATATCGGCGAGGTCCGCCGAAGCGAAGGCGCGTGGATTGGGATAAAGGTCAAACAACCCTGGCGTAACCTGATTGACCCGAATATCGGTGCACTGGGCCGAAAGAATTGTGGCAATCAACAATTCAAAAGGATTGCGAAAATAAAGGGCACAGTGGGCATCAGGGTAAAGCTCCTCGAGTGCGACCAGCAGATCTTTCGCCCTGTGCTGCTTAAGCGTTAATCCGGGCATCGGTCAAATGTTTTCATGGGTTTGCTGATTAACCTACGGAAATTCATGAGCACACCTTGGATGGGGCCTTATCCACTCTATCCACAGATTTTTCCACAGCTGGGGATATCTGCTTTTGGAGAATCAACCGGGGGCGACTTCCATACGGCTTCTGCTGAGTTTTTCGGTTCTCAGGTAGGTACGCGGGTCGGTGATCTGGGCGGTAAGAATCAGGGGCAGATGGGTCGAAGCTTTGCGAGCCTGTTTTGACCAGAGGATAGTGCTGTCAACAAGGCGCAGATACCCGCGAGTGTAAGCTCGGTCACGATTGACCACCGGGAAACAGGCAGGAAAAGTGGCGCGCCACAGGGAACGTGCCCCTTTTTTGAGATTCACATTTAGAGCCACATTGCCGGGCCCCCAGTAATAATCGGCGAAATCTCCGAGAATTAAAGTTGGACAAATGAGCGAACGGTCGCCCAGCAGATCAGGGCCGAGCAGCGAAATGATCTGCTGCTGGCGTTGCTGTTTGCCAGATTTCAGCTGAATATTAAGCAAATGCAGACGCTTTCCTTCAATATCCGCATCAGCCCGCAAACAACTTCCGCCTTTGCCCAAATCGTACTCTTGAACTCCCTTCAGGGGATAATAAGAAAGGAAAGCATTGCCGCCAAAACGACGACTGGCGTAGCTTTCCATCCCTAACCGTCTCGCGAGAAAATCGAGTTGGTCGGTCTCTCCCGCGTCACCAATATCCTGCAGAGCCACAATATCTGGAGCCCCCTGGGCGATCACATCGGCAATCCGATCTGGATCAACCTGCCCATCGCCTCCCAAACACCGATGTACAGAATATGTCATGATGCGGATGGTGGCCACCTGTCCCTCCGTAGAACCGCTGGTTTTGGAGTGTCCTTATTTATCTTCTTCCTTGATATACTTTACACCTTTGATGACGATGGGATCGGCCGGCATATCTTTAAAAAGACCGTTGATTCCACGAGTCTTTTTGCGACCAATCGCGTCGACGACCTCCATGCCTTCAACGACCTGGCCGAAAACGGCGTATCCATAGGAGGCCGGAGAGACTCCGCTGTGATCGAGAAAGGTGTTATCCTTGAGGTTGATGAAAAACTGGCTGGTGGCACTATTAATGACATTAGTCCTTGCCATAGCGATAGACCCGCGGACATTCTTTAAACCGTTGGGTGCCTCATTAACGATCGGGTCAAGGGTTGTTTTGCGCTTCAGTTCAGCGGTGAAGCCCCCCCCCTGAATCATGAAGTCTTTGATTACCCGGTGAAAAATGGTGTTTTCATAAAAATTCTGATCAACGTAGGTCAAAAAATTGGTCACCGAAATTGGAGCCTGGGCCCGATTCAGTTCGACCTTGATATCACCCATGCTGGTCTGGATAACCGCATATTCAGCGGCCAGGGCCGGTGCCGTAATGAGACACGACAACAGGCATATTCCAATGATAAGACGGGACATATCGCGCTCCTTAATCGAGTTTATAATGCTTCAGCCTTAAGTTCCCGATGCATTAAATGGGTTACAGCCTGACGCGGGTCTTTATTCTGATAGAGAATCTTATACATCTGCTCGGTAATGGGAACATCAACTCCGATTTTTTGCGCTAACTGGAAGGCGGACAGCGTCGTTTGCACTCCCTCGGCCACCATATTCATTGAACCAAGAATAGCGTCAAGAGTTTTCCCCCGGCCTAATTCCATACCCACCGTGCGGTTTCGAGACAGGTCCCCGGTACAGGTCAGTACCAGATCCCCCATCCCGGCCAAGCCCGCAAAGGTCATCGGGTTGGCGCCCATGGCAACCCCCATGCGAGTCATTTCAGAAAGCCCACGAGTAATCAGTGCAGCTCGCGTATTATAACCAAAACCGAGACCATCGGAAACCCCCGCAGCCAGAGCAATCACGTTTTTAAGGGCTCCGCCCAGTTCGACTCCGATCACATCATCGTTGGTATAGACCCGGAAATAAGGCGTACTGAAGACCTCCTGGGTCACAGTTGCCGCCTGGCTATCGGTCGAGGCAGCAACCACCGCGGTTGGCATTGAAGCGGCTACTTCCCGAGCAAACGATGGACCAGACAGAAAAACCAGACTTTTCCCCCGCTCGGCTCCGAGAACACTGCTGATCACTTCGGCCAT
>JBFHFM010000031.1:0-19026 GCA_041583595.1 Trichloromonas sp. | reverse complement strand
TTCCTGCGCCCCTACGGCACTCCCGACAAATTATGGCCGCAGCTCTGCAAATTTGCCCAGGAAGAGGCTTGCGGCGACCTGATTCTCTTCGGCGCTTACGACGGAGAGCGGATCGTCTGCTTTGACGACCAGGTCGGTGGCCACGGCTCAATCGGCGGTGAACAGTCACAGCCTTTCCTGATTCTACCCAACAACCATCCTCTGCAAAACCAGGCGGAACTGTGCGGCAACGAGTTTCTCTATTACGACGTCTTTGCCCCCTGCCGAACCGACATTACCCCTTAACCGCCATCACATATTTCAAATAACGCCCCTCGGGAAAGGTCAACGTAAAAGGGAAATCATCCGACTGGCCCATAACCCGAACCACCCGCAGGTCACATCGCTGCTGCAAGGCTCCACGGCGCAATTCTTTGAGGTAATCGGCAAGATCCACCTTCTGATGGTTCGATGAAGTAATCAGGAGACCACCTGAGACCAGCAGAGGCAAAGCGGCAGCAATCAACTCCGAGGTACCGCCGCGGGTGGTAAAGCGACTGTTTTTGGTGGTAGAAAAAGATGGTGGGTCCATAAGAATCACATCGAACTGTCGGCCCTGCCCCTGCAGTTGGCGTAACGCCTTCAGACAATCATCAACAATAAATTCATGACGACGGGGATTGAGTCGATTAATCGAGAAATTTTCCTCGGCCCACCCAAGGTAATATGCAGAGGCATCCACACTAGTCACCTTGCTGGCTCCTGCGCAGGCGGCCGCCACGGAAAACGCCCCGGTATAGGCGAACAGGTTAAGTACCGTCTTTCCCGCCACGCGCCCCATCAAATCACGACGATTGACCCGCTGATCGAGAAATATCCCGACATTAAGACCTTCCTCGAGATCGACCAGGAAGGCCAAACCATTTTCCTGTACCTGCAATCGTCCGCTATGAGCCGAACCTGACAGCAGTTGGCTGTACTTTTTATTATCAGAGACAGCTTCGAGCTCACGGGTTTTCTGTGGTCGACGCTTTTCATAAATCCCCCGGGGAGCAAACTCTTTATCCAGAACCTGCACCAGCAGAGGAAGGTGCGGCTTCCAGCTCTCTGCGTAGAGTTGCACCATAAGGTAGTCGCCATAACGATCAACAGTAATGCCCGGCAGACCATCCCCTTCGCCATTAATAAGACGATAAGCGGTGGTCTCGGACAAGTCAACGTGCAGCTCGCGTAAGAGGCGCGCTCGGGCCACCTTGCGTTGTAACCACTCTTTATCCAGCTTCATTCGGCCGAATTCGAGAACCCTGGCAACGACATGAGCCTTCGGTTCGAGCAGGGCCATGGCCAGCAACTTGCCCTGCTGGTCGACAAGAGGCACCAATTCGCCAGACTTGGCCTGTGGCCAGCCCTTCGTAAAGCGGTCAGCCAACACCCAAGGGTGCCCAAGTTCAAAGATGCGGGCCGTCTCTGGCCCGACGATAAATTGCCGATCCTTCATGGGATACCTTTCTGCTAGCGGGCTATTCGGACCGGATTGTAACGGATAGCTTGGCATACGCCAAGCTCAAAAACCTCAAGCGCATCCCTGCGGTCTATGCTAAACTCCACACACTTCGGCAACTACCTTCAAGGAGCGTGAAATGAACGAACAACCAAAAACCAAAGGTGAACTGGTCATCGAGAAGATTATGGAAGAACTGGATCCGGCATCTGACCGCTATCAGGTCCTGGCCGTAGCCAGCGCCTTCAAGTCATCATGGGTTTCACTGGGCGAAAAACTATTGCATGTCAAGCGCAACGGACTGTTTCAGCAGTGGGGGTATGAAAACTTCGAAGATTACTGCAGCCGCGAAGTGCGCATCAAAAAACCAACCGCGCAAAAGCTGACTCTCGCCTACAGTTATATTGAAAAAGAAGAACCGCAATTGATGGCCCATCACGGAGAACTGAAGCCGTTACCGGATTACCGCTCGGTGGATCTGCTGCGCCAGGCCCGGGAAGAAAAGAATTTTTCCAATGAAGAATATGCCGACCTGCGCCGGGCGGTGGTTGAGGAGAACCGCAGCCACCCGACCATCGTTAAACGTTTCAACGAGGTCGCATCCAGCAAAGACGGCTCTTCACCCTCCCCCTTTGATCATTTCAAATCAGGGCTGAGTGCCGCCCGAAGACTTGCCAACATACTCGACCAGGTCGAGACCGTCCCGGAACGCCACCGAAACGAACTGGAAAGCCTGACGACCTGGCTGCAGGAAAGTCTGGATAATCTACCCCCTGAAGCTTAGGTGTTGAGTGTCCCGCGCGGGACACTCCCCGAGACACTGCTGTAAGGAGGCAGAATGAGCCTTGTCGACACTATCCAAAATTCACGGGCAACACCCGATAAGTGAAAGCTAAAAGCAGGGTTCCGGTAACACACAGGGCGATATACAGCAAAAGAACCCGCTTGCGGAACATGGAAATAAAGACCCCCATGACCGGAAGGGCGGTGACCGGTCCACCGATCAAGAGGGCAATACCAGAGCCCTTAGACAAGACGATGCCTTCGCCAACATCCGGAGAGACGAAACCATAGAGCATAGCCGCTGCAGTAACTTGCGGAAGGTGCAAAGGAATGGTAGCTAAGGTCAGGGTCAGAATAGGCAAGATCCCCTCACCGGATAAAAGGCCGGAAACCCACTCAGTAGGAATGGTCTTCGACACCACAACTTCAATGACCAGGCCGATCAAGGCGAACCGACCAATCTTGAGCAATCCCTCCCAGAATTTCGCAAGAAAAACCAGAAACTTGTTATGCGTACAGCGATCAACACGGTGCGACAGCTGTTGACCGCAATCGCAACGTAACTCCTCAACAGGGTAATCGGGATCGTGAAAATCACCGGCCGGCAATACCTTGCGAAAAAGTCGATCTTCGGTAAAGCCGAAACGCCGCAGAAAATGAGTCAAATAACCGGCATATAACCCCATAAAGATAGCGCAAATGAGAACCACATTGGCCCAACCAGCACCGAGTTCCCAATTTAGCAGGGTATAACCTGCAGGGCTCATAAGCGGCGAGGTGACCAGCAAAGCCATGGCTGGGGCCAGCGGTAAACCCGCCAGCAGCAAAGAAATAACCAACGGCAGCGTAGCGCAGGCGCACAGCGGGCTGGCCACCCCCAGAAGGGTCGCCAGAACGATCGAGAGCACCCCGAAATGGGTCAACGCCTTGCGGATCTTAACATGCCACTTGAAGGTTCGAATGACCGCCTCAAGCAATACACCGATGGCCAGAAAAGGCAGGATATAAAGAAATTCATGCCAAAGTTCGACACCCAGTTCAACAATCAGATGGCCAATGTTTTCCATACGAGTCCAATCACTTTACACGGTTAATTTTCTGTCTGCCACAGCCTCATTCAGACGGTTTTCTGCCGGACAAAAAAAACATGCCCACTTGAAAGCCCGAAAGCTCATTTCAAACGCCAGAAAAAGTCCATTTTTCAACATCAGACAAGGATCTAGCAAAAGCCATTCCATCCCTCTCACAGCAGAGCCTTTTTCATTATAATCACAAAAAACATCCACCACAAAGAGGATGGTTCTCTTTCGGCAAAGTCTTCTCAGACCACCCGAATAATAAACTCGGGACAGGCTGCGGCACAATATCCACAGAGAATACATCGCGATTCATCCACCTGGACCTTGCCGTTAACTAGAGTCAAAGCCAAGTTAGTACAGGCGGGAACGCAGGCGCCGCATCCCTTACAGAAACGTTCCATAATTTTCAGGTGACGCCGGCCACGCTCAAGGGCGGTCCATTTTTCTTCGTCAAGTTCAGCATCGGAAAACAAGGCAATATTGGCCTCAATTTCCTGCTCCGAAAGCATACCGACCGCCACTCCCTGGACCCCCTTCACATCAAGAACGAACTTGAGACTTCGGCGCGCCTCACTGATCAGGTTACCACCGGCCAGAGCCTTCATCGCGTAAACCCCTTTGCCAGCCGCCGCAACTTCGACAATAGCAAGGGCCATCTGCTCAGCCGATCCATCCAGAATTCCCATCCCCAAACGATTGATCAGCGGATGAACTACGGCGATATCTGGAGAGGCTGCAGCCTTGCGAACCGCGCAGACATAATGTGAGGACAAGCCAATATGTGCAATTTTCCCCTCTTCACGCAACTGCAACAACGCATCAATAACCGCTCGTCTCTCAACCAACGGATCAGCAACGCGAGCGGCATGCACATGTACAATATCCAGGTGATCAACAGCCAGCTCGCTCAAAGCTCTTTCAACGTGTAATCGTGCTGTTTTCGGATCGGTGGCGTGAGTCTTACTCGCCAGAAAACAACGCCCGCGATACCCGGAAAGGGCTTCACGAATATGCCCGTAATTTTCGTAAAGATCAGCAGTGTCGATCATATTAATGCCACGCTCAAGGGCATACCGTATCAAACGACCACCATCCCGAACAGACATTCCGGCCTGTAGAGGCCCCATTGGCAAAGAGCCGAAAATCAATGGAGAAACCTCCATTCCAGTACTTCCCAAGAGCACCTTTTTCATGTTATTCTCCCTGCGAATTTATTGACCTGCTTTGTTTAACAGATCATACATAGCCGGGCAAGCACATTCCCTGGTCAATGCTATAATTAGCAAAACCTGTAGGAGTACACGTAAAGGAGTGCTTCATGTCCAATGATTTCAAAAAAAGGGTCAGGGAGCAATTTGGCAGAACAGCGGAAGGCTATGTCCGGGACCAGGGATTTGCTCATGGTGACGATCTAGACGAAGCGGCCAAACTGCTACAGCCTACCAATGAAGACATACTGCTTGACGTCGCCTGTGGCGGCGGACACACAGCCCTATATTTTGCTCCACGGGTTCGAAGTGTCGTCGCTTCAGACCTGACCATGCAGATGTTGAAAAAAGCACAAGAATACATCAGTGACGAAGGAGGCGTTGACAACATCACCTTTCGTGAGGCCGACGCCGAAGATCTGCCCTTCCCCTCAGGGGCATTCACTATCGTCACCTGCCGGATCGCCCCCCATCACTTTCCGGATGTACCCCGTGCCCTACGTGAGTTCCATCGTGTCCTGCGTCGCCAAGGGGCACGAATGATTATCATCGACACGCTGCTTCCCGATGACCCCGAAATCGCTGAATTTTACCAAACCATGGAAAAAATGCGGGATCCAACTCATATACAGGCTTACACCCAACAAGAGTGGATTCAAATGGTAGAGGAGGCCGGTTTCCAGGTCGAAGCGACCAGGATTCTTAACAAGACTCACGACTTTCCAGTCTGGGCAAAACGTGCAGGGCTCAACCGTGAAGGCATAAAAACCCTGGCCCAATATTTTATTGATTCACCAGCAAAGGTTCACGAGCATTTTCAGATCGAAACCTTTGCCGGAGAAGTAGAAAGCTATACGGATCAGAAAATCCTCCTGTACGCGACCAGGGTCGGCAAAAAATAGGCAGGAAGACAACTGAATTGATCCATTCAGGCCATGACGAACTGCGCATGGTCTTTTTCAGTTCTAAAAAAGAAGGGGTGCCCAAGTGGGCACCCCTTTTCATCTTCATTCAATCGAACAGGTTTATGCTGATTAGCCCTTTTTAGCAGCGGCTTCCAGCATTTCAGTGGTAAGCGACTTCGGACGCTCAATACCATAGCCAAGAGCGCGGTCCCAAGTAACGTTAGCGAGGCAACCGAGGGCACGACCAATACCGAACAGAACGGTATAGAACTCGTACTGAGTAACACCATAGTACCACTGGATAACGCCGGACTGGGCATCAACGTTCGGCCAGGGATTCTTAGCCTTGCCATGCTCAGTCAGAACGCCAGGAGCCACTTCAAAGATCATCTTAACCAGCTTGAACAGCGGGTAATCTTTGAGCCCTTCGGTCTTCATGCAGAACTCACGCTGGGAAGCATAACGGGGGTCGGTCTTGCGCAGTACGGCATGGCCGTAACCAGGAATAACCTGACCGCTGTTGAGGGTGTCCCACAGAGCTTTCTTGAGGCCCTCTTCGGTCGGCACTTCGCCACCGAGTTTGGCCATGAAGTTCTGAGTCCAACGCAGCACTTCTTCGTTGGCCAGACCATGCAGCGGACCGGCGAGACCGTTGATGCCAGCGGAGTAGGAGTAGTAGATGTCGGACAGTGCCGAAGCGACCAGGTGAGTGGTATGAGCGGAAACGTTACCGGACTCATGGTCGGAATGGAGGATGAAGTACATACGAGCGACGTCGTCGTAAGGAGCAGCGATGCCCATCATGCGAGCGAAGTTACCACCCATGTCGAGGTTCGGATCGGCCTCGATGTGGGTGTCGCCCATATACTTCATGCGGTAGATATAGGCACCGATGGGGCCGAGTTTAGCCATGAGGGAGTTACAGTCGTCGTACATCTGCTCCCAGCAGGTCATCTTGTTGAACTGACCAGATGCGTAGGTCTTGGCGAAGATCGAATCACGCTGCATAGCAACAATAGCAGCAGAGAACATCGCCATAGGATGAGAGTCGCGAGGCAGAGCGCGCAGTACGTCGATAACGTAAGCCGGAACCTGAGAAAGAGTCTTCCACTCTTCAACAACCTGAAGGGTCTGCTCCATGGTCGGCACATCGCCGGTCAACAGCATCCACCAGAAGCCCTCAACGAAAGGATACTCTGAACCGGGAACTTTAGGCAGAGCAGCAAAGGTTTCAGGAATGGTCTTGCCGCGGAAGCGGATGCCTTCCATCGGATCAAGGTAGGAGATGTCGGTCACCAGACACTTAACGCCACGAGCGCCGCCGATAGCCTGACCGATCGTCACATCACCGAGTTTGACATCACCGAACTCTTTTACGAGACGGGTAGTACGAGGACGATGTTCCGCAATCTTCTTAGCCAATACTTCCTTGAGTGTCGCCATGCTTCTCTCTCCTTTGGTGAAATAAAATACGATGGGCTAAAAACCCATCTGGCCAAACTGCCCTTTTCCAACAAACTACATTCCAAATTACAACCCGGTTTTTTCAATTAGACAGCGTACTACAGGATGACTCTGTTGCTCTCCAACCCCTGAACCTTGACCACCGGGACAATCTTGGCTCAGTCTCATTTTCACATGGTAAGTTTTAACAAGAGGGCCCCTAATTGTCAAGCGGTATTTTGTATACTGTATGCTTTATACCTTCATGGATACCGATCCTTTTTCACTTTGTTTTATAATCCTCCTCGTGATAGAATGCGTAAAATTTGTGCAACAGAAACGTTATCTATGAAAATTGGCTCACTACGTCTGACAAACAATATCTGGCTGGCTCCGATGGCGGGGATCACCAACCTGCCGTACCGGCGCATCATGAAGAGATTCGGTGCCGGTCTGGTTTTCACCGAAATGGTGAGCGCCAATGGACTGATCCATTCGGGGAGCCGCACCAGAGAATTACTGAACTCCTCTTCTGATGAAGATCCACTGGGAATCCAACTTTTTGGTGATGACCCTGAGGTGCTCGCACGCGCTGCGGTGCTGGTTGAAGAAGATGGCGACCTGCTCGACATCAACCTCGGCTGTCCGGTACGAAAGGTAGTCCGCTCCGGTGCTGGAAGCGCCCTGTTGCGCTCTCCTGAAAAGATCGGTCAGATTATCGCCGCCATCCGGCGGGTAACCGCACGTCCGCTGACGGTCAAGATCCGCTCAGGCTGGGATCTAAGCTCTGTCAACTTCATCGAAACAGCACGGATAGCCGAAGCGGAAGGCGCAGACGCCATCACTCTGCACCCACGCACCCGTTGTCAGGGATTTGCCGGTCAGGCCGACTGGGAACAAATCCGCCAATTGAAAAATGCGGTAAAAATCCCGGTTATTGGCAGCGGCGATATTTTCAGCGCCGAAGACGCGTTGACAATGCTGAAACAATCCGGTTGCGACGGAATCATGGTCGGCCGCGGCGGATACGGCAACCCATGGTTGATCCGTGACATCGATGCCTTACTTAAGGGTCGCGAAAAGCCATCACCGCCAACACCGGTAGAACGTCTTGAATTGGCCGAACATCACCTTGCACTTTATACCCAGACCTATGGCCCACGCAAGGCCATGCTCGATATGCGAAAGCATCTGTGCTGGTATTCACGGGGTCTGGAAGGCGCCGCAACATTTCGCGCGGAGGTCAACCGGGCACAGTCAGTATCCGAACTACGCCAATCTATGCTTGTGTTTTTCAATTCAGCACATGCCGCCGGTGAAAGAACATCGTCATGAATAAAATAGCCCCCCACGATGCGCAACTTTACGTCCGGGTTCTTGAAAATATCGATCGGGCCGTTATCGCCATCAACCACGAAGGCCTGATTATCCTGTACAATCCGGCGGCGCAAGTCTGCACGGGAATCTCTGAAAAACAGGCCATTGGGAAACCCTTCCACAACCTTTTCTTTGGCCAGAAAAATCTTCTTTACCTGGTTTCGACCGCCCTCGAGGAAGGGCGTTCGATATCCGACCACGAAGACTTGATGCTTAAGCGCCCCAACGCGCCCCCCCTGCCGGTCAGCGTTTCAGTATCGCCAATTTACACCGATGCCGGCAAGCCCGAAGGAGCGGTCCTGATTATCCGCGACATATCCCGCATGCGCGATCTGGAACAAGCCGTACGCAGGACTGACCGGTTGTCAATCCTCGGCACCCTGGCGGCTGGTCTTGCGCATGAAATCAAAAACCCTCTCGGCGGGATCAAAGGAGCAACCCAACTGCTGGCCATGGAACTCGCCGAGCATAGCCCGCTTAGGGAATACACCAACGTGATGATCCGCGAAGTCGAACGGGTCAACGGCATTATAGAAGAACTCATGGACCTTGCCCGCCCGCGCCCACCACAATGGTCGCCGGTCAACTTGTCAAAAATTTTGGGCGACATCGTCCTACTTCAAAAGGAAGCCTACCGAGGAGGGACTATCGAGTTTCAACTGGATCTCGACCCCAGCATCCCTCCACTTCGAGGGGATGAAAATCTGCTAACCAGGCTCTTTCTCAACCTTATCAAAAACGCTGCCGAGGCCATCGAAAAACATGGACAGGTCACCATTTCAACCAAGGTGGCTCCCGACTATCACCTGACCAAGCCAGGGAGTCGACCGGTTTCGATGATCGTGATCGAAATCCGGGACAACGGCAAAGGAATATCCCAGGAAACTCTGGAGCAGATTTTCACCCCATTCTATACCACCAAGAACAAAGGTAGCGGACTCGGCCTGGCAACTTGCCAAAAAATCGTCAGCGAGCACGATGGTCTTCTCAAAGTAGAAAGCACCCTAGGCGAAGGAACCCTGTTTGCCGTCTCGCTACCGCTGCTTACAGATAAAACCGCCCCAGATCAAGGCCACTGATATCAGAACCATGAAAGGTCCCTCCCCCATGTCCATTCATCGCATTCTCGTCGCTGATGATGAAGAAAGCATCCGTTGGGTGCTCTCCAAAGCCCTGAGTAAACAGGGTTACGCTGTCGAACTGGCTGTTGACGGAGCAGAAGCCCTGAACTTGCTCCGCAAAAAGAGTTTCGATCTGGCCGTTTTGGACATCAAGATGCCTGGCATCTCAGGACTCGACCTGCTGAGCCGCATACAGGAAGAGTTCCCGGCCATACTGGTTGTCATCATGACGGCCGAATCAACCATGAAAAATGCCGTAGAGGCCATGAAACGGGGAGCTTACGACTATATCACCAAACCATTTGATCTCGATGCCCTCGATGCCATTCTCCTCAAGGCGAACAAGGCGACCGAGGTCAGTGAAGAAGTTGTGCGCCTCAAACATGAGCTGAAAGAACACTACCAGCCCGAACGTACTATTATCGGCAAAAGTCACCCGATGCAGGAAGTCTACAAGGTTCTCGGCAAAGTCGCCCCCTCAGACGTCACGGTACTGATTACCGGCGAATCCGGGACGGGTAAAGAACTGGTCGCCCGAGCCATTCATTTCAACAGCCCAAGGCTCGGTAAACCCTTTCTGGCCCTCAACTGCGCCGCGATTCCCAGAGAACTCCTCGAAAGTGAACTGTTCGGCTTTGAGAAAGGGGCCTTCACTGGGGCCACCGAGCGCAAATCCGGAAAATTCGAGCAAGCGGACGGCGGCACCCTTTTCCTCGATGAAATCGGCGACATGCCGCTGGATCTGCAGGCCAAGCTGCTGCGGGTGTTGCAAGAAAAAGAGATCACCCGGACCGGCGGTAATACGACGATCCCAGTAAATGTCCGAATCGTTGCAGCTACCAATCAGGACCTCAAGGACCAGGTAAAAGCCAAAGAATTCCGCGAAGACCTTTTCTATCGCCTCAATGTCGTACCGATTTCGCTCCCGGCCCTACGGGAACGCCCCGATGACATTCCATTGCTCGTCGAATTCTTCATCGATCGCATGTACAATGAACAGGGGGTGGCCGCCAGAGGCTGTACCGCCGAAACCATGTTGCTGCTGCAAAAGCACAACTGGCCCGGCAATGTCCGGGAGCTGGAAAACTCCATCCAGCGAGCCGCCCTGCTCTCCCCCAACCAGCTCCTGAGCCCGGAAGATTTCCCGATTCTCGAGCCGGAACAAGCCGGATCAGACAACGATGAATCGCTGGAGTCACTTATTGCCAACAAACTGCACTGTTCCCTCTCAAAAATGAACGTCCAGGAGCTGGACAATCTCTACGAGATGGTCCTGCATCAAATGGAACGTCCGCTAATCAACATCGTCATGGACAAAACCCGCGGCAACCAGGTCAGGGCTGCCGAGATCCTGGGCATCAACCGCAATACACTGCGTAAAAAAATCCAACTACTAGGGATTGACCTGAAAAAAGAATAAAAAAAAGCCCCGGAGTTAGCTCCGGGGCTTTTTTTATAGAATCAGAAGGACTCTTCTCGTTTACTCTGATTGGCAAAACGGGTGAATTCCCCGTGAAAGGTCAGATGGACTGTGCCGATCGGTCCATTACGTTGTTTGCCTATAATGACTTCGGCATCTTTGGCATGTCCCTTATCGCAAGAATTGTCCCGTTGCTTACAAGCGTCGCAGTAGACGGCATCCCGATAGACGAACATGATGACGTCGGCATCCTGTTCGATCGCGCCTGATTCGCGCAAATCGGCCATGATCGGCCGCTTGTCCGTCCGGTTTTCGAGTGACCGATTGAGCTGCGAAAGAGCAATCACTGGAACTTTCAGTTCCTTTGCCAACGCCTTCAGGGAACGAGAGATCTCGGAAATTTCCTGCTGCCGACTTTCCGCGTTGCGCCCCTGCATTAATTGCAAATAGTCTATGACAATGAGACCGAGGTTATGTTCGGCCTTCAGACGCCGGGATTTTGCTCGAAGTTCCAGCACCGAGATACTAGGAGTGTCATCAATAAAAATCGGTGCTTCACTGAGCAGGCCAGCACCATAAGTCAATTTCGGCCAGTCCGAATCGCCCAGATGGCCGGTACGCAGGCGACTGGCATCCACTTTGGAGACAGAACAAAGCATACGCTGAACCAGTTGCTCTTTGCCCATCTCCAACGAAAAGATAATGACTGTGGTAGGATTTTCGGCCCGCAGCGCCGCATGCTCGACAATATTCACAGCAAAGGCGGTCTTACCCATTGAAGGGCGGCCGGCAATAATCACCAGATCACCCGCCTGCAATCCGGCCGTCATGACGTCGAGGTCGTCAAACCCCGTTGGAGTTCCAGTGATCAGCTCTTTACGTTCATAGAGTTTCTCAATGGCCTTGAAGGTATCCTTCATGATTTCCCGGGTCGAGAAATAGGATGCCTTCGATTTGGACCCGGCTATTTCAAAGATCGATTTTTCCGCCCAGTCCAGATCAGCCTCAACATCGGTGCTTTCATAGCCACGAGTAGCGATTTCGGTAGCCACATGGATCAGGTTCCGCGAGAGAGCCTTCTCCTTGACCATGTTACAGTAATACGCAATGTTTGCGGCAGTGGGTACGTAATCGACGAGAGTAGCAAGATAGGTTGTGCCGCCGACGGCCTCGATCTCCCCTTTTTTCTGCAAAATGGAAGTCAGCGTAACCAGGTCGGCAGGCTCCCCTTTTTCGGAGAGATCAATGAGAGCGTTAAAGATTTTTCGATGACTTTCCCGATAAAAATCCTCAGGGCGCAGGATCTCAATAGCCTTATTTAAGGCATCGTTATCGAGAAGTACGCCGCCAAGCACGGACATTTCACCTTCCAGGCTCTGCGGTGGAAGGCGATGCAAGGATGCGTCAGCCATGCGGGAAGAGACTCCAGTGAAGCCTGGCGAAGCCCATTAGGCTTCGCCAGGAAAAACAATTATTCAGCAGCAACAACCGAAACTTTGATGGTAGCAATGATACCGGCTTGCAGCTTGACGGGAACTTCAAAGTTACCCAGGGCTTTAATCGGCTCATCAAGTTGAATTTTCTTGCGATCGATTACGACTCCGGACTCGGACAGTTTCGCCTCGATTTCCATGGTAGTCACCGAACCAAAAAGCTTACCTTCTTCCCCAGCGCGATGAGCAAAAGTGCAGGTCACAGCTTCGATCTGCTGCTTCAGCAATTCGGCAGCCTGGGTAAGCTTCTGCATCTTGCGCTCAAGTTGCCGCTTTTGATGGTCGAGAGCTTTGACGTTACGAGTATTGGCCTCAACGGCAAATCCTCCGGGGACCAGGTAATTTCTGGCATAACCGGGCTTGACATTGACCATATCGCCAATGGTCCCAAGACCGTCCACGTTTTCCGTAAGAATAATATTCATTGATCTCCTCCAAAAAAGGATCTAAGACTTTTTTATTTTCGGGTTTCTAAAATCGACCCATAAATCGAATATGCCGATTCCGGTGATGATTGCCGGTAGCGGGTTGACAATGACCATCATCAGGTATCCCAGCACGCGCAAAACCGGGGCCACCCCTCTTCGTTGAAAAAAATGGGCAACCACAGCAAGCCCCTGCAGAAAGTAAACCGGTATCGTTACTGTCAGCAGGGTAACAGCCCCCTGAAAAGCAAGACCTTGAGCGAAGAACGCGCCAAACCCACCTAGAATCAGCAACCAGACCAAAACATCCGGTGCCTTCCATTGTCTGAACGACGGACCGGCAATTAGATAGTTGCCACGTGAAAATCTGGCTAAAACCAAAACCACCAACAGCATGAGTGCTGCCGTTGCAGCCACCATCAAACCTGGATAGGCCAGCAGCAGAAAATCAGCTGTCCGGCCAGCCAGAGCCTTCAGCTCGTCGAGCTGAGAGGGACTCAGATCGGCCTGCTGATAGACGTTCAGCACCTTGGTCAATTCACCCTGAACATAACGATCAACAAGCTCAGGAAGCGATTGTGCCGATTGTACTGCGTATCCCCCAAGAAAAAGGGCGACCGCAGCCAGGGTTGCCAACGTCGACAGGGCGATCGCCCGGTCCCAAAAGATTTGCCGCCGAAGCAACAGTGGCAAAACAAATGAAGCCAGACCAAACTGCAACAGGTAGAGCAGAACGCCCACCGACCCATCACTGAAAAGCAGAACGCCGGACGACATCAGAATCACGCCAGCCCCTGCCAAGGCTCCCAAACGCATGTGAACATACGCAGCCGGACAGGGTGTCAGCATAGCCAGCAAGACACCCGCCGGACCAAGCACACCGGAGGCCCAAAGCAAAAACAACGTTCCCGCAGCACCCGCGAGTTGAAAGACGGCCTGCCTTGTGCTGCTCGTTGGATTCTGATGCCGAATTGCGTTATTCAATTAATCGACAGATTGGCCAGCGGTAAACGGAAGCAATGCAATGTTACGAGCCAGCTTGATCGCTTCGGTAACACGGCGCTGATGAATCGCGCAGTTCCCGGAAATCCGGCGAGGTACGATTTTCCCCCGCTCGGAGATGAAATAGCGCAAGGTACGAATTTCTTTATACTCGATTTTCAAGGCTTTATCGCCACAGAAACGGCATCCTTTACGACGGGTAAAACGCCGACGGGGAGTAGCGGGACGGGAAGGTTTCTGGTAACTCATATAGGTATCCTCCAATATTCGGCAAAAATAGATTATTCAGCGTTCTCGTCGTCAGAATCCTCGGAATCGTCAGATGACTCCTGGTCTTCTGTGGGCAGCGAGGTATCTTCATAGCCGTTTTCGAGAAGAATAGTCTGAAACTTAATAATATTTTCATCAATTCTCATACGACGCTCAAGCTCGGCAATCACAGTAGGGTTGGCCTCATAAGCCATAAGCACATAGGTGCCGCGACCCTGCTTTTTGACGGTATAGGCAAGCTTACGGGTCCCCCATTCGTCAACCTTCAGGATATTGGCCTGTTGGTCCGTGAGGATCCCCTTGAACTTGTCGATAACGGCGTTGTAACCGTCCCCGACAACTTCAGGATGCACAATGTAGATGGTTTCATAAGCACGCATAGATGAATCTCCTTATGGGTTTAGTAGCCCCGGCCCGGCCCGGAGCAAGGAGTGGGTGAAAAAACACCCGTCCTGAAAAATGAATTTTACTTCTTAACACAACCGTCAGATCATTTCAATGACTTTCCGATTAAACATTAAATCGGAAATGCATAATATCGCCGTCGGCCACGATGTATTCTTTTCCTTCAAGTCGCATCAGGCCTTTTTCCTTGGCCCCGGCTTCACCGCCCGAACGAATGAAATCATCAAAAGCGATAACCTCGGCGCGGATGAAACCTTTTTCGAAATCAGTATGGATCACACCAGCAGCCCCAGGCGCCTTGGTTCCCCTGGTAATCGTCCAGGCACGAACCTCTTTGACCCCTGCGGTAAAATAGGTTTGCAAACCAAGCAGCTTGTAACCCGCATGAATCATTCGATCCAGACCTGACTCGGTCAGCCCAAGCTCTTGTAGAAACTCGCCCTTACCTTCATCGTCCAGTTCGGCAATTTCCGATTCAATTTTGCCGCAGATGATTGCCATTTCAGCGCCCTCCCTGGCGACCAGTTTCTGCAAATTTGCCACAGAAGGGTGCGCTCCAAGAAGATCGTCTTCAGAGACATTGGCGACGTACAACATCGGCTTGGCAGTAATCAAATGAAGTTCGCGCAGAAACACCCGCTCTTCATCAGTCAGATCCGCTGCCCGGGCTGGCCGCCCCTGATCCAGACATTTCTCAACGATCTGCAGAACGGCCACTTCGGCCTGGCACTTCCGATCACCGCTCTTAGCCTGCTTTTCGGTGCGCTGCAAACGCCTCTGTACCGTGTCGAGGTCAGCTAAATTCAATTCGGTCTGAATAACTTCAACATCCCTTACAGGATCAACTGAGCCATCGACATGAACCACATTTTCGTCATCGAAACAGCGAACGATATGAGCGATGGCATCGACCTGGCGAATGTGCCCAAGAAACTGATTACCCAGGCCTTCCCCCTGACTCGCCCCCTTGACCAACCCTGCAATATCGACAAACTCAATGGTCGTCGGCAGAATGTTCTTGGGATTGACAATCGCCGCCAGTTGGTCTAACCGAGGGTCAGGGACCGCGACAACGCCAACATTCGGCTCGATAGTACAGAAAGGATAATTGGCCGCCTCGGCACCAGCCGAAGTGATGGCGTTAAAAATGGTCGATTTTCCCACGTTGGGCAAACCGACGATCCCACACTTGAATCCCATAATTTCCAAACTCACAAAATAAGGATAGCCGGGGATAAAACCCCGGCTATCCTGGTCAGACAATGTGTCCGGCTGGTCAGACCAGCAGCGGAGCGATAACCAACGATACAACGCTCATCAGCTTGATGAGAATATTCATCGAAGGACCGGATGTATCTTTGAACGGGTCGCCAACGGTATCGCCGACAACGGCAGCCTTGTGAGCTTCGCCGCCTTTTTTCTCACCTTCCAGATCACCTTTTTCGATGAACTTTTTGGCATTATCCCAAGCACCGCCACCATTGGACATCATCAGCGCGAGGAGCACGCCAGTAACAGTGGCCCCGGCGAGCATACCGCCGAGAGACTCTTTACCCAGGATGAAACCAACCAGCACCGGGGAAACGACAGCGACGACACCAGGCAGAATCATCTCATGCAGAGCGGCCTTGGCAGAAATGTCGATACACTTCTCAGGTTCAGGCTTGACCCCCTCTTTGCCTTCAAGCAGGCCGGGGATCTCACGGAACTGGCGACGGATCTCGTCAACCATTTTACCCGCTGCGCGACCGACGCTGGTCATAGTCAGGGCGCCAATGAAGAACGGCAGAGCCCCACCAATGAGCATACCGATAACGACCATGGGATTGATCAGGTTGATCGTCTCCAGCTTAACCGTGGTAGCGTAAGCGGAAAAGAGCGCCAAAGCGGTAAGGGCGGCAGAGCCGATAGCAAATCCCTTGCCGATAGCGGCGGTAGTATTACCGATGGCGTCAAGACCGTCCGTGATTTTACGAACATCTTCACCCAGACCGGCCATCTCTGAAATCCCGCCGGCGTTGTCAGCAATCGGGCCGTAAGCGTCAACCGTCATGGTCACACCAACAGTGGCGAGCATACCGACGGCAGCAATACCGATGCCATAGAGACCGGCGCAAGCATTAGCGACCGCGATGGCGAAACAGATGACGAGGATCGGGGCCGCAGTACTTTCAAGACCAACAGCCAGACCATGAATGATATTGGTGGCAGGACCGGTCTTGCTCGCTTCAGCAATGCGGGTTACCGGGCCACGAGCGGTATAATACTCAGTGATCTGGCCAATGGCGATACCAGCCAGAGTCCCCACGAGAATTGCCAGAAAAACCCCAAAGGACAGGCTGGAGAACATGACAATAAAAAGAGCAGCGACCAGAAACAGACCGGCCGCGACAAAAGTCGTGTAATGCAGGGCCTTGGCCGGATCCTTACCACTGAGTTTCTTCATCGACCAGATGCCGACGACCGAAAAGACCAGGCCAACCATGGCCAACCCCAGCGGCAGAAAGAGAGCGCTGGCAGTGATCTGCTCGTTGGTAGCGGAAGACGATCCGATTTTAGCCAGCAACGCAGGGCTGGCGGCAGCAGCGATGGCGATCGTCGCGATGATCGACCCGACATAGGACTCGAAAATATCGGCTCCCATACCTGCGGTATCACCAACGCAGTCACCAACGTTGTCGGCAATAACCCCGGGGTTCCGAGGATCGTCTTCGGGAATACCGGCTTCAACCTTACCAACCAGGTCAGAACCGACGTCAGCAGCCTTAGTATAAATACCGCCACCGACACGAGCGAAGAGGGCGATCGAAGAGGCGCCCATTGCAAAACCATTAATATACTGAACAGTTGCAGGATCGCCGCCAAACTGGATAAAAGCAATCCCGACCCCGACCAGGCCGAGAGAAGCCACCGCAAGTCCCATAACAGCTCCACCGTTAAATGAAACCTGCAGCGCAGCCGACTGTCCGAGGGCACGAGCTGCTTCAGTGGTCCGCACGTTGGCCCGAGTAGCAGCCTTCATACCGATATAACCACAAGTCATGGAACACAAGGCACCGCCGACAAAAGCCAGAGCTGTCTGAATACCTAAACTCATCCAGATAAGAAGAAATACGACTCCGATGAAGATACCGAGAACCTTATACTCGCGAGCGAGAAATGCCATGGCGCCACGGTATATGGCTTCAGAGATCTCCTTCATCTTGTCATTGCCAACAGGCTGGGACTTGACCTGCTGGTAAATCATGATCGCAATAGCGAAGCCGACCACTCCCAGAATCGGAACTAACATTTGCATTACGTGTACCCTCCCTTTCGCTGTCTGGTTTTAAATACTGACAACCCGTCTGTTAAATTCATTCATGGCCACCTGTGGACCCCGTTGAACAACGGTTTCCACAGCGCGGACCGAATCATCAATAACTGAAACAAGGGCTTTCTGTTCCGACGTAGCAAAGGTGCTTAATACAAATTGCGCCACGTCACCACCAGGGTTCGGACGTCCGACCCCGATTTTGATCCGGACGAAATCACCGATCCCGAGAACCTGGCAGATATGACGAATCCCGTTGTGGCCGCCATGGCCGCCCCCGACCTTGATTTTAATCGCCCCGAAAGGTTGATCTATGTCATCATGAACCACAAGCAGATCTTCAGGCATCAGATTTAGGGCCTTGAAGGCTGAACCGACACTGGCACCACTGAGATTCATGAACGTCTGGGGCAGAAGAAGAGTCGACTCCTCGCCGGCCACCCGACCGACGCCATATATCCCCTGATGCCCCTTTTTCTTCAACTGGACACCAGAGCCGGACGCAACCCTCTGAACCACCATAAAACCGATATTGTGACGCGTTCCGGCATACCTGTCACCAGGATTACCCAAACCGACAATGAGCTTCAAAAAGCCTCTCTCAGGCCTCTTCGGCCTCTTCGGTTTCTTCGTCGACTTCTTCGAGCTCTTCTTCTTTGTGACCGGTGCAGGTAATTACGGTAAAATTGACATCAGGTGGCAATTCAACACCAGCCGGAAGAACCAGGTCGGCCACGTGAAGAACATCACCGATAGTCATCGCGGTCACGTCAACCTCAATCGCCCCGGGGATCGCGTTAGGCAAACAGACAACCTCAAGTTCCTTACGAATGACCTGGAGACTGCCACCGATCTTTTCACCTGCAGACTTGCCCATCGGATGAACCGGTACCATAACATGCACCAGCTGGGTCATGTTGACCACTTGAAAATCAGCATGTTGCATGTCACGACGGATAGCAGCAACCTGCAGATCCTTAAGAATAACGACCTTTCCGTCAAAAGGACCGTCTCCCTTGAGCGTAATCAGGGTATTCCAGCCAGCCTCGGTCGCGATGGCGGCCTTAAGTTCTTTGGGCGACACCGACAGCGAGCAGGGCTCCATCCCTTTTCCGTACACGACCGCCGGAATCAATTCCTGACGACGCAGACTGCGCGATACGCCCTTTCCCGACTTGCTCCGCAAAGCAACATTAAGTTCAGATGAAGCCATGTATCTTTCCTCCGTTTATGTGATGAACGTTATTACGTCTGTTACTTGAGGTTATATCATACAAAAAGCGAGCTGACCGATTCGTCGCC
>JBFHFM010000030.1:0-19118 GCA_041583595.1 Trichloromonas sp. | reverse complement strand
TCGAAAACTGAAGAAGGGAGCGCCGAAGAACCAGGAGCAGATTCGCCTCGGACACAGGGAAATATCGAAACAGAATAAAAGAAACGGAACTCTTCGAATCCCGTTTCTGATACAGACCCAGACAGCACACGTACCAATTCAGCGAGGACTGACCCCCAGGGCCTTAACCGTTGCGACATTAAGATATTGATCCACCGGCAAGCCGTTGGCTTTCTGAAATGCGTTTACCGCCTCCATGGTTTGCGATCCGATAAGGCCATCGACGGGGCCGGGGTCATAGCCCGCCTTGACAAGAGCCCTTTGGAGGTCTCCGATCCGATCCCTGGTAATGTTGGTCTCACACAGAATCGAGCGCCATTCAATGCGCCCTGCTGAAACCAATTCCTTCTTACTCACAGTCTGCCATTCTTCGGGGATAACCACTCGCTTTTCAGTCGGCGGACTAACCATCCTGGTCACCTCAATCGTTTTGTATTGAGCCGGAATGGTAACTGTTCTGGTGGTCGGTGGAGTCTTCATCACTCGTTTTTTGATGGTTTTATAAACGGCAGGCACTTCAACCTCCTGCGTCGTCGCTGGGGATTGCAATACTTGCTTGCTGACCGTTTTATATTGCGCAGGGACCTCTACCAGACACATGATCTCGCCGGTAGCCTGATCAATTTTCTGTACGGGTCCGTGGCCCTTTCTCCACTCGGTACGCGCGGCACTAACCAACACCTTTTCGGTGACCGTTTCATATCGAGCCGGAATCTCCGTTAGTTTCTTTACCGCCGGTTTCACCATCAGGGTTTCTTCTTCAAAACCAAAGGTTGCGGGGATCACTTCAAGCTTCTGCACTTCGCCTGCCACCAGCGTTTTCTCTTGAACTTTTTCATATTTCGCCGGAATCACTTCGATTCGCTCTGCCGCCTGACGTTTCAAAACCCGATCGGTTACCGTTTTGTATTGGGGGGGAACAACCACCTTGGCAAAACATTCGCCAGCCGTAGCTTGCGGGAGTAACACGCAATCCTCTTTGGCTCCACCGTTCAGAGCCAACAGTCGATCCGATTCCGCCAGACGCTTTTGGAATTCCCGCGCTTCATCATCGGTTAACAATGATATTTTCAATTTGTCGTCCAACTGCGCCCTTAACCGGTTCAATTCAATCTCGCGGGAAGCAAGGCTGTCTTGCAAGGCAGACAACGCACGTTCCCTGGCTTCGATCTGCGCCAATCGAACATCTTCGGAATCAACACCCGCCGTCTTCATCTCTTCTGCCGGAGAGACCGACAGGAGCTTATCTATCGTCGCCTTTGGTTCTTCAGTCTGGCTCGTTTTCGCCCCTTCCTGTTCGCACCCGGAGATAAAAACCAGACAAACCATCCCCAGCAAGAAAGAAAGAAGCGTTGTCCCAGAAAACCCTGAACCTGTCTTTTTCATTTATTTTCTCCTATAGAAATTATCATTCCCTCGCCACCGGTCGGCGCATAATTATTAGGGAATCATTTAAGATAACTTCCATTCAATCGTTCCTTTTTTGTTTGTCAACTACCACAGAACTTCAGGATCAGAATGAGTAAACTCATTGGAAGCCCCGCAAGAACAAGAATCTGAACTCTGGACCTGTCTGGAGTCGATCTTTTTTATGAATCAGCAGACCTACAGATGCCATGGCCTAAAAAAAAAATATGTGTTACCTTCTTTACCTGGGAACTTGTGGGGCTTTTCATTCGCAAGATATCAAAATCGCAGGACCTCCCCCCTGGGCCCCCTTTCTCAAAGGGGGATCTTCTGACGGAAGACTGGTGCTGACTAGATTTTTTCATGGCAATAGCTAATGACCCGTTCGGCTAATCCCATCTTTTAATTCCGGACCTTTTCCTTGCTGCCAGCGTTGTGCCTCTTTGGCTCAACGCAAACCAGGCCACATCGGCAGGCCGTGACACCATAAAAAGCGACTCAGAATTATGTATCACGATGAACCGGACAGGCCACTTGAGCACTTTGGGATATTGTATGAAACTTAAAGAAAAGTTGTTCGGATTAGCCATACTGGTCGGTCTTTTGCTGGCCATGGTGGTCGCTTTTCTTCTGTGGCACTCCTTTCGGGTACAAGAAAGTGTCCACCGCTTTGTGCCTGCGACTGAATATCTGTGTAATATCGCTGAGACACGATCCGATATTACGCGACAGATGAAAGAAGTTATGGACTTTCTAGCCCAAAACGAAGAGCGGGATTGGGACGAATATCTACAATCCGGGACACGCGCCGAACGGGCAATGCTCCGCTGGCGTAAGGCAATAGAAGAACAGATAGCTCTTGACGTTCCTGGTGAAGACGAAGATCTTGAACGGTTTGAAATCATTGAGCGAAAGTATCGCCGATGGCAGCAGGAAATGAAGGATGTTTATCAATTGCATCAAGACAAACAACATCAACGTGCACAAGAAAAGTTTACTCAAGATGTTAACAAGTTGCTACTGGACTCTATTTTTGTTGAACTCGATGAAGCTCTTGAAGATGGACAGGAGGAAGTACAAGACGCCTACCATGAGTTGCTTCTTTCACTGAGCATATTACCCTGGGTCGCAAAAGAAGGAACTCTAAAGCTCAATCAAACTCAAGCTACGATCGACTACCTGGTCGCGGTATCACGCCTGAGTACCAAACTCAACAGACAAGCAACAGCCTTAATGAATTTCTTATTGTCTGGAGAAGATGGTGTTTTAAGCCTGTTGACGTTAAACCAGGCCGAAATTCAACTCACACTTGTAGAATTAAGTAAGGCCCACGAAAAACGACTCCACTTTGGGTCTAACATAAAAGATCTCGATTTTGTCATTTCCATCGACCGGCATTACCAACAGGCAATGATCTTATCAGAGCAATTAATCAATCTAAAACAACAAAGCGATAGCCTGGCGATTTTGGCCCCAAAGGCCCAACTTCTTGAAAACATCTACCAGACAGAACTTTTCCCGGGCCTAACCAAAGCGCTTGAAGATGGTAGCGCTGAAATCATTAACCTAACCAGTTCGACTCAGCGCCAGGGCATCCTTTTGGTTGTGGTCATCAGTTTTGCCGTCATGGTGATTTCTATGCGATGGATTCGAACCATGGTGACCTCTCTTCACCAGATCAAGAACGGAATGGAGATTATCGGCCAAGGTAACCTCAGCCACCGAATTAACTTGAACGCTGCGGATGAATTGGGTGAACTTGCCGACTCTTTTGACCACATGGTGGCCAAGGTTCAAAAATCAAGAAATGAGATCGAGCAGATGAACACGTCCCTTGAGCAAAGGGTTCATGAAAGAACCACCCAGCTTGAAACGATTAATCATGAGTTGGAGGCTTTCAGCTATTCCGTTTCTCACGATCTTCGAGGGCCATTAACCAAGGTCAATGGTCTGATCCAGTTGCTCATGTACGACGATGACGACATGTCCAAAGAACAGATCCAGAAATATCAGCAGGAGATTTGTGCAGCGACCCTCAAAATGTCTCAGACCATTGACGACTTATTGCAGCTTTCCAGGATTTCGAGCGAATTAATATCCGCTGACTACATAAATTTAAGTGAAATGGTTTCGCAGATTGCCCGTGAATTACAGGTTTCAGATTCAAGTCGACGGGTTCATTGGATTATCGCGCCAAACCTTGCAGCCTTCGGTGACCGCAACCTGTTACGGTTGGCGCTCGACAACCTGCTCGGCAATGCCTGGAAATACACCTCACAAAAAGCAGAGGCCGAAATTGAATTTGGCCAAGTCAACATTGAGGGGTCAACGCTGTTTTTTATTCGGGATAACGGTGCGGGTTTTGACATGCGAGATGTTGGACGGATTTTCCTTCCATTTCAACGTTTACACCAAAACACCGAATTTTCGGGAAGCGGCATCGGGTTGGCCACGGTACAACGGATCATTCATCGGCACGGTGGAACCATTCGCGCCGAAGGCGGCCTGAATGCGGGAGCCACCTTCTATTTTTCTCTCAACAAGCTGCCGCGAGGCAAGATGTCTTCGATAGCCAACTAATCACTCCTCACCGCACCGAACCCTTACGCGCCACCTCCAGGAAAGGTTTGCGCTCGTTGGGTTTTTCAATGGCCGCCAACTCTTCGGGAAGCTGCCCGGCAGGCCCACGGCGACCAACGGCCACTGCCGCCATAATGTCGTATTCATCCTCCGCAACCCCGAGCACCTCAAACGCCTTCTTGCGACTGAACCCGGCCATGGCGTGGGCATAGAGCCCGAGCCGGCGGGCCTGCAGCGCCAGCGCCATCCAGGCAGCTCCAGCATCGAAGGACGCGTGTCGATTGGGTTGACCGGTATTACTGAAATTCAGCCGGATCGCCACAAAAATCAACAGAGGGGCCTGGCTCGCCCACAGGCGATTGCGCTCGACCAGAGCGCTGGCAAAACGCTCCCGGTCAGCCACATCAGTAGCGTACAAAAACAGCCAGGGCTGCTCGTTGTAGCACGACGGGGACCAGCGGGCCGCCTCGAAAAGGGCGGCCACCTGCTCGTCGGCAAGCGGATCGGGCAACAGCGCTCGCGGTGACCAGCGGTCGGTAAAGATGCTGTCGATCTCGACCTCAGGGGTACGCGAATTGTGAAGCGGTTTCTCCATCGGCAAACCTCCTTGGACAAAACTTCAAAAAATTACAGGGATAAAGGTGATGAAGGGGATAGTTCAAAAACAAGGTCCTGAGATTTCAGGCTTCATCTCCTTCCCCCCTGTCTAGTCATAGATAACTTAATTAAACCCAAGCATTGCAGAACTAAAGTGCATAACCAGATTTCAGAAAAAGCTACTGGCCAAAGACTGTCTTCAGTAATTCGGTAGTGCGCGCAGCGGGGTTGGCCCTAATACTTTGCTCTTCTCGCCCGAGAGTGCTGAACAACCCGTTGAGCCCCTGATCGGCGACGTAATTATCGAGATCAAACGTCGATTTTTTCACTAGCGGGAGCGCGTTGTAGGTGCCCATCAACTGATTATACTGCTGGTAAAGACCAACCTGATTCATCTTTTCCTGGATAATAGGGAGAAACTTGGCCCGCAACGAATCGGACGTTTTACTGCGGAAATAGTCGGTGGCCGAGGTGTCTCCCCCCCTAAGGATGCCCATGGCATCGGTCAGAGTCATCTGCGACACCGCATCGATCAGCACCGGTTTGGCCTCTTCAGAAGCCCGTTCCGCCGCCCGGTTCATCCCCACCTCCATGGCATCGATCTGGCTGCCAAACCCGATGGCTCGCAGGGTCTTGGACATAGTCGATAACTCATCAGGCATGGCGATGCGGATCAGGTTATTGTCCAGAAAACCACCGGGCTTTGAAGTCGAGGCGACCGCCCGCTCAGAGCCGAGGGTCAACGCCTCTTTGAGACCTGCAGCAACAGTCGCTTCATCAAGCCCGCCTGTCCCCCCCGCTGTGGACAGGGCACTGAGCACGCTGCCAGCCAGCTCGCCCCCCTTCATTTCGGCGCAACCGACAACCAGCAGACCCAGAAACAGAGAACAGACCCCCATAACGACAGAATAGATTTTAGCTTTCATCAAAACTCTCCAGACAAAAAAAGAATGCAACTCAATTCCAAACTCCCGCCACCACCGACTGACAATGGTCGCAGCGCCCGTTATGCAGCGAAACTCGATCGAGCCCGAAGCCGCGGCGCTCCAGCAGCAGTTCTCCACACCTCGGGCAATAGGTATTTTCGCCGGAGTCGCCAGGAACATTACCGGTATAGACATGCTTGAGTCCGGCATCCAGGCCAATCCGCCTGGCCTTGCGCAGGGTAGCCACCGGAGTTGGCGGACGATCGGTCATTTTGTAGGTAGGATAAAAAGCGGTTACATGCCAGGGGACCTGTTCCCCCAGTTCATCTCGAATGAAGCGGGCAAGTCGTCCCAGTTCAGCGTCGCTGTCGTTGAGCCCCGGGATCACCAAGGTGGTCACCTCGAGCCAGATACCGAGGCGACGATAATCTCGCAGGCAATCAAGCACTCCCTGCAGCGAAGCCCCGGTGACGTCGTGGTAGAATTCTTCGGAAAAGCCTTTGAGATCCACATTAGCCGCATCGAGCACAGGAGCGATGCATTCGAGAGCTTCTGTGGTGATGTAACCGTTGGTGACAAACACATTGCCAAGCCCCTGGCTGCGGGCAAGGGTCGCCGTGTCCAACGCATATTCATAGAAAATCGTCGGCTCGGTGTAAGTGTACGAAATACTGCGGCACCCCGACTTCAACGCCCGATCGATGACCCGCTGCGGTGACTCGAGTTGCCCGGGAATTTCGCGCCCGCTGTGAGGCCACTGGGCAATATCCGCATTCTGGCAGTGGCGACAGCGAAAATTGCAGCCGACAGTGGCAATGGAATAACTGGTGGAGCCGGGAAGGTAATGAAACAGGGGTTTTTTTTCGATGGGATCGACATTTTCGGCAATCAAACGACCATAAACCAGAGAGAAAAGCGCCCCCTGCCGGTTCTCCCTGACGCCGCAAAGCCCCCGGTGACCATCGGCAATCAGGCAGCGGAAACGGCAGAGCCCACAGCGGACCTTGTCGCCTTCAAGCTTGTCCCAGAACATGGCTTCGTGCATCGGCATCTCCTTCAGCATGACCAACGCAAAGTATAGCAGAAGAACCCTCCTCTGCCCACCGAGACGAAGCCGAAGAAAAAACTCAGAACATGAAGCGCCGCATACTGACGTTGAGAAGCAAACCAGTGCCGATCATGGTAGTGATCATGCTGGTGCCTCCATAGGAAAAGAGCGGTAGGGGCACCCCCACCACAGGCAGCAGACCAATGACCATTCCCAGGTTAACCACGATATGCCAGAAGAGCATGGCGACCACGCCAATGGCCAACATCATTCCGAACATGTCGGCGGCCCGACGAGCGATATAAATCCCCCAGATAACCAGGAACAGATAAAGACAGAGAAGTACCACGGACCCGGTAAAGCCCCATTCTTCAGCAAAGACAGAAAAAGCAAAGTCGGTATGGCGCTCAGGCAGAAAGGACAGTTGCGATTGGGTACCCTGCATAAACCCAGTCCCCCAGAAGCCGCCACTGCCGACAGCAATCTTCGACTGTATGATGTGGTAACCGGCACCAAGCGGATCGCTTTCGGGGTCGAGAAAGGTATGAATACGCTGTTTCTGATATCCCTTGAGCAGAAACCAGCCACCGACCGCCGCTCCAGAAGTCAACAGCGACAAAACCACAACGGCAGAACGACGAATCCCATTGAACAGCGCCATGGTGCCGCCGATAAACAGGACCATCATGGCGGTCCCAAGGTCCGGCTGTTTCATGATCAGTACAGCAGGAAGCCCGAGCAACAGAAAGGGGGTAATCAGCTGCTGCAAACTATAGCCGCGAAAATGCCCCTGTACCGAAAAATACCGTGCTAATGCGATAATAATGACGATTTTCATGATTTCGCTGGGCTGCAGGTTAAATAACCCCAGATTAAGCCAGCGGGTTGCTCCCATGCTGGTTTTACCGAACAATAAGACCACAACCAGGAGAAAAACGCTGCCCACATAGAAGAAAAAAGCGAAATATTCGAGATGCCTGTAATCAACGACGCTCACGGCCAGAGCGATGGTCAGCCCCATACAGAGCCAGTAAATTTGCTTGATATAGATCGGAGTTCCGCTCGTTGTCCAGGACGAGGTGGCGCTATAAAGATTGAGAATCCCTATCCCGGCCACCATGCCGACCACCAACAGCAGCACCCAGTCAAAGTGGGTCAATAGCCTTCTATCAAACATGCCACTCAGTCTCCTTCTGTCACGCGCTGAGGTGATTGTGGCTCGGCGGGCAGTGTCCCGCCAGCCGGAGTACCAATAGCAACCGGTACAACAGCGGCATCTTTATCCTGGGCGATTCCGAAATATTTGGCAAAAATGTCCCTGGCCACCGGTGCCGCCGCCCCACTGCCGCTGCCCCCATGCTCGACCACGACCGCCAGCGCGATTTGAGGATCAGCTGCAGGCGCATAACCGACAAACAGTGCATGATCAAGAAAACGGTAGGCAATCTCTTTTTTAGGCGTCTTGTCGTCTTTGTCCTTCAACTTGACGACCTGCGAGGTGCCAGTTTTACCAGCAATAGCCACCCCTTCAAGGCGGCTCCTCCAAGCTGTTCCGCCCGATTCGTTGACCACCGCTTCCATCCCCCGTTGCACCACCTGCAGATCGGCGGGAGAAAGCTTCGCTTCGTTCACCACCTTGGGGACCATCTGTTCCAGCACATTTCCATTCAGGTCTTCGATCCGATTAACCACCTGGGGTCGCAGCACCGTTCCACCATTGGCCACCGCAGCCGTCATGACTGCCAACTGCATCGGGGTGGCCAACACAAATCCCTGGCCAATCGAGGAAATCACCGTTTCCCCGTCGTACCAGCGGGCTCCGAAACGTTTCCGTTTCCACTGCCGATCAGGAATCAACCCGGACTTCTCTCCTTCGAGAGAAAACCCGAGGGGAGCACCCAGTCCGAGCGATCTCGCCATGTCAGCAATACGGTCAATACCCAAATCAAGGGACACCTTGTAAAACCAGACGTCACAACTTTCCTTGAGGGCCTTTTTCAAATTGGTGCGCCCATGTCCCCCCTTTTTCCAGCAACGAAAATCACGGTTACCCAGAGGAAGAAAGCCCTGGCAGTCAACGGTCGTCGATGCGGAAGCCACACCGGCCTTTAATGCCGCCAAAGCCGTCACTATTTTAAAGGTCGAACCCGGCGGGTACTGTCCCTGGACGGTTTTATCCTGCAGGGGGTGCCGTGAGTTCTGTAGCAAATCAATCCACTCCTTACCGGAAATCCCGCGGGCAAAAATCGCCGGATCGAAGGAGGGGCGACTGGCCATGGCCAGCACCTCGCCAGTCTTTACATCAAGAACCACCACGGCCCCGGCTTCATCTCCCAGAGCTTTTTCGGCCGCCTGCTGCAGATCGAGTTTCAGGGTCAAAAAAACCTTGTTGCCCGGTATTGGCTCCTGGGTTTTCAGGATGCGTAACTCCCTCCCCTGAACATCGACCTCGAGTCGGCGCTCCCCCTCGATCCCTCGCAGATATTTTTCAAAAAGCTTCTCCAATCCGCGCTTGCCAACGAAATCACCAGAACGATAATCGTGGCCGAACTCAGTGCTCTGCAATTCGTGTTGGGTAATTTCGCCGAGATAACCAAAAAGGTGGGCCGCCAGTTCACCGTAGGGGTAAGATCGCAATGGCCGAACCTCGGTTAAGACCCCAGGCAGATCAATAGAGTTTTCCTGGATGGTTTCAAGCACATCCCGACTGACATCCTCAGCCATCGGAAAAGGACGGTAACGAGGAAAACGAACACCGCTCTGCCAACGCTTTTCCAGTTCGTCCTTCTCAACACCAAGATAGGAAGCTAATCGTTCCAGCAAAAGTTCCTTGTCATCGACCTCCTGGCGCAACACCGAAATGCCAAAGGCTGGACGATTATCGACCAACAACACCCCGTCACGGTCGTAAATCGGCCCCCGTGGCGCAGAGATTGGGATATATCGAATGCGATTTTTTTCCGATAATTGGCGATAGCGATCGACACTGATGATCTGTAGGTACCAAAGACGCAGGATCAACAACAGAAAGACGACCACTGCCGCCAGGGAGAAGAGCAGAAAACGTTTTTTCAGCCCGAGAATGTCTTCCCAGCCAGCATTAAGACTCATAACGTAGATCCAGGTGAGAAAGACCGGGGATCCCGGATCCGCGAGCGAAACGACGGCGCAGCGACAGGGTGAGTTTAAGCAGCACCAGGGCACCAACGGTATTCAGAACGGCTTCAAGAGGCATGCAGGCAAGAATCACAGGCCACTGACGGCCGGCTTCGGAAAAAAGAAGGAGAAGAGAAATCAGCACCGCCCCCTTGAAAAAGGTCGCGACAAAAGTAAGCAGCAGAAGCAAGGCTGAACTTTCGGTGTTAAAACGGCTTGCCCCCGCCCGGACGGTGAGAAAAATAATCAGGAAGGTAATGCCGAAAAGACCAAAATCGCTTCCGGCAAAAGAGTCCTCCAGGCAGCCGAGATACCAGCAGAAGAGTCCACCGCGCAGGCAGGCTTCAGTAAGGCCGAGGTAGAGTACAAGAACCAGCAGCAGATCGGGTTTTAAATAATCGGGAAGCAGACGCGGCAACACCGAAATCTGCAAAAAGATCAGCACCAAGCTGAGCAGAAAAAGATAAGCGATCCGCTTCACTGCTCTTCTCTCAACAGCACGAGAACCTCTTCGAGCCGCGAAAAATCGACAACCGGCGCCACTTCGACAACCTGAAAAAGCCCATATTCCTCGCGCTCAACCCGCACCACCTTGCCGACCGGGAGCCCTTTGGGGAAAACATCACCATTACCCGAAGTAATAACCAGGTCACCCACCTCGATATCTTTTTCGCGCAGGGCAAAGTCAAAGATTAGAGTATCACCACGCCCACGGCAAATCCCGCGGGTGCGATTGCGCTGCACCAGGCTGGCAATGGCCGACGAGGCATCCGTGATCAACAACACCCGGGACTGGCGCGCGGCGACACGAATAATTCGCCCAGCCACCCCTTCGGCCACCACGACAGGCATCCCTTCGCGAATCCCGTCATCGCTCCCCTTGTCGATCATCACCGTGCGAAACCAGCTGGTGGCATCCTCGGTGATAACCTGGGCGGGCAGCGCCTTCAGAGCCTGCTGCTCGCGAAAATCAAGGAGCTTTTGCAAACGCTCGTTGGTCAGGCGAACCTCCTGCAAACGACTGAGTTCGGCAGACAGCCGCTGATTTTCCACCGTCAGCCGATCGTTTTCGGCTCGGGTATCAACCAACCAAACGTAATGCCCCCATTTGTCACTGACCGTTTCACAGACAGCCGTCACCCCCATTTGCAACGGGGCCGTGATCTGGATGACCAGCTTTTCAAAAAGGTTTGTCCGCTCTTCGCTCTGCCTCAGATTCTGCGAATACAAAAGCAGGGCTGCCAGCACAAGGATAACTGCCAGCAAAACGGTCCGGTATGTACGCAGGAGATCCAGCATTCAAAAAGACTCTCGAAACAATTAAAAAGAGGGCCGACGGCCCTCTTTTTATTCCACATCATCAGCAGGCCATGGCGTCGGCACAGGCCAATCTGCAATCAGGATGAAATCGCCACCCGCCGCAACAAATCCAACTCGTCGAGCACCTTGCCTGACCCCAGCACAACACAGGACAGCGGATCTTCGGCGATCACCACCGGCAACCCGGTTTCTTCGCGCAGCAGCGCGTCGAGATTGCGCAGGTTGGCACCACCGCCGGCCAGCACAATACCCTTGTCAACAATATCGGCAGCCAACTCGGGAGGAGTCCGTTCAAGACAAATACGTACCGCCTCGACAATAGCGTTAACCGTCTCGGAGAGAGCATCACGGATTTCATTGGAATCAATAGTCAGGGTCTTCGGAATCCCGCTGACCAGGTCGCGCCCCTTGACTTCCATCGTCCGGATTTCATCCTCAGGATAAGCACTGCCAATTTCGATTTTGATCGCCTCGGCGGTCCGTTCACCGATCAACAGGTTATATTTGCGCTTAAGATATTGAACGATAGCCTCGTCCATCTTGTCGCCACCAACCCGCACGCTCTTGGCATATACGATACCAGCCAGAGAGATGATGGCCACCTCGGTGGTACCGCCACCGATATCCACGATCATATTTCCCGAAGCCTCGGTAATCGGCAAACCGGCACCGATGGCAGCCGCCATCGGCTCCTCGATCAGGTAGACTTCGCGGGCCCCGGCCGACTCGGCCGATTCCTTGACCGCGCGCTTTTCGACCTGGGTAATCCCGGAGGGGACACAGATAACGATACGAGGACGGACCAGGGTCTTGCGATTGTGCACCTTTTGAATGAAGTAGCGGAGCATTTCTTCGGTGATGTCGAAGTCGGCAATAACACCGTCTTTCATCGGCCGGATAGCCACAATGCTCCCAGGGGTACGACCGAGCATTTTTTTCGCCTCTTTGCCGACAGCGAGAACCTTCCTCTGCCCGGTACTGTCTTTCTGGACGGCAACCACAGACGGCTCACTGACCACAATGCCTTTACCCTTCAGATAAACGAGGGTATTGGCGGTCCCCAGGTCAATGGCGAGATCGTTGGAAAACATCCCCCAGATAGCGTTAAATAAGTTGAACATCGGTGCAGTGATCTCCTTTTAAACGCAGGAGGATTATCCTCCTGTAAAATGTTTCCCACACTACCAAAAACACCCAGCCATTTCAAGCCGTAAAAAGGAAAAAGATATTGCAATTGAGACACTGATTGTCTAACATGTTGGGCTGTTTCCGCCCCGCCCAGAACCTATGAAACCACTCAAAAGGAGTCGTCCGCAGATGCTGGACCTGATTCGTAAAAAACAAAAATCGGTCTTTATCAAGATCGCCTTCGCCGTTATTATTCTCAGCTTTGTCATCGGCTATGCAATGCTGACCTCCCCCGGCGACAGTCAGGACGGACAACAACAAGGCGTTGCCGTGACCGTCAATGACCTTGAAGTCGGATTCAACGAGTATGAAACCGTCTACAGCAATCTATACAGACTGTACCAGAACGTCTACCGCGAACAGTTCAATCCGGCTCTCGAAAAACAGCTGGGACTACGGCAGCAGGCGCTGGACTCGGTAATCGAACGGGCATTGCTCTTTTTGGAGAGCCACCGACTCGGCACCAAAGTCAGCCGCCAGGAACTGGTCGATTCGATTGCCCAGATTCCCGCATTTCAAGACAACGGGACCTTCAACAAAGAACGTTACCTGCAGGTACTTAGCTATCAAAGAATGACCGCCGACGAGTTCGAATCGAACCAGGAACAGCAACTGCTTGCTGAAAAAGTCCGGGACGCCATCCGTGGTCAAATTGAAATCACCGATGAAGACATTGTCGAAGAATACCGGCGTCAGAATGAAAAGGTCAATCTGGCCTTTGTGCGCCTCTCACCCGCCCTGTTCGAAACCCGGGTCGAGATTGACGAAGCAGCCCTGGCGAACTATTTCGAGACGAATAAAGAAAATTTCCGTCTTCCCGAAACAGCCGCACTGCGCTACCTCCTCTTCGAACCGGCCCGCTACACCAAAGACGTCACCACCAGCGAAGAAGACCTCGAAAAGTATTATCGTCGGCACCTCGACCAATTCGACATTCCCGAGCAGGTCAAAGCAGCTCACATCCTGATCAAGGTGCCGCTCGAAGCCGACCAGGAAACCAAAGACCGCAAGCGTCAACTGGCTGAAAAAGTTCTCGCTGAAGTACGTAAGGGAACAGACTTCACCTCCCTGGTCCGTAAATATTCGGACGATCAAGGAACTATCGCCCAAGACGGTGACCTTGGTTTCTTCGGCCGTGGCATCATGGTCGCCGACTTCGAAAAAGCTGCATTCGCCATGAAACCCGGCGATATCAGCGACATCGTCACCACCCCATTCGGCTATCACATCATTCGTTGCGATGCCTATGTCGAGCCGGGCATCAAACCTCTAGCCGACGTCCTCGACGAAGTCAAAGCCGAAGTGGTTACTGAAAAGGGCCGCCAACTAGCCTTCGAAAAAGCTATGGATGCCTTCAATATCAACCGCAAAACCGGCGAACTCGACAACGCAGCGAAGGCCAACGACCTGGGGATCAAAGAAACCAACTTCTTTACACGCGATATCTCGATCGACGGGCTCGGCGAAGTTCCTGAAATCTCTAACGCAGCCTTTACCCTCGCTACCGGCGAAATGGGCCGTCCCGTTAACCTCCCCGAAGGGGTAGTCCTGTTCACCGTCAAGGAACGCCGCCCCAGCCGTCTCCCTGAACTGGCCGAGGTTCGCGCCGAGGTCGAACAAGCCTATCGGCAGCAGCATACCGAAGCTCTGGCCCGCCAAACCGCCGAAGAACTGCTCGCCGCCCTGGGCAAGGGACAATCGCTGGAAAGCCAGGCCAAGGCCCAGCGCCTGACCATCGAAGAAACCGGCCTTTTCACCCGTGCCTACGGCAACTTCATTCCCCGTCTTGGCAACCTGGAAAACCTGGCGCAAGCAGCCTTCGAATTAACGGCTGAAAAACCGGCGGCTCCCGAAATTTACGAGAGCGACGGCAAATTCATCGTCGCCACCCTGAAAGAACGCCAGGAGGCCGATCTGGCCGGACTTGACGCCGCACAACGGGAGACCCTGAAAACATCGGTCCTTACTCGCAAAAAAGACCAGGTCTACACAGAAAAAATGGCAGCCCTCAGGGCTCAGGCAACGATTGTCGTTTCACCCATCATTCAGGCTTCGATCGATAAGGATAAATAACGGCCATGCAAACGACTCTTACCCAGACTGTTTTTGCAGATCTTAAACTGATCAACCAAGGCAAAGTTCGCGACATCTACGACCTCGGAGAACACCTGCTGCTGGTCACCACGGACCGGATCTCGGCATTCGACGTCATCATGAATGAAGGGATCCCCCATAAAGGCTTTGTGCTGACCCAGATTTCCAAATTCTGGTTCGAGCAGATGGCCGATATCATCCCGAACCATATTGTGGCCACCGAGGTCAGCGACTTCCCAGCCATCACACACAAGTACCGCGAGCAGCTCGAAGGGCGCAGCATGCTGGTCAAAAAGGCCAAGCCGCTCCCCGTTGAGTGCATCGTTCGCGGCTACGTTTCCGGTTCGGGCTGGAAAGAATACAAACAACACGGTAGCATCTGTGGCATCCCCCTGCCTTCCGGCATGGTCGAAAGCCAGAAGCTTCCGGAACCGATCTTCACCCCGTCGACCAAGGCAGAACTCGGCGAACACGACGAAAACATCCCCTTCTCCAAGGTGGTAGAACTGGTCGGGCAAGAAGTCGCTGACAAAATCAGCAGCACCACCCTGGCTATCTATAACCGGGCCCGTGACCTCGCCGACACCAAGGGAATCATTATCGCCGACACCAAGTTCGAATTCGGCATTTTCGAAGACCAGGTCATCTGGATCGACGAAGCCATGACTCCCGACTCATCGCGCTTCTGGCCCAAAGACCAGTACCAGCCGGGAGGGGCTCAGCCAAGCTTTGACAAGCAATTCCTGCGCGACTACCTGGAAACCCTGGACTGGGGCAAACAAGCTCCCGCCCCCCCCCTTCCAGAAGAGATCGTCCGTAAAACTGGCGAAAAATATATTGAGGCCATGTACCGGATCACAGGGCAGAGACCCTGAAGCATTGCTCACACGAAAATAGGCCGGAGTAACACTCCGGCCTTTTTTCGTTATCAACCGTCTCATGAGAAAGTATCTACATGAAACGTTCTTTCGCTTTATTACTCATCCTTTGCTTTCTTCTGCTGCCCAGTTGCGGTCCACTGCGCCTCGATCGTTTGACCGCTGAACAGCACTTGGCCCAAGCCGAAACGTTCAAAGGCAAGCGGGACTACGCCTCTAGCGCCAAATCCCTGGGGAAGGCGCTCCACAAACGGCCGACTGATGGAAGCCTGTACCTGCAGCACGGAGAGATGCTCGAAGTTTCAGGACAACCGGAACGGGCACGCAAAACCTATCTCAAGGGACTTGAAACAACCCTCGACGACGATCTGTCCCGGAATGATTTAAATTATCGACTCCTACAGCTACTGACCCTGAAACTGGCCGACCCAGAAAGCGCCGCCCCCTTGTTAAAGGCCGTCGCCGCCGGCTCGGCCCAGCATCTCGACGCCAGAGGCTGCCTGGCTTACGGCCTGAAACGCTACCAGGAAGCCCTGCAGCTCTTCGCTCAGGCTCAGGAACATACGACAGAACAAGACCTATCTGCGCGACTGCTCTACCACTCTGCCCTCGCCTATCATCAACTTGGTGACGATGACAACGCCATGCTGGCACTGTTTCACGCCATCAATCGGGCCCAGAGTCTTGGTGTCAGCAAAGACATCGAATATTTTTTCAACGATCTCAAAGGGCTGAATCCTTAATTACAGGAAAACCACGATGCTCGAAAAACTGTTTCATCTGCACCGTCACGGCACCACGGTCCGCACCGAAGTGGTCGCCGGGCTAACCACCTTTCTCACTGGCGCCTACATCATTTTCGTCCACCCTGAAATACTCTCACAGGCAGGAATGGACAAAGGCGCACTGACCACGGTAACCTGCCTGGTCGCAGCACTCGCCACCCTGTTGATCGCCCTGTGGGCCAATGCCCCCCTGATGATGGCCCCCGGCATGGGACTCAACGCCTTCTTCACCTATACGCTGGTCCTTGGACAGGGAGTCCCCTGGCCGACAGCCCTTGGGGTGGTCTTTATTTCAGGAGTCGTCTTTCTGGTGCTGACCTGGCTCGGCATCCGCGAGCGACTGGTCCGAGCGATTCCAACTACTCTGCGCCTCGCCACCTCGGTGGGCATCGGCCTGTTCATCGCCTTCATCGGCCTGCAAAACCTGGGACTGGTAGTCAAAAGTGACGCGGTCCTGGTTCAGCTCGGGGAATTCACTCCGCAGGCCCTGCTCGGACTCTTCGGCCTGCTGGTCGCCGTTTTACTGGAAGCCAAGCGGGTTCGCGGGGCCATTCTGCTCGGGATTCTTTCCACCGCCGCCGCCGGGATTCTCACAGGGATCTCGCCCTGGCCCACCGGGCTGATCGCCTTGCCCCCCTCGCCAGCACCAATCGCCTTCCAGCTCGATATCGTCAGCGCTCTGCAATTCTCGCTCTGGTCCAGCATCCTCGCCTTTATGTTCGTCGACCTGTTCGACAGTCTCGGCACCATGCTGGCGGTCTGTCGCGAAGCCGGTATGGTCGATGAGCACGGCGAAATCCCCCGGCTACCCCAGATGCTCACCGCTGATGCCCTGGCGACTGTAGGCGGGGCTCTGCTCGGCACCAGCACCACCACGACCTTCATCGAATCGGCCAGCGGGGTGGCTGACGGGGGCCGCACCGGCCTGACCGCCGTCGTCACTGCGGCGCTCTTTTTCTGCGCGGCCTTTTTCACACCACTGATCGCCGCCGTCCCGCCCTACGCCACCGCCCCGGCCCTGATCGTGGTCGGTATCTTCATGATGCGCGGCATCAGCCAGATTGATTTTTACAGTTTCGAGGAAGCCGCCCCGGCTTTTCTCACCTTCCTGCTTATGCCGTTGACCTATTCCATTGCCACCGGCCTAGCCTTCGGCTTCATCTCCTACGTCGCCATCAAACTGGCCCTCGGTAAATTCAGCGAATGTGATCCATTTTTGATTGCCGCCGGCGCCTTCTCGCTGGTCAGCCTGCTGCTGTAAATTCCAACGCAAATCACCAATTCGGGTAATCGGTAAGGGCGAACCTCGTGTTCGCCCTTGCTGTTAAAATGAAAAAAGGGCGCAGCAAGCAGCGCCCCTACATGGGATTTAAAATCAGGACTGCCGTCCCTTGTCCTTGCTCTTGCTTTTTTTAAAAAAAAGGGCGAACACAAGGTTGGCCCCTACAGCACAATCCATCGTACAGGGATATTAAGAGAGCCGCCCCTTGAAGTCGGCGTAGCCGAATTTTCTCACCAGTTCGACCGCCCCATCCTTACGTACGTAATAGATCGACGGCAGCTTGACTCCGTTGAAAGTGTTGGTCTTGACCATCGAATAGATCGCCATGTCGAGAAAGGTCAGCCGGTCGCCATATTGCAGGGGCTGGTCGAAAGAATACCGACCGATCACGTCTCCGGCCAGACAGGAAAGCCCGCCGAGCTGATAGGTGTGGGCCTTTTCCTCGGCCTCACCGGCTCCGATGATCTCCGGGCGGTAGGGCATCTCCAGCACGTCGGGCATGTGGCAGGTCGCCGAGGTGTCGAGGATGGCATTGGCGACACCATGGTTGGTCGTCACATCAAGCACCGAGGCAATCAGCACCCCGGCATTAAGAGACACGGCTTCCCCCGGTTCGAGATAGACGGTCAGATGCGGATAACGTGCCCTGAAGTCGTTGATCAGCCGGACCAGGCGCTCCACGTCGTAATCCTTGCGGGTGATGTGATGGCCGCCACCGAAATTAACCCAACGCATCTGCGGCAGAAAACGACCGAAGTTCTCTTCGAAGGCGGCCAAAGTCCGTTCCAGGGCGTCGGAATTCTTCTGGCAAAGGGTGTGAAAATGCAAGCCACTGATCCCCTCGAGCGCTTCTTCTGAGAATTCATCCAAGACGATCCCCAACCGCGACCCGGCAGCACAGGGATCATAGATCTCCACCTCGGTTTCCCGGTGCTCGGGATTGCAGCGCAGCCCGAATTCCAGCTTCGGATTGAGGTCGCGGGCCAAAGCGCCGAAACGCCGCCACTGAGAGATGGAGTTGAAGACCAGGTGATCGCAGACCGTCGCCGTCTCACGGATATCCTCTTCACTGAAGCCAGCGGCAAAAGCGTGCACCTCGCCGGGGAAAAACTCCCGACCGAGCATCGCCTCATGGGGGCCGCTGGCGCAGGTCCCCTTCAGGGTTTGACTGAGCAGGGGAAAGGTGTGAAACATGGAGAAACTTTTCATAGCCAGCAGAATACGGGCACCGGTGCGGTCCATAACCGTCTGCAGAATCGCCAGGTTATGTTCCAGGGCTTCTTCAAACACCACGAAGGCCGGAGTTTTAACGCCGCTCAAATCAGTTTTCAACGCGCATTCCTTGTCCATATCGCTCACCTGTCCGTCAGACGATTCGTCTGAACGAAGAAGAAAAAAAACCCGGAGCCCTGAAGGCTCCGGGTTGGTTAATCCAGAGAAGGGCCGGTTTAAAAACCCTCGATGAACACCTCTTTGACGGGCAGGCCGTACTGGTTCAGGTCCGCGACAAAGGGATCGGGGTCGAACTGTTCCATGTTGTAGACCCCCTTGCCCTGCCACTTGCCAGAGAGCATCATCTTGGCGCCAATCATCGCCGGCACCCCGGTGGTGTACGAGATCGCCTGCGACTTCACTTCCTGATAACATTCTTCGTGGTCGCAGATGTTGTAAATGTAATACTTGCGCGGCTTGCCGTCCTTGAGCCCTTCGACCACCACGCCGATGCAGGTTTTGCCCTTGGTCTTCGGACCGAGTGAAGCCGGGTCAGGCAAAAGCGCCTTGAGAAATTGCAGAGGGATGATCTGCTGCCCCTGGAAC
>JBFHFM010000029.1:0-19293 GCA_041583595.1 Trichloromonas sp. | reverse complement strand
TCTTACTTCGACAAAGCGGGGTTGGTGTCGTTAAGTGATCAACTCCGACGCTTTCAGAACGCCACGTGAACCGCCGTGTACGGAACCGTACGCACGGTGGTGTGGGAGGACGGCGGGGGCGACCCCGCCTCCTACCCGATAAACTTTTCAAGGTATTGCTGATCGTCAGACCAGCCTCTCGCTCTGTTGAACAAGGCGACTCAGGGCTCACCCAAGGAGAGGATCATCAAAATAGCGGTCATGCGGGAAAAGAATATATGTTTTCGGAGGAGTTAATTTAATTTGACAGTGAAGTTTATAATTTGCTAATAAATGAAATCCAATTCGACTGTTTTGCAGGGCGGCAGTGAGACAGTTTGGTTTTCCTTCATTGACAGAAAGGAGGGCTGGTGGCCATCGGTATGCCGTGTTAATATTTACAGCATGATGCTGGAGGGAAAAAAATGATGAAAAAAATGGTTTGCCTAGGTATGATTGTACTCTTCGTTGCCTTGACTGGTTTGACCCCGGTTGTTGCGGCAGTTGAGCACGGAGAATCAATGGCTCAAGTTCAGGTTAACATCAACACCGCAACACTGGAGGAGCTGGAAGTTCTTCCGGGTATTGGTCCGGTGTCGGCTCAGCGGATAATTGACCACCGTAGTGAGCGAGGACCGTTTGCTACCATCGATCAATTGGTCGAGGTCAAGGGAATTGGTGAAAAGTCATTGGAAAAGATCAGGCCGCTAGTATCAACCAACTGATATCTATTCCTTGCGGTCCCCAGACGGGGGCCGCAGGTTTATTATTGTCGCGCGTCTCAGGAGATTGTGATGGCCGTGTCCGAACCGGAAACAAAGTCCATTTGGTTTTCCCTCATTCCCGGCCTGCTTTTGCTGGCTGTAATGGCTACTGCAGTTTTCGGTGAAAAAGGCATTCTTTGTGCGGTCAAATCAAGCCAGCAAAAAGAGAAACTTCAGGCAGAGGTTCGCGCTCTCGAGGAGGCCAACCTGGATCTGCGTAAGCAAATTGAATCATTGCGTTCCGATCCCCGTTATCTTGAATCCATTGCTCGTCAAGAATTGGGAATGGTTCGGCAAGATGAATTGGTTTATCAGTTCAGGTCTCCGAACAAAACCGCCGAACCTATTCCAGCCGGCGAGCTTTCAACCGAACTCGCGGAACCCGACCGCTGATTCTTGTTGGTTTTTTTTCTCTTAGAAAAATACCTGGCAGTGCGCTTTTCTTTACTTCTCTGAGACAATCTTCTATCGCACGTACACTTCTTGACAGCCGCCTGTCCGTAAGGATACGATGTGGCTTGTCTGAACACAAAATTTTTTAAATAGTGTGTGTGGTGGGTCGAAGGGCAATTAATCATCCAGGCCATCATTTACAGGCTGATGGGACGGTATCGGTTTTTTTAAATAAACGAAGCATCCGAAATGGCGTCCCTTGTTATGGCTGTTATTATTACCCACAGGCTAAGCAGCGCTAGCGATGGTTGTTGTTTACGCCCGTTACTCAATTGCTGTCGGGTCATATAGGTTTGTGGAGGGTTCATGGTTCACCAGGTTAAGTCACGCACCCAACGGCGTATGGAGAAAAAACAGGCGATTTTGTTGGTCGTTCTTCTGCTGGGCATTTCGTTAGTCAGTTTTTTTCTCGGCATTATGATTGGTCGCAGCGGGACGACTTCAGTTGTGGTAAGTCAGGAGGCGAGCACCAAGCCTCTCCCTGTAGCCCCTAATCCGCCGGTGCTACCGCAGGTCGCCTTGCCTGTAGCGCCTGAACCAGAGCCACAAAAAGAGGTCCTGACTTTCTATGATTCTCTGCCCAAGGGTGAACAGCCCCCCCTTGGCAGTGGGATTAATCTTCCGCCTGCCGACAAACCTGCGGCGAAGCCGGAAACGGAGTCTGCGGCGAGCGTGCCGGTAGCCGAAGCGCCTCCTGCGCCTGTTGAGGCGGCGGTTCCGCCCCTGCCCAAGGCGGTTTCTCAGGGGCAGTATGTAGTGCAAGTGGCTTCGTTTAAACAGTTGCCCGATGCTATTGGTCTGCGTGACCGACTGGTAAAAAAAGGTTATGTCGTTTTTACTCAGGAGGCGGACCTTGGGGATAAAGGTTTATGGTTTCGGGTCATGGTTGGCCCTTACTCGGATAACCTGGCGGCTGGGCAGGTGGCGAAGCGGTTGGAGACCGAAGAGAAACTGGCCGGGATTGTAAAGAAGCAGTAATTTTTCGCGGTCGGTAGGGCCTTTGAATTTTTTTTCATTTTTCCCCTTGACTTATGATCACGATCCCGGTACATTCCCGACTTCTTGACGCGGGGTGGAGCAGTCTGGTAGCTCGTCGGGCTCATAACCCGAAGGTCGGAGGTTCAAATCCTTCCCCCGCAACCAAAACAAAAAGACTGCCTCTTGCGGGCGGTTGAACATAAATGTTTCGGCGGTGTAGCTCAGTTGGTTAGAGCATGCGGCTCATATCCGCAGTGTCCGGAGTTCGAATCTCTGCACCGCCACCATCTCCACAGAAACCCTCTCCATCTCCTGGAGGGGGTTTCTGCTTTTGTGGGTCTGGGGAGAGCCGATGGATGAGGAATTTATCCGGGTGGTCCGGGAGAATCGCTTGGTGGTTGCCGGATGCAGGGTTCTGGTCGCCGTATCAGGCGGCCCCGATTCCGTTGCGTTGCTGGCTTTGTTGCACCGCAATGGGCCGGCACTTGATATTGAGGTATTTGCCGCCCATCTCGATCACGGGATACGTCAGGAAAGTGCAGACGATGCACGCTTTGTCGAGCGTCTCTGTGGCGAACTTGGGATTGAATTGGTCGTAGGGTTCGCCGATGTCCCTGTTCTGGCTCGCTCCGCCCGCGAAGGGTTAGAGGCGGCTGCCCGGCGGGCCCGGCGCCGGTTTTTGTTGGAGACCGCCGATGCCCTCGATTGTGCGGTTATTGCTCTGGGACATCATCGAGGAGATCAGGCGGAAACTTTTTTACACCGATTATTGCGCGGTACTGGAGCCTCTGGGCTGTCAGCCATGACTTTCAAGAAAGAGCGTTTCATTCGGCCTCTGTTGTCATTCAGCCGCCCTCAATTGTTAGCGTTTCTGGCAGAGTCCGGGTTGCCCAGCATCGAAGATGCCAGTAATATGGACCCTCAATTTACCCGTAATCGCATCCGTCACCAGCTTCTTCCTTTGATGCGCTCATTCAATCCCCGTATTGACGAAAACTTGACCGCTCTCAGTCGTCGTTTTGCCATTGAAGAAGATTTTTGGCGACAGCAGGTGGAGCGTTCGCTCGCAGAGCTGGCCCGTTGCGACAGTGACGGCATCAATCTTGATCGTCCCAAGCTATTGGCGCTTCACCCGGCGCTTAGGGCACGGGTGCTGAGGCGGGCTCTTGAACGGGTGCGTGGCGATCTTTTAGAGATTTCCGCTACTCATTTGGCCGCCATTGATTCCTTGCTCCTCGGTGAACGCCCGCAAGGGGAATTGCATATCCCTCGGGGCTGGATAGGGCGCCGCTATGAGCGTTTACAATTGCGTGCCAGCGCTCCTCTGCCATGTGAGCCATTTGATGTTGAGGTGGCCGGACCCGGAAGGTTTTTTTTGCCGGGTGGCGGATGTCTCGAGGTTCTGTTTTTGGAGCAGGCCGGTTCTGAAGAGCGCGGCGTCGTAGAGTTTGACGGTGCCTTGGTAGGGTTTCCATTGCATGTCCGGAGCTTTAGGTCGGGGGACCGGTTTCGCCCTTCCGGTAGGACAGGGGCCAAAAAACTTAAAGATTTCTTTATTGATCATCGAATTGAGAAGGAGGAGCGTCAACGATTGCCGCTCCTGGTGGGGGATGAGATTCTGTGGTTGATCGGCTTCAGGCGCTGTGAAGGTTATCGCCCTGCTGCAGGCTGTGGCCGCGTTCTTCGCTTCATCTATACTGATTAGTATATTTAGACAATTGGGTTGTGGAATCGCAGGGCTTATGGTACGTTTCTCTTTAAATTTTCGGAGTTGTTCATCCGTATTCTTGCGGGTGCGTGATTGGAATAAATAGGTGCTTAGGGGGTAATGTGAATCAGTTCTATAAAAATCTTGCACTCTGGCTAGTTATCTCCTTGGTCATGATTCTGCTTTTCAATATGATGACGCAGAAAGATCAAGAGCAGAAACCGATTACCTATACGGCATTTATCGCGGCCGTTGATGAGGGCCGGGTTCGGGAAGTAACCGTACAGGGATCTAACATCGAGGGTAAATATCAGGACGATGTCCTGTTCAAAACTTATGCCCCTGACGATCCATCGTTGATCGAACAGCTCCGGAACAAGGGGGTTGTCATTCAGGCCCGCCCGGCGGAGGATCGCAGTTTCTGGTTTACCTTGATGGTTTCCTGGGGACCGATTTTGCTGCTGATCGCGGTTTGGGTCTTTTTTATGCGGCAGATGCAGTCCGGTGGTGGCAAGGCAATGAGTTTCGGTAAAAGCAAGGCTAAATTGCTGACTGATAATCAGGCCCAGGTTACCTTCAAGGACGTGGCCGGAATTGACGAAGCCAAGGATGAGCTCGAGGAGATTGTCTCTTTTCTGAAGGAGCCGAAAAAGTTTTCCCGTTTGGGTGGAAAAATCCCCAAAGGGGTTCTGCTGATGGGGGCTCCCGGTACTGGTAAAACACTGCTGGCTCGCGCCATTGCTGGTGAAGCCGGGGTGCCGTTCTTTTCCATTTCCGGTTCAGACTTTGTCGAGATGTTCGTCGGGGTCGGCGCCAGTCGAGTCCGCGACCTCTTTGTCCAGGGGAAGAAAAACGCTCCTTGCATTATCTTTATTGACGAAATCGACGCCGTCGGTCGCCATCGCGGGGCCGGTTTGGGCGGTGGGCATGACGAGCGGGAACAGACGCTGAACCAACTGCTGGTTGAAATGGATGGTTTCGAGTCAAACGAGGGGGTCATTTTGATCGCCGCGACAAACCGCCCTGATGTACTGGACCCTGCGTTGTTGCGTCCGGGGCGTTTTGACCGCCAGGTGGTGGTGCCCCGTCCCGATGTCAAGGGCCGGCTGAAAATCCTCAATGTTCATGCCCGCAAGATCCCGCTCAACCCCGATGTAGAGATGGAAGTTCTGGCCAAAGGGACTCCGGGGTTTTCCGGCGCTGACTTGGCCAACCTGATTAACGAGGCCGCACTCCTTGCGGCGCGTGCCAACAAGGACCAGGTCGGTAAGGACGAACTTGAGTCGGCCAAAGACAAGGTCATGATGGGCGCCGAGCGTCGCTCGATGGTCATTACCGAAGAAGAGAAGAAGGTCACCGCCTACCACGAGGCAGGCCATGCCCTGGTGGCGCTTTTTATCCCCGGCTCTGACCCGGTTCATAAGGTCTCCATTATCCCTCGCGGACGGGCCATGGGAGTGACCATGTACCTGCCCGCAGAAGAGAAATACAACGAGACCCGCGATGGTCTGCATATCCGCATCTGTACTCTGCTCGGGGGGCGGGTGGCTGAAGAGATCATTTTCTCAAGCATTACCACCGGCGCCAGCAATGACATCGAGCGGGCCACCTCTATTGCCCGCAAGATGGTCTGCGAGTGGGGGATGAGTGAGAAGCTTGGGCCTTTGGCTTACGGCGAAAAAGAGGGCGAAGTCTTTCTCGGCCGTGATATGGGGCACATGAAAAATTATAGCGAGGCGACCGCTCTCGAGATTGACAACGAGATTACTCGGATCGTCAAAGAAAACTATCAGCGCACCTTTGATATTCTGAAAGACAACAAGGCGGCATTAGTGACTGTGGCCGAGGCACTGCTCGAGCGCGAAAACCTCGATGGAGCAGAAATTCGTAAAATGGTTTTTGGTGAGGAAAGCGACGTGTCCAGCGCGGTCCAGGGTGAAACCGTAGCGCCGGGCGTAGGTCCTTGCCTTGAGGACGTGGCCACTCCCGACGAATAATTATGCCGTTTTTGCCGCGTCTGTTACATATTGAGACCGAGGCTGAGGCTCGTCGTGAACTCCTCAGCGTCGGGGCTGACCCTCTCGGTGTTGAGCGCATGGCGGCAAAAATGGTCCGTCGGTTGGTTAAGTTGTCCAGCGTGGCTTGTCGGGCGGCGAATATTCTCAAGCAGGAGATGCTTGCCGTTGGAGGAGATGCCGCTGTCGCGCGTGGCACTGTCGCTTGTTCGATTCCCGAAACTGACGTTGTCCTGATTGGCACCCTGAAGCAGTTGCGGCAGCTTGCTGAGCGTCTTGTTTACCAGCCCTTCGGGTTGCGGGAGCTCGCCGGAGAGTTACGGGCTCTGCTTGATCGTTTGGATCAGGTCCCGGCGTACCTTGCCGGGCGTAGTTGTCGGCTCTCTCTTGATCGACCAAGGATCATGGGGATCTTGAACGTGACACCCGATTCTTTCTCTGATGGCGGTTGTTTTGCTACCCGGGAAAAGGCGTTGGAAAAGGGTCGTGAGTTGGCACGGGAAGGGGCCGATATCATCGATGTCGGTGGGGAAAGTACCCGCCCCGGTGCCCCCCAGATTTCGTCCCAAGAAGAAATCGATCGTGTCATTCCGGTGATTGAAGCGCTGTGTCGAGAACTCCCCTGCCCGGTGTCGGTCGATACGACCAAGAGCTCTGTGGCCGCTGCTGCGATCGCCGCAGGGGCTGAGTTTATTAACGACATTAGTGGGCTTGAGTTCGATCCAGAGATGGCCAAAGTGGCTGGCGATAGTGGCGCCGGGCTATTTTTGATGCATACGCGGGGACGTCCCGAAACCATGCAGGCCGACACTCATTACAGGGATCTGCTTGCCGAAGTGATTGATTACTTGCGGGGTAGTATCGCCATGGCAGAACAGGCCGGGGTGAGACGGGATCGCCTGGCGGTTGATCCGGGGATTGGTTTTGGCAAAAGTGTCGAGGCCAATCTGGAGCTGCTGCGACGGATCGGTGAAATCCACTCTCTTGGATGTCCTCTTCTGTTGGGGACCTCCCGTAAGGGTTTTATTGGTAGTGTTTTGGGAGAGCCAGACCCCGCGAAGCGGCTTTTCGGCACCCTGGCCACGGTGGCACTCGGAGTGCAGCAGGGTGCCATGATTCACCGGGTACATGATGTCGCTCCGGCCAAGGATGTGGCGATGATGGCTTGGGCCGTCCGGGTCGCAGGCAGCAAATAGCAAACGATTTCAAGTGAGCGGTGGGTGATGAGCGGGTTGTTCGCTGGGCTGAAAAATTTCAGGTGGTTGCTTGACCTGCTCGATATTGGCCTGGTTGCCTTTATCATTTACCGCATCATGCTTCTCATCAAAGGAACCCGGGCAGTCCAGATGCTTCTTGGCCTGGCTGTTATTCTAGGGGTTTACGTCTCTTCCCAGGTGGCCGGCCTGTACACGCTGCACTGGATTCTCGATAACTTTCTCTCTTCGATCATTCTGGTCATTGTCGTTCTCTTTCAAAACGATATCCGTCGTGCTCTCATTCATGTCGGGCGCAATCCCTTTTTCGCCGATGTCTCGTACAAGGAAGAGACAGAGATTATGGATGAGTTGGTTAAGGCCAGTGTCAGTATGGCCAGTAAGCGAATCGGCGCCCTGATTGTCATCGAGCGGGAAACCGGGCTTAAGGATTTTCTTGAGGTCGGTGTAGATATCGATGCCAAGGTTTCCAGTGACCTGCTCAGTTCGATTTTCCTCCCATATTCTCCCATTCATGATGGTGCAGTGGTGCTGCAGCAAGGGCGCCTCAAGCGGGCTGGTTGTTTTTTGCCGTTGTCGCAGAATCCGGATATCAGCAAAACGCTTGGGACCCGCCATCGTGCCGCCATTGGCCTGACCGAGTTGGTCGATGCCGTTGCAATCGTCGTTTCAGAGGAGACCGGCAAGGTTTCCGTGGTGGTCGGTGGCAGGATCACTCGCGATCTCGATTCAACTTCGCTCAAGCGTGTGCTGACCCGGTTGTTTGAACCCCGTACCGGTAAGGCCAAAAAGAAACGGTGATCCATGTTCAAGCGGTTGACGGAAAATTTGTTCTTGAAGCTGTTGTCCCTTGCCTTTGCCCTGATCCTGTGGTTCTTCGTCATGGGAGAGCAGCAACAGGAAGTCTCCTACGCCGTCCCGCTGGTTCTTAAGAACGTGCCGGCAGGAATGATGGTGGCAAACGAGGTGCCCAGCCAGGTCGATGTTCGCATCAGCGGCCCGCGGACCCTGCTGATGAACCTGCATCCCAAGGATATAAGCATAGCCGTCGATCTCAAGGGGCTGGAACCGGGTCTCAGTTCTTTCAAGCGGCTCGAAGAGCGTTTCAATCTGCCGAGCGCCCTCAAGGTGACCCGGCTTTCTCCCTCCTTTGTTGATGTTAAGCTCGATCGTATCAAGACAAAAAAAGTGCCGGTCAAGGCCATTGTCGTCGGGACTCCTGCGGAGGGATTCAAATATGAGTCGATCCGTTTCAAGCCGACCGAGGTGCCTGTAGAGGGGGCTGAAGGTGAGCTTAAAGATGTCAGCCAAGTGGAGACCGACCCGATTGACATCGAAGGTGTGCAGGATCGTTTCACTCTGATTGTTCCGATCAATTACCGCGGCAAATTCACGACTTTGAAAGAGAATAAAACGGTTGAAGTGCAGGTGAATATTTTAAAGCTGCCAGAACCAGAAGTGCCCACTGAAGAGATAAAGACCAACGTGTCTAACCCAGGAGCCGCTAAATGACCAAAAAGCTTTTCGGCACAGACGGGGTGCGTGGGGTGGCCAACATCCATCCTATGACCACTGAGATCGCCATGCAGTTGGGGCGTGCCGCTGCCTATATATTTAAAGACAAAGACGACCAACGCCGGCATCGCATCGTCATCGGCAAGGACACCCGCCTGTCCGGCTATATGATCGAAAATGCTCTGGCGGCGGGGATCTGCTCAATGGGGGTTGATGTGCTATTGGTTGGGCCCTTGCCGACCCCCGGCATCGCCTTTATCACCACCTCGATGCGGGCTGACGCGGGGGTGGTGATCTCGGCCTCGCACAACCCATATCAGGATAACGGCATCAAGTTTTTTTCCCGCACCGGGTTTAAGCTTCCCGACGAGACCGAATTGAAGATCGAGGACCTGATCTTTTCTAAAAAAATTGATTCGCTGCGGCCGATTGCTTCCGCTGTTGGCAAGGCCTTCCGTATTGATGATGCTCGCGGGCGCTATGTAGTCTTTTTGAAGAATTCCTTTCCCAAGGAACTGGATCTGAAGGGGATGCGTATTGTCCTTGATTGTGCCAATGGCGCTGCTTACAAGGTAGCCCCGGCGGTCTTGGAGGAACTCGGGGCCGAGGTGATTTCTCTGGGGGTTTCTCCTAACGGCACCAATATCAATGCCGGCTGCGGTTCCCTGTACCCGCAGGTTCTTGCCGATGCGGTAATCGAGAATCGAGCTCATCTTGGAATAGCTCTTGATGGCGACGCCGACCGGGTGATTTTTGTCGATGAGTTTGGACATGAAGTGGATGGCGACCATATCATGGCGATCTGTGCGACCGATATGATTGCAAAGAAGCAACTGGCGAATAATACCTTGGTGGCCACAGTGATGAGTAACATGGGGCTGGACATCGCTTTGAAAAAAGCCGGTGGAACAGTTGTCAAGACTGGGGTCGGTGACCGCTACGTGGTCGAGGAAATGCTTCGCCATGGATACAATCTGGGTGGTGAGCAGTCCGGTCATATGATCTTTCTTGATCACAATACCACGGGCGACGGAATGGTTTCGGCCTTGCAGGTATTGGCTATAATGATGCGTACCGGCAAGACCCTCTCCGAGTTGGCAGAGGTAATGATCTCCCTGCCGCAGGTGCTGCTCAATGTTCGGGTCAAGGAACGCAAGGATATCAGTAGTGTGGCTCCGGTGCAGAAGGTGATAGAAGCTGTCGAGGCTAAGCTTGAGGGCAACGGGCGGGTGTTGATTCGTTATTCGGGGACCGAGCCGTTGTTGCGGATTATGCTCGAGGGGCAGGATAAATACCAGATCACCGAACTGGCGCACGAAATCGGTGATGCCATAGAAAAACATCTCGGTGGCACCAAGGAGGCAAAGTAGTCGTGGCAAAGCTGGGAGTTAATGTTGATCATGTCGCTACTGTTCGTCAGGCTCGTGGTATCAATGAACCTGATCCGGTGACGGCGGCTGCACTCGCTGAACTGGCGGGGGCCGACAGTATTACCGTGCATCTGCGTGAAGATCGACGACACATCCAGGATCGCGACGTGGAGATCCTGCGCAAAACGGTCAAGACCAAGCTCAATCTGGAGATGGCAGCGACCGATGAAATGGTCGGCATCGCACTGAAAATTCTCCCGGATTATGTGACCCTGGTACCAGAAAAGCGTGAAGAGTTGACCACCGAAGGGGGCCTCGACGTCTTGCGCGGCCGGCAATCGCTGCAAAAAGCGATTGAGTTGCTGCAGCAGGGCGGTATTGTGGTCAGCTTGTTTGTCGACCCGGATATTGAGCAGATCAAGGAGTCTCACCGTGTTGGTGCCAACACCATTGAGATTCACACCGGCAGCTACTGTGAAGCGAGTAATGCCGAAGAGCGTTTAATCGAGCTGGGCAAAATTCAAAACGCCATCCGCGCCGGTCGCAAGTTAGGTCTCGGTGTCAATGCCGGCCACGGGCTCAATTATCAAAATGTTCAGGACGTCGTGGCCCTGGGCGGGATAGACGAATACAATATCGGTCACAGTATTATTTCCCGGGCCGTGTTGGTCGGCCTCGAGCGAGCCGTTCGGGAAATGGGCGCCTTGATCCGTAAAGAGGGCTGAGATGCCCGCTATTGCCGGGATTGGTGTTGACCTGAGCCAGGTGTCGCGGTTTCGCCGGTTTCTCGAAAAGGGGAACACTGGAGTGATTGACCGGCTTTTCACCTCAGGAGAAAAAGCCTATTGCCTGACTAAACGGGACCCCGCGCCGCATCTTGCCGCCCGTTTTGCGGCCAAGGAGGCGTTTCTCAAGGCCCTGGGGCTGGGGCTGCGTGAGGGGCTTACCTGGCAGGATATGGACGTGGTTCGGGACGAACTCGGTAAGCCGTCGCTGATTCTTGCTGGTCGCGCTGCAGCCATTTGCTGCGAGCGTGGCATCACCACCATTCATCTCTCTTACAGTCACGATGGCGATTATGCTACCGCCACGGTTTTTCTGGAGAACGCATGAAGCTGCTGACCGCTACACAGATGCGTGAGCTCGACCGTAAGGCTATCGTAGAGGTGGGGCTTCCCGGTGTTGTGCTGATGGAAAATGCCGGTCGCGGCGCTGCCGAACTGCTTCATCGTCACTATGCGCAACTGTTTCCCGGGCCCGTGTTGATCCTGGCCGGCAAGGGAAATAACGGCGGTGATGGTTATGTTATGGCTCGACACCTGAGTAATTGGGGTTGGCAGGTACGTACCCTGATTCTGGCGTCTGCTGAGGCCATTGGCGGTGATGCCGCAGTCAACCTTTCGGTTTTGTTGCAATTGTCGGCTGATATCCGTTTTGCCCCGGATGAACCCTCACTTGAATTGGCTCTGGCCGCCCAAGGCGATGTTCGATTACTGGTCGATGCTCTGTTCGGAACCGGTTTGTCCGCCGAAGTTCGCGGGCATTACGCTCAGGCGATCGATTGGATAAATGGTTCAGGGCTGCCGGTGTTGGCTGTTGACATCCCCTCGGGGATTGATGCCACCAGTGGGCAGTTGCTTGGCAAGGCGGTTCGCTCTGACCTGACGGTTTCTTTTGCCTGCCCCAAGCTTGGTCAGGTGCTTTATCCCGGGGCCGAATGCTGTGGGCGTCTGGAGACTCTCGATATCGGCATCCCTTCGGCTTTGTTGGCGGCCGCTGGGGATGATGCCTTTCTGGTTGATGCCGCCGCGGCAGCTCTGCTTTTGCCGGCGCGGCCGGTTACAGGTCACAAGGGCACCTTCGGTCATTTGCTGGTGGTGGCCGGTTCCGCAGGTAAGACCGGTGCCGCAGCATTGACCGCTGAGGGCGGTATGCGTATCGGCAGTGGACTGGTGACCCTGGCTTGCCCAGCGTCGACTCAGGAAATATTGGCCGTTAAGTTGACCGAAGTGATGACCTCGGCCTTGGCCGAAGTCGGCGGTGTTTTGAGTCTGCAGGCTTTAGACTCGATTCGTATGCAGTGGGCCGACAAGGACGCTGTGGCCATCGGCCCTGGGATCGGCCAGGCCGAAGAGACCTGCGCTCTGGTCCGGCGCCTGGTTCGTGATTGTCCGCTCCCGATGGTGATTGATGCCGATGGTCTGAATGCGCTGGGTCCCAAGCCCGAATTTCTGCTTCAATGCTCAACCTTGCAAGCTGTTCTTACCCCTCACCCGGGGGAAATGGCGCGCCTGACCGGTCTTTCTGTGGCCGAAGTTGAAGCGGACCGGGTTGGTGTAGCCCGTCGTTTTGCTATCGACTTTGGCGTGACCCTGGTGCTCAAGGGAGCGAGAAGCATAATCGCCTTTTCTGATGGGCGGATACGGGTCAATGCAAGTGGTAATCCCGGCATGGCTAGTGGTGGCATGGGGGATGCTTTGACCGGAATTATAGGTGGTCTGCTTGCCCAGGGGCTAGCGCCGAATGAGGCGGCAGTGCTTGGTGTTTACCTGCATGGTTTGGCTGCCGATCGATTGGCTAAGCAATTTGGCACCGCTGGTCTGATCGCTACCGATTTGCTGCGGGAGATCCCTGCGGCTCGCTGTGCTCTGCTTTTAAAAGGAGAAACCAATGCTCACAGCTAAAGATATCATGACCACCAAAGTGTATACTGTCAGTGCCGACACCGGGGTGGATGAATTGGCCCGTCTCTTTTCCGAGTACAATGTCAACGCTCTGCCTGTGATTGACAGTGAAGGGCGTCTTCAGGGGGTGGTGACCGAAACCGACTTGGTCGAACAGGATAAGCCGCTGCACATCCCCACGGTCATTTCGATATTTGACTGGGTCTTCTATCTTGAGAGTGAGAAGACCTTTCGGGACGAGGTTAAGAGAATTACCGCTCGCAAAGTGGGCGAAATTTTCAACGCTGAAGTCGCGACCTGCACCCCGGAGACTCCGGTCAGCGAGATTGCCGGTTTGATGGTCGACCAGGCGGTCCACCTGGTGCCGGTGGTCGATGGAGGCAAACTGGTCGGCGTCGTGGCTCGACTCGATATTATCCGCTCGATGAGGCTGTAGCTCTTGGATTCATGGACCATTGAAACCAACTCCCCCGAACAGACTCAGGCTCTAGCCGAGAGTCTCGGGCGTCTACTGGGTCCGTCCACGGTGGTGTTGTTGTCGGGTGATTTAGGGGCCGGAAAAACCTGCTTTACCCAAGGGCTGGGACGGGGACTGGATGTCCCTGAAGACGAGCCGGTGGTCAGTCCGTCCTATACGCTGATGAACCAGTACCAGGGACGAATCTGTCTTTACCATTTCGATCTTTATCGTCTAAGTCATCCCGAAGATCTGCTCGATCTCGGGTTTGACGAATATCTCTGTGGTGACGGAGTGACGGTTGTGGAGTGGGCTGATCGTTTTTCGGATCTTGGTCTGGAAGGGATACGGGTACACCTGGAGCATGGTGAAGGGGACCGCCGCCTGATCCACTTCAGCGTCGAAGGAAAGGCCAGCCTGCCGGTTCTCGAGTCTTTTCGGCGTCAGTGGTCTGCCGAAGGAGAAGTGCATGATCGAATATGACCTGGCGATTATCGGTGCTGGTCCTGGTGGCTATGTTGCCGCCATTCGAGGCGCGCAAAAAGGGGCGAAAGTGTGTATTGTCGAGGAGGGTGAAGTCGGCGGCACATGTCTTAACCGCGGATGTATCCCCACTAAGGCTCTCTACAGTACGGCCTGCCTGTTGCAGAAAATTCGTGCCGCCGGTGAACATGGTATTCAGGTGGGCGACCCGGTATTTGATTTCGCCAAGGCGGCTCGTCGCAAGGACGAGGTCGTTGGTAAACTGGTCGGCGGCGTGGCCCAGCTGCTAAAAGCACAGGGGGTTGACGTTTTTACCGGGCGCGGGGTTCTTGAAGGTCCTGGGCGAGTCCGAATTCGTCGCCAAGGCATAGTCGGGCATCTGCGGGCGAAAAACATTATCCTTGCCACCGGTTCGGTTTCAGCCACTCCGAAAGCCCTTCCGGTTGATGGTAAAAATGTTTTGACCAGTGACGAAATTCTTGCTATTAAAGAACTTCCGAAGAGTTTGCTAATTATAGGTGGTGGTTACATAGGGTGTGAATTTGCTGGTATTTTTTCCACCTTTGGTGTCGAGGTAACCATAGTAGAACAGCTCCCCATTCTGCTAGCTCGCAGTGATCGACAGGCTGTTCGCGAAGTTGAAAAAACCTTTAAGGCAGCCGGGGTCAAGATTCATGTCGATACGGCGGTTGTGGCTATTGAAACGACAGCTACCGGAACCCGTGTGACGCTTTCCAGCGGCGAGAGCCTTATTGCTGAAAAAGTTCTGGTTTCTATAGGGCGTAAGCCCAACAGTTCGGGGCTTGGCCTCGAGGAAGCCGGACTGTCGTTGGAAAATGGTGCCGTGGTAGTCGATGAGCAAATGCGCACGAATGTTGATGGCGTGTTTGCTATTGGTGACCTCACCGGCGGCATGCAGTTGGCTCATGTAGCTTCGTATCAAGCTGAAATCGCAGTTGATAATGCTTTGGGTGGGGATGTTCGGGCTGATTACCGTGTGGTCCCCAGTATCATATTTACGGTACCCGAAATTGCCCAGGTTGGCTTGACCGAAGAGCAATGTCGCAGCCGGGAGCAAGAATATGTCGCTGGCCGCTTTGCTTACCTGGCTTCGGGAAAGGCCCTGTGTGACGGCGAGCCCCGTGGGACTGTAAAGATCCTGGCTGACCCGGACGATGGGCGCATCCTTGGGGGGACCATCGTCGGTGAAGAAGCGGCGTCCCTGGTTGCCGAAGTGGCGCTGGCCATGCAGAAAAACCTGACAGCCCATGAGCTGGCGGAAGTCATCCATGCCCATCCCAGCTTGTCGGAAATCATAAAGGAAGCGGCCGAGGATGTTTCAGGGACCGCAGTTCACAAAGTGAGCCGTCAGGCCACAAAGCGGAGTTCTACACCCCGTTAGCGTTTGTTTTACGATCCCCAGTCGCTCATTACAAAGGAGGAAGAGGGAATTATGGCCCTGGTTGTGCAGAAGTACGGCGGGACTTCCGTAGGTACCATTGACAGAATCCGCAATGTTGCTCGTCGCGTGGCCAAAGCGTATGACGATGGCAACGATGTGGTGGTCGTCGTTTCGGCGATGTCCGGTGAAACCAACAAGCTGGTGGCTCTGGCCAACGAAATGTGCGAGTTCCCCAGCGAACGCGAGTATGATGTTCTGGTCGCCACAGGTGAGCAGGTCAGCATGTCGCTCCTTTCCATGTGCCTGCAGTCGATGGGATATAAGGCCAAGAGTTATTGCGGCTTTCAAATTCCGATTGTGACCGATAGCGCCTTTTCCAAAGCGCGTATTGAAAAGATTGATGACAAGAAAATTCGCGAAGACCTCAAGGGAGGGACGATTATTATCGTTGCCGGTTTCCAGGGGATTGATAGCGAAGGAAATATCACCACCTTGGGTCGCGGTGGTTCCGATACCTCGGCGGTTGCCGTTGCGGCGGCCCTCAAGGCGGATGTCTGTGAGATTTACACTGATGTTGATGGGGTCTATACCACTGACCCCCGGATCGTCCCCGAAGCCTCCAAGATGGAAAAGGTTTCCTATGACGAGATGCTCGAGATGGCTTCGCTTGGTTCCAAGATTCTGCAGATCCGTAGCGTGGAATTTGCCAAAAAATACGGCGTGGTGATCCACGTTCGTTCCAGTTTTAACGACAATCCAGGTACCCTGGTAACGAAGGAGGATGCTGATATGGAGGCCGTTCTGGTTTCAGGAATTACCTACAACAAAGATGAGGCCAAGATTTCTGTGATGCGGATTCCCGACAAGCCGGGAATCGCTGCACAGATTTTTTCGCCCCTGTCCCATGCCAACATCACCGTGGACATGATCATCCAGAACGTTTCCTACGAGGGGTATACTGACCTGACCTTCACTGTGCCCAAGGGAGATTTCAAGAAAGCTCTCAAAATCATAGAAGAAGCTTCCAAGGATATCGGGGCCGGCGGGGTCAGTTCGGATGAAAGCATCTCCAAGGTCTCCATTGTCGGGGTCGGCATGCGTTCTCACTCGGGGGTGGCCAGCAAGATGTTCCAGGTCCTGTCCCAGGAAGGCATCAATATTCTGATGATCTCCACCAGTGAAATTAAGGTCTCTTGCGTTATCAGTGCCAAGTACACCGAACTGGCTGTACGGGTATTGCATGAGGCTTTCGGTTTGGCCAAGAAGGATGTCAAAGCCGAATAATTTGTTTGATACGCTAATCGAAAAGAATGGCCGTAGTCGTAGGGGTGACGCTTGCGTCGCCCCTATCTGCTTGGTCGGTTTGAGGGAAACGGGGAAGAAGGAATGAATCAGATCAAGCTTTATGATACGACGCTAAGGGATGGTACGCAGGCAGAGGATGTCTCTTTTCTGGTGGCGGACAAGATTCGCATCGCCCAACTGCTAGACGAAATGGGAATTCACTACATTGAAGGCGGCTGGCCCGGTTCCAACCCTAAAGACATCGCCTTTTTCAAGGACATTAAGAAAGTCACCCTCAAACAGGCTAAAATTGCGGCTTTTGGTTCGACGCGCCGGGCTAAAACCACCCCGGACAAGGACAACAACATTCAGACCTTGATTCAGGCTGAGCCGGACACCGTGACCATTTTCGGCAAGACCTGGGATTTTCATGTTCAGGAGGCCTTGCGTATCAGTCTCGATGAGAATCTCGAGCTGATTTACGATTCACTGGGTTATCTCAAACAACACATCGGCGAAGTTATCTACGATGCTGAACATTTCTTTGATGGCTACAAGGCTAATCCCGACTATGCTTTGAAAACCCTGCAGGCGGCTCAGCAGGCCGGTTCCGACACTATCGTTCTATGCGACACCAATGGTGGCACGCTGCCGCATGAACTGGCTGCGATCATTGATCGGGTCAAGCAGACTGTGTCGATTCCCCTGGGAATTCACGCTCATAACGACAGCGAATGCGCGGTGGCCAATTCGCTGACCGCGGTAGCCCATGGCATCGTCCATGTGCAAGGAACCATCAACGGATTTGGCGAGCGTTGCGGTAACGCGAATCTCTGTTCCATCATCCCCTCTTTACAGATCAAGATGGGGAAGGGCTGCATTGATGAAAAGCAGCTCAAGCGCCTGCGCCAGATTTCCCGTACCGTGTACGAGATGGCCAACATGGTCCCTAATAAACACCAGGCTTATGTCGGCAACTCGGCTTTTGCCCACAAGGGTGGGGTGCACGTTTCGGCTATCCAGCGCCATGCTGAAACCTACGAGCATATTCGCCCTGAACTGGTTGGTAACTGCACCCGAGTGTTGATCTCCGATCTTTCTGGGCGCGCAAACATTCTGGCCAAGGCCGAGGAGTTCAATATCAACCTCGATAGCAAGGATCCCGTTACCCTTGAAATTCTTGAAAAAATCAAGGATCTTGAGAATAAGGGGTTCCAGTTCGAGGGGGCCGAGGCGTCTTTCGAGCTGCTGATGCGTCGGGCTCTTGGTACACTTCGCAACTTCTTCTCGGTAATCGGCTTTCGGGTTATCGATACCAAACGTCATGAAGATGAGAAACCGATCTCCGAGGCGACCGTGCAGGTCAAGGTTGGCGGTCGTATAGAGCACACTGCTGCTGAAGGGAATGGCCCGGTTAACGCTCTTGATAACGCGCTGCGTAAGGCCCTTGAGAATTTCTATCCTCGACTGCGGGAAATTCGCCTGTTTGATTATAAGGTTCGCGTCTTGCCGGCCGGCAAGGGGACTGCCTCGGTGACTCGCGTTTTGATTGAATCGGGGGACAAAGACTCCCGTTGGGGGACGGTGGGGGTCAGCGATAACATCATTGATGCATCGTACCATGCTCTGATAGATGCCCTGCAGTACAAGTTGATCAAAGATCAGGAAGGGTAGTCATGCGTCCTCCCCAGGGGACGGTTTTGCTGGTGTCACTACTGGTAGTTTATCTGGTTGTATTGAGCGGCCGGGAGTTTTTTCGAGAGAAAAGCCTCCCGGCCGTCTCTTTTGAAAACTGTAATGAAATCAGAGTCTTACTTGAAGGAGGATTTTTTGAGCGGGGGGTTCATCAATTTTCTGACGGAACTAGTCTTTTATCCGCCATTAAAATGACGGCATCCGGCAGAAGCGAACTAAACCTCCCAGGTCATGTGTCCGATGGTCCCTTGTTGGATGGAGAACGCCTCACTTTTGTCGTTAATGAGTTTGAAATTGTTGATGTTTTAAGAGGATGGATGCCTGCGTCTCAACGCATGGCTCTCGGGGTTAAATTGCACCCGGATCGAATGACGCGCTGTGACTGGGAGTCTTTACCTGGAATCGGGCCCCGGTTGGCAGAAAGAATCGAGGAAAACCGTCAAATAATTGGCGATTTTTCTTCACTGGATGCCTTGAAACGGGTGCCCGGGATCGGAAACAAATCGATTGAGCGTTGGCGTCCATTTTTTTGAGAAGGCTAAGCCTTTGAATAATAGTCCAAAATTCATTTTAATGTAGCCCTGTGTAGCATTAGATTCTCTTTTTTTCTGAAACTGGCATGTCTTGTGTACTTCCTTATGAGCGCTAACACAAGAAGTTCAATTTGTTCCTCAGATAAAAGGAGAGAAACATGAAATGTCCTAAATGCCGAAGCAGAATGTTTGCAGAAAAATACTATGATTTCGTACGTTCTTTTGATGCCTGGAAATGCTGTTCCTGTGGTGAAGTTCTCGATCCCACCATTCTGGCGAACCGGGCCAGAAATAACCATCATTTCCTCGGCTGATTAAGCGTCGAGTCCAAACCTATATAGATAGCGCCGGAGGCCTTTAGCTTCCGGCGCTATTTTTAGTTATAGATAGCAATTATTCTTCTGCATGCTCCTTCCCCCTTTTGAAAAAGAGAGATTTAGATGAATTTTCTTTCGTTGGTTATTGAGAAAAAGTCCCTCCTTTGAAAAAGGGCGGGATTTCATGCGGAAGATTGGTGCTGCTCAAATTTTATTTGGCCTTTCTGGGATAAAAGCCGGGGTTGTTTTTAAGGTTGTTACAGGGCATAAAACGTTCACCGTGACTTTGGGCCAGTGTCTGTAACCTGGTGAGAAGGGCCGGTCGCTCTTGTTGGTCGGCCCAGCGGCATAGCCCGCCACGGAAGGGGGGGAACCCCGTACCGAAAACCATCCCTGTGTCGAT
>JBFHFM010000028.1:0-19473 GCA_041583595.1 Trichloromonas sp. | reverse complement strand
CGCGAATTCGCCATAGCTCACGGTGGAGAGCTCAGCCTGATAAATGGTGGCACGTCGGGATGTCGTATCCGCCTGACGCTGCCATTAACAGAAGAGATTGGGACTGTATGAAACTATTTATTGGTATATTGCTGCTTGTTTTTCTGGCAGCCGGTGCCGGCTGCAGCAGGCTGAAGCTGCTGCTGCCGTCAGAGTCCCGGTGGACGCCGGCGGCCAAGGAACCCATCCCGATTCCTCAGGAACAACAAGATGTTCTAGCGTATTATACTTATCTTCAGGGGTTGACAGGGGCCGATCTCGATGGGGAATTCCGCGTGGTTAAGCAGCGCTATGCCAGTTTCCCCAACGATGAGGATCGCTGGCGCCTTATTTTTCTCTCGATTCAGCCCGGACAATCCTTTTCCAACCGCGAATATGCCCTTGAACTGTTGCGGGGTCTTCAGCCCGAGCCGGGTTCTGATAAGGCGTCCAGAAAATCCTTGGGCGAGTTGCTCAGCTTGCTGCTCACCGATCAGCGTGAACTCAAGCGTAATTTGAGAGAAGAAAAACAGCGGGCCGAGCAATTGGCCCAACAGCTGCAAGAACTTAAGGAAATTGAAAACATCCTGTCCGAACGGGAAAAAAATCGCCCTGCGGCTAAATGAGAGAGTCAAATGAACAAGACGCAAAACCGTATTCTGCTGGTGGATGACGATACTGACCTGTTACGCCTGGTGTCTATGCGGCTGACTGCCGCCGGATATTCGGTGACTCAGGCCGAAAGTGCCGAACAGGCGATGGCCCAGTTCCTGACCGTTCGGCCGAATATTGTTGTGACCGATCTGCGTATGTCGGGGATGGACGGACTGGCCTTGTTTGAGTCGATCCGCCAGGTGAACGCCTCGGTTCCCGTTATTATTCTGACCGCCCACGGATCGATCGCCGAAGCTGTCGATGCGACTCGGCGGGGGGTCTATACATTTTTAACCAAGCCGGTGGATAGCCGGAACCTTCTTCAAGAAATCCGCAATGCCTTGAGTTTGACCGGCGGAGCGAATGGGGCAGCCGATGGCGGGCTGGTCGCTGCCTGGCGACAGGAAATTATTACTTGCAGTCAGGTCATGGAAGATCTGCTCGGGCGTTTGCAACTGGCAGCAGCGAGCGAGTCGAGTATTATGATCCTCGGCGAAAGCGGTACGGGTAAAGAGTTGCTGGCCCGGGCCATTCATCTCGCCAGCCCGCGCGCTTCGGGCCCCTTCGTTGCAGTCAACTGTGGTTCGATTCCAGAAGCCTTGCTTGAATCCGAACTCTTTGGTCATACCAAGGGGTCGTTTACCGGGGCGGTGCAAGATTATGCCGGGTTGTTTAAATCGGCTCATGGCGGAACGGTTTTGCTTGATGAAGTTGGTGACATGCCGCTTGCCCTGCAGGTCAAACTGCTTCGCGTTTTGCAAGAACGCCAGGTGCGGCCGGTTGGTTCAACCCGGGTGGTGCCGATTGATGTTCGGATCGTTTCGGCCACTCATCGTAATCTTGAGGAGGCGATCGCTTCCGGCCTGTTCCGTCAGGATCTCTATTATCGGCTTAATGTTGTCTGTCTTGAAGTGCCCAACCTGAACAGTCGCCGGGAGGATGTGCCGTTACTGGCCGACCACTTCCGCCAGACTCTGGCGGCTCGTTCGGGCAAGAAAATTACCGGGTTTTCCCCTGAAGCTATGGAAGTGCTGCTGAACGCCCCATGGCCTGGCAATATCCGCCAGTTGATCAACGTCATTGAACAGGCGGTTGCCCTGTCAACCACTCCGGTTATCTCTGCCGACCTGCTTCAACGCGCGATTCGGGATGCCCCTGAAAAAGTTCTCGCTTTCGCCGAGGCGCGCCGCAAGTTCGAGCAGGATTACCTGGTCCGGTTGCTGCAAATGACCAAGGGGAATGTCACCCAGGCTTCCCGGATTGCCGAGCGCAATCGCACCGACTTCTACAAATTGCTTCAACGCCATCATATTGTTCCCACTCTGTTCAAAGACGGCTGACCTCCTTATTTTTGTCGCTGTATAGCGACACGGGGGGCGCTTGTTGTGCTTCCACGGGATTATCCGTGCTTTTCCGCAAAAGCCCTCTTGTTTCAAGCATGGATGCTCCCTTTGTGTCTTGGCTTTTTCGTGTGGATACCGTGAAATAACCTGGTAGGCGTCTCCAAAAAGCGACATATTTTTGGAATGAGCGGCTATTCGACGCTTTTTGAACCCGGTTTATTCGAGTCAGGTCCTCATCTTCCTGTAGCTTAGGCATAAACCCCGGGTTTGGCTCAAGATTTGCTAAAGTTTATTTGACATTTGTTGTGTGAACAATCCGACGATGTTAATTTTACTGTCCTTTCTCCCTGCTTATTAGCTCTAAAATATGAAGGAACGGGCGCTTATGAAGAAGCGTTTTTTGCGTACCCTGGTTATTCTGGCTTGCGGGATAGCCATGGCGCTGGTTGCGTACGCTGGGCAAATGGGATATAAAGAGGAAGATTTGTTAGATGAGACCAAGGAGTCTCGTGGCGAGTCGATTCGTCTTTTCGTACAGGACGGATTACTGCTCGACTATCAACTGTTGCTGCCGCAGGCTGCTTCCTCTTCTCAATCGCCGGAGTTAGTTCTGTATATTTCTTGCGAGGGGAAGGATTGCATCGACGATGCGTCCGTCATTTATCGCATTATCGGACCGCGCGGTACAGAGTTGCAGGCCCGGGCACTCACCGTTCGAGGCAGATATGACGCTGATATCTATTTTGCCTCGCGTGGTCGGTATCAGGTCGCGACCGAAATTCAGACATCGCTAGGAACGATTAACGACAGGTTCGATTATGAAATGCTTTGAAGTAACAACTCCCTATAGATGGCGTCGTTTTTTTCTTCCCTTGGCCCTCTGTGCTTTGCTGCTCAGCTCTGTCAGCCTGGCCTCTGCTAAAACATTGTATGTCAATGATGAGCTGATCATTACCTTTCGAGAGGGGAAAGGAAACCAGTATAAGATCATCCGAACCTTGAAAACCGGTACTCCCGTCGAGATTCTTGAGGAGGATAATGAGTATTTCAAGGTTCGCATAAAAAACGGTGAAGAAGGGTATGTGCTGAAGCAATACCTGACCGCTGCCTTACCCAAGGTCCAGGTTATTGAGGCGCAGCAAAAAGAAATCGAACAGCTCAAAGCGCAACTCTCGACCGCCGGCTCAGGTCACAGCGAGATCAGTGCGCAGCTTGCCGAAAGTCAGAACCAGCATGCGCAGCTAACCCGTCAGTTTGATGAAACCTCCGCGGCCCTCGAGTCCTTGCAGGTCAGGTATGATGATCTCCGTCAAAAGTCGGAAAATGTTTTAGCGCTCGGTGCGGAGCGGGATCGCCTTGCTTTCGAAAATAGCCAGCTCACCGCCGAACTCACCGAGCTGAAAACAGAGAATCACACCTTGCTTCGAACGGCGATGATCCAATGGTTTCTGGCCGGCGCCGGAGTCTTTTTGGGCGGCTGGATTTCAGGAAAGTTTTCCCGTAAAAAGCGCCAAAAAGGTTATTTTTAACCTCTGCAGTTTGGCGTTAACCGGTCGATCTTATTGACACTCCCTATGTGTCGTATAGTCTTTGTGGTTGAGGAGGGCCTTGGCCATGGGCAAACATCTGATCCTGGTAGGGGGTGGGCATGCCCACCTGGCCGTCCTGAAGAATCTCAAGGATTTCGTCGCTCGGGGGCATCGGGTAACGCTGATTAATCCTAGCGAGTATCACTATTATTCCGGGATGGGGCCCGGGCTCCTTTCGGGGCTGTACTCTCCCAACCAGGTGCGATTTCATGTTGCCCGCATGGCTACGGACCGTGGCGCGGTCTTTGTTCGTGATCAGGTTATTCGCATCGATGCGGACCAGCGTCTATTGCATCTGGCGTCTGGCGATTCACTCTCCTACGACTTTGCCTCTTTTAATACCGGCAGCAGCGTCCCCGACATTCTGACCGCCGGCTCTCCCTCTTGCGTCATTCCCGTTAAACCGATCAGTGGTTTACTTTTGGCTCGCCAGCGGATTCTCGCTGAACTCCCCGCTAAGCGACTGCATTTGGTGGTGGTGGGTGGCGGTCCGGCTGGCATTGAGTTGTGTGGCAATCTCTGGAGACTGGTGCGCGATGCCGGCGGGAGGGCCGAGATTACTCTGGTTGGCGGACATCGTTTGCTGAGTGGATTTCCGGATCGGGTTCGTCAGTTGGCTCTGGCTTCGCTGGCCGAACGCGGTATCCGCGTTCTCGAAGGCGTAAAGGTACAATCCATAACCGACCGCCTGTTGACCTTGTCGGACGGGGACGAGCTTGTCTGTGATCTGGGGCTTCTGGCCGTCGGCGTGAAACCGTCCAGCATTTTCTCTGTGTCCAACCTGGAAGTAGGGGCGGATGGTGGACTGTTGGTCGATGATACCCTGCGCAGCTTGAGCGCGCCCGAGCTCTTTGGCGGAGGAGACTGCATTTGCCTGCAGAGTCGGCCGCTGGCCAAGGTTGGGGTTTATGCGGTGCGTCAGAGCCCCATCCTGTACCATAATTTGATGGCTGCCCTCGAGGATGAAGCCATGCGCCATTTCGTTCCGCAGAAGATGGTGATGCTGATCCTGAATCTCGGTAACGGACGGGGTATATTAAATCGCGGCCGCTTGGTCTTTACCGGTCGTTGGCCATTTCTTTTCAAAGACTGGATCGACAGCCGTTTCGTAAAGGCATTTCAGGTCTCGGGTGAGCGGACCGAAATGGCTGAAGGAATGGACTAATGCGGACTCGCGAGCTGGCCGTGGCTCTTGAATTCAATGCCAACGTCCTTAGTTTTTGCTGCGCGCAAGGCTGAGGCTGAATCGAGGTTTTACTGGTCTCGTTGTTGCTCGGCAAGATTGCGGGCACAGGTAACGGCCTCGTCGAGAAATCGGGTGAAATCGGTCTCCAGCTCTTTGTAATGCTGGTGGAGTTCTGCGGTGCCCCGGGCGAGCGGGTTGGGGCGGGAGAGCCGGCTTGAAATGCGGCAGAGGACCGTGCCGATCGTGTCGATCTCGCGGTACGATTCGAGCCAGTTATGGGCAATCATGTGCGGGGCGATACGTTGCAGGCCTGGAGGGAGTATCTGGTGATAGGTTTCGAGCGCCAGGTAGACGTTCCGGGCGAAGGTGGCGAGGGGTATGTTCGCGTGGTGGTTCCAGTTTCTGGCGAGGAAATGATCATAAAAGACATCGACCAGAATGCCACGGTAATGGCGGTAGGAGGGGTCGAGCCGCAGCAGACTGCGGCGGACAGTTGCGTTGGTGTGGGCAAAGCTGTCAATACGCCGGTGTAGTACGATGCCTTGGCGGATACCGGCCGGATAGGTTTGATCCAGGCGTCCTTTAACGAAATCCCCCATCAGGCTACCGAGAAATCCTTCGGGGGAATGGTCGCACAGGTAGAGGTGAAACAAGTAATTCACTAATCGCTCTTCGTCTTTACTGGGCGCGTTAGTATGGCCGCTGATACTTTTCCATTTGTTCGGTCAGTTTCTGACAGACTGCTTGGTTGTTTTGCTGCAGTTCACAGGCCACCTGGTAGAGCCTGGACGCCTCCTCTTGCCGCTGGTGCTCGAACAACTGCGAGACCAGTTCGCCGAAAAACCATCCGTCTTCTTCTTCTCTGCGCACCAATTCACGATAGCCACGTTCGAGCTCGTCTATTTCGCCGCGTACCGCATGCAGTTTGGCCAGCCCCAACAGGGTGAATTTGTCGTAGCCGTTTTCGAGGTTTTTTCGGTAGGTTGCTTCAGCGGCATCGAGGTTGCCGGTGCTTCGATAGGCGTCGGCAAGGCGGGTGAGCATGTTGACGGTGCCCCGGTCGCGCTCAAGAATCCGCTCCCACAGGGTGATAGCCGTCACATAGTCCCGCTGCCAGCGGTAGTAGTTACCCAGGCCGTACAGGGCATAGGAATTGTTACTTTCCAGCTCAAGTGCTTTTTCGTAATATTCCCGAGCTTTTTCGTGTTCGCCCCGATGCCAGTGGAGGTTGGCCACGATGGTCATGATGTTGATCATCTTCGGGCCCTTTTCCATGACCTTTTCGTAATACTCGATGGCCCGTTCGTCCTGTCCGCTTTTCTGATACAGGTCTGCCAGCCCCATCAGGGCGTAGCGATCATCTTTGTTGATACTGAGCGCCTGTCGGTAGCAGGCCTCGGCCCGTTGAAGGTTGCCGATTGTTTTGTGGCCATCGGCAATTCGGGTCAGTACGAAGATATCCCGAGGCCGAAAATGGATGTAGCGTTCCCAGAGAACCAGAGCCTTGTCGAGCAGGTGCTGGCCGCGAAAGGTGTCGCCCAGGCCGCGCAGCGCAAAGAGGTTATCCGGGTCTTTTTCCAGCACCTCTTCGTAGCATCGGGCTGCCCTTGGGAAGTTTTTAAGCAATCGAAGGGTATCACCGAGGCCGGTCAAAATATAGGGATTCCCTGGCTCCAATTCTTGGGCTTCCTCGAACTGGGCGCAGGCTTCACGGTAGCGGTGTTCCTTGAAAAGGCGATGGCCCTGCTTGGAGAGTTCCACGACTCGCCCGTGGTTGTTTGACCCGGACTGTTGTTTGGTAGAGGGGACAGATTTTTCCATTTAATAACATGCCTTGTTCGTCAATTGACAACCTTCAGCTGGTTCAGGCCGGCCCAGGTTGTAAATATGTTGATAATTTTGATGGTCTCTCCCTTCGTGGGGGCGAGGTCATCTGTTCGGTAGTTGGGAGGTTCGTGACACTTGTCAATGTCCGCGAACAGGGGCATGTCTCCCTCGAACTAAATTTTGACACATTGTGCCCGAAAGCGTGTCCTGAAACATTGTGGTTGCAAATCGAGTGCCATTAACCGTTGGCGTTTGCCAATTATGATAACAGTGACCAGACGCAGGGCTTTTGCATCGTTGGAGCGTTCGTTATGTCTGGAGAATTTTGTTTTTCAGAATCAGAATTTCAAAGGCCATGATCGCCTTGGACGCAAGTCGCTGCAACTCCGGCAGGTATTCTCCTAGTGCCTGGTTGTCCCCGTCAGCGTAGATAATTCCTACGGTTCGTCCCATCATGACCAAGGGGACCAGAAGGACGGTTTTCGGCACGCGGCCCCCGAATTCTTGAAGCAGCATGGAGTTGAACGGCGAACGGGGAACCGGGCCGAGGTAGTAACTTCGGCTTTCCGCAGTAGTTTTTAGAACCGAGGGCTCATCGAGCGGGATCTGCAACTGGTCAAAGTTGGGTACCGGCTTTTGGCGGAGAATCGATTTCCAGCCCATCGCCATATCGCCACGGATCAGGAACATGGCCCCACAGGATAGGGTCTGGCCGAGGTAGTGGACGACTGTGTCAGCGATGTCGTCACGATCCCGGGTTTCTGACAGCTTTTGCGAAACCTCGTCGATAGTGTACTGCTCGAAAAAGTCAGCCTGGGGCTCGGCCTCGATGGATTCGGTGGCGTCTTCGATCTCTTCAAACCAGTCCTCTTCGGATGGCTTTGGCGCGGGTGGTGGTACGCTCGCGGCAGCATCTTCTCCGAGGATCGGTGTGGCGTGGATGTAGCGAAGCTTGCGTTCGACCCGGTAATATTTTTCCAGGGCGAGAACAATGCGGACTTCGGGGATGACGATGGGCCGAATGACGTAACCGGTGCGGAAGGCGATCTCGTCGATGGTCTTCAGGTCGGAAGGGTCGACCATCCCCAGCGACAATCGTCGTCCTTCGAGGCGCAGCGGGATGATCTGGTATTGGGCCGCGTATTCTTTGGAGATGAGGGCAATGATGTCGGCCGGGATGTTCATCAGCAGGCCGGGTGGGTCGAGAAAGGGGACCCCCAGTTTTTTGCTCAGAACGCGGGCGATGTCATTTTCTTCGAGAAGCCCCATCTCGATCAGGTTGGTGCCGAGTCGGCCACCGAAAATGACCTGACATTTCAAGCCCTCTTCCAGTTGCATCTTAGAAATCAGATTTTCCCGGACGAGTAGTTCGCCTAAACGTATGGCCATTGGTATCCCCCGGAGAACAGGATGAGAAAATATCAGCGAGTGTACTTTTAATCGTTGACAAAAGCAAGAGGGGAGTACCCTCTGGTGGTGACCTCCCCTGATGGTGTATGGGAAATGAATCGCCTATTGTGTGTTAGCCGCGGGGAGGCCCGTGTCCGCTTTGGCTTCGAGGGGGGCACTTCCTTGCAGTTGGGCTATCAGAGGGTGCGTCATTGCCTGGAACTCAGCCATCCTTTGTTTGGATATCGGGGTTGCAGGTGGAGCTTTGATTTTGTAAGGATTGACCGGAGTACCGTTCTTATACATGCGGAAGCAGAGGTGCGGACCGGTGGCCAGCCCGGTGCTGCCGACGAATCCGATAACCGTCCCCTGGGAAATTTTCTTGCCTTTTTTCATTCCTTTGGCAAAGCGGCTCATGTGCAGGTAGAGAGTTTCGTAGCTGTTGGTATGGCGCAGCTTGATGTAGTTACCGTTGTATTTAGTGTAGCCGATTTTGATGATAGTGGCGTCCCCGACGGCTTTGATCGGGGTGCCCGTCGAAGCCGCGTAGTCGATGGCTGGGTGGGCTTTCCATGTCTGGGTGATCGGGTGAAAGCGCTTCATGGTGAATCCGGAGGAGATCCGTGAGAAAGCCAGCGGTGCCTTGAGAAAAGCCTTGCGCAGACTTTTGCCGTCGGCGTCGTAGTAGGATGCGGGATTATCGCCGTCTTTGAAGAGAAATGCCCGGTAGGAGTTCCCCTGGTTGGTGAACTCGGCGGCCAGAATCCGTCCGTAGCCGGCAGGTTGCCCATCGCGGAAGCGTTTCTCAACCAATGCCTTGAAGGAGTCTCCGGCGCGGATATCGAGGATGAAGTTGACGTCCCAGGCGAAGATGTCGGCCAGGGTTATGGCCAGTTCGGCACTCTCGCCGATATCGGCGACCGTTTCGAACAGGCTCGAGGTGATCGTCCCCTCGACCATGCTGGTCTCGACGGAGTAGTCGATGGCAATGCGGTTGACATCAAAACCATCTTCCGTGTGACGGATTATCAGCTGGTCATCACTGTCGATATCGTATTCAAATTGCTCGAACGACCCATCGGTCAGGCAGATTTTATAGGGTTTACCGGCGCATATGTTGGACAACGGAAAAACTCCCCGGCTCTGTTGGCCGAGTTCATGGATGTCGCGGGGGGAAAAATAGGCGCTGAGCAGATTGGTGATGGTGTCGCCAGGACGGATCGCTCCCTCGATAATCTCCCGCTGGATTTCTGGAATCGGTGGCGGTGCCTGGATCGTTGTTTCAACCGGCTCCATGCGGGCTTCGGTCGGGGTTATGGATTGACGGTTGGTCAGCAAAAACAGAGTTCCAAGCAGGGCCAGAATCAGGAGGAGTAGCGGGGTGCGATTTTTCTTGCGAGGGCTTTTGGCCAAGAGTCTGGGCGGGTTGAAATCGAAATTCATGGTGCTCCTGCTATGAAAATGCCGGTTTTCGGTCGTAAATCTATCAGTTAATCCTTGGCATGCTACCAGTTCCCGGGTTGTTTTGTCTAGGGGGGGAGGACTGTTTTACAATGTGCTGGTATGATGGGAATACTTGGCTTGCAGTTGCCGGCATGGTAATCTTTGTTTTTTCAATATGATCTATAATTTATGACCACATCCATTTTTGTCGCACTTACAGGATAGCTGCGAATTCACGTGTTGAACAGGGGATATTATGGTTAACAGAGAACGTCTTTGTGAGGAATTTTCCCGTCAGGCTGAAATCATCAGCCCCTCCTTGCATGAGGGGGAGATCTCCCGCTATTTGCAGTCGAGGTTTCGGGAACTGGGTGGCGAGGTCGTCATGGATAATGCCGGGGCAGCGGTCGGCAGTGAAAGCGGCAATCTGATTATCTCATTTCCGGCTCGAGGTAAAGACGCTGAGCCGCTTATGCTGTCGGTGCACATGGATACTGTGGAGCCGGTCGTCGGTCTGGTCCCGGTGCTGGAAAACGGTGTCTTCACCAGCGCCGGCGAAACCATTCTCGGTGCTGATGACAAAGCGGGGATCGCCGAGATTATTGAGGCTCTCGAGATTATTCGTGAACAGAATATCCCCCATGGTCCCCTTGAGGTGGTGGTTACCATCTGCGAAGAAATCGGTCTGGTCGGGGCCAAGTCTCTCGATTATTCACGGGTGCGTTCCCGTCGCGGCCTGGCTCTCGATACCAGCGGGGTCGATCGAATCATCCGCAAGGCGCCCTGCGCCAATAAACTGCGTTTTGAAATTATCGGTCGCGAGGCTCATGCTGGCATCGCCCCGGAGCAGGGGCTTTCGGCTATCGCCGTGGTCAGTCGGGCCATCGCCAACATGCGTCTTGGGCGTATTGACGATGAGACTACGGCGAATCTCGGCACCATCCATGGTGGGCAGGCGACCAATATCGTCCCCCGGCGGGTGGTGGTCGAAGGAGAGGTGCGCAGCCACGATGCCGAAAAGTTAGTTCGTCAGACCGAGCATATGGTGAACTGTTTTGAGCAGGCCGCCCTGAAATCGTCCATCGAGCTTTCCGGGCAGATTGTGTATGCCTCGGTCAAGGTTGAAGTTACCGGAGATTATCCGCTAATGCAGGTTGCCGAAGAGGCCGACATTGTCCAGTTAGTGCAGCGTGCTGGAGCGGCCCTCGGTCGGACCATCGCTGTCGAAGCCGCAGGCGGTGGCTCGGACGCCAATATTTTCAATGGCCACGGTATTGAGACAGTGATCCTCGGCACTGGCATGGACCGTGTTCATTCGGTCGAAGAGCGGGTGAGGGTCGATGACATGGTGCGGGTCAGCGAACTGCTGGTAGAAATCATCCGTCAGGCTTAGGGGGTCTGTTCGTATGCGTTTCGCTATTTCGCCCGATATTAATAAAGTTCATTTTCCGCCGATTTCCGAGGTCAAGGGCTGGATTGCCGATCGGACTTTTCCGGTCGAGCGACCGCTAGTGGATCTCTGTCAGGCGGTACCAGACTATGCCCCTGCTTCTGAGTTGATTGCCCATCTCAAACCGCTGCTCGATGATCCTCTGACCGCTAAATATTCCCCGGATGAAGGGCTGCCGGAGGTCCGTGAGGCTATCTGTGGTTGGTACCGGCGGGTTTACGGGGCGGCGCCGCACCTCGGCCAGCTCTGCCTGACCATCGGCGCCAGCCAGGCCTTCTGGCTGGCTATGACCGTGCTCTGTCGGGAAGGGGACGAGGTGGTGGTGCAGACCCCTTATTATTTCGATCATGCCATGGGGCTCGACATGATGGGGGTGCGTTCAGTTTACGCCCCTTTCGATGAAACTTCCGGCGGACTCCCCGATGTCGAGGTTATCCGTCGCCTGATCTCGGCGAAGACCCGGGCCATTTTGCTGGTGTCGCCGAGCAATCCGACCGGCGCGGTGACTCCGCCATCGACCTTGCGGCGGCTGTTCGAGCTGGCCCGTGAGCGCGGCATTGCTCTGGTCCTTGATGAAACCTACAACGCCTTTATCGAGGCGCCGCCTCATGACCTCTTTGGCGACCCGTCCTGGGGAGATCATCTGGTGCAGTTGGCTTCTTTCGGCAAAACCTTTGCCCTGACTGGCTATCGAGCCGGTGCTTTAGTCGCTTCCGAGAACTTCATTCATCACGCCCTGAAGGTTCAGGACACTATGGCGGTCTGCCAGCCGCGCATCACCCAACAGGCAGTCCGCTACGGCGCAGAGCACCTTGATGCCTGGGTTGCCGCCAACCGGCAGATGATGCAGCGCCGCCACGATCGTTTTCGGGCTGAATTTCTGAGGCCCGGCAACCCCTTTACTCTGGCCGCCAGCGGCGGGTTCTTCGCTTGGGTGCGCCATCCCTTTGCCAGCAGTACCGGTCGGCAGGTCGCCAAGAAATTGGCCGATGAGGCCAACTTACTCTGTCTCCCCGGCGAGGTTTTTGGGCCCGGCATGGAGGGCTATCTGCGTTTGGCTTTCGGTAATATCCGCGAGGATGAAATTCCCGCGGCAGTACAGCGGTTTCTTGAGTTTTCGTGAGAGGGGTAAGTGAATACACTTGAGTGGAGGTCGTTTGTATGACACGCGCATCCCGGTTGTTTCTGCTCCTTTCGTTGTTCATTCTGATTCCATTGGTGTCTGCTCCGGCGGTGTTGGCGTCGGGCTTCGGTATCTTTACCCAGGGGGCTTCGGCCCTTGGCCAGGCCGACGCGGTGGTGGCCCATGGTGAGCTGCCCGAAGCGATCTTTTTTAATCCGGCGTTGATCACCAGGCTGGCCGGCACCCAGGCTTCCCTCGGGACGACCCTGGTTTTTCCCGATCGCAAATTCTCAAGCGAACTGACCGGGGGCAGCGAAGAGACCGAAGACAATTACTTTTACCCCAGCACCTTTTACCTGACCCATGCCCTGACCGACACCTTGAGCGCCGGTCTCGGGGTCTTCAGTCCTTTTGGCCTCGGGACGGATTGGCCTGACGACTGGGAGGGGCGCTACCTGGCCACCAAATCGACCATTACCACCTTCAACATCAACCCGAACCTGGCCTGGCAGTTGACCCCCGCGGTCTCGATAGCGGCCGGAATTGATTTCGTACTGCTCGACGCCGCCCTTGAAAGCCAGGTTAACCTGACTGCAGTGACTGGCGGAGCGTTTGGACCCTTGCTGGATGCTCAACAGAAATTCGAAGGGGACGGCCAGGGGGTCGGTTATAATCTGGGTTTGCTGGTTGACCTGACCGATGACCTCGCTTTTGGGGCATCCTATCGCAGCGAAGTGAAGATCGATATTGATGGCGAAGCGACTTTCGAATTGCCCCCCTCGTTGGAGAGTTCCGTTCCCGAGCCGTATTTGTCGGCGGTGCGGGGGGCGCTAGCGAATTCCGATGCCAAGACCGATATCACCTTGCCGGCGGTCGGCATGCTCGGCCTCGCTTATTCGGGGATCGATCGGTTGGTGATTGAAATCGGCCTGCGCTGGGAAGATTGGTCTTCTTATGATGAGTTGGTGCTGGTCCTCGATAACGGCACCGTCGATGTTCGTCGAAAAGACTGGCACGATACCACCTCCTACAACATTGGTGGGAGTTACAGGCTCAGCGACAGGGTCGCGCTTTTGGCCGGTTATCTCTATGGGCCAAGCGCGGTGCCTGGCCGTACCTTGGAACCGGCGGTGCCCGATTCTGTTTCCCATCTCTTCTGCTTTGGAACCGATCTGACCTTTGGCCCTACGGTGGTTTCGATCAGCTACGGCTACCAGCATCTCGAATCGGTCAAAAAGGACAATACCCTGGCTGATCCGTTCAGCCAGGATCCGGACACGCGGGCTAACGGTACCTACGAAAGCGACCTGCACCTGGCGGGGCTGAGTGTCAGCTACCGATTCTGACGACTTTTACCTGGATGTTTTGTGACCCAGACTGTACTTCCTATCGATGTCGTTCTTCCCGAACTGCGCACCGCTCTCACTGCCAACAACGCCGCCGTGTTGCAGGCGCCTCCCGGTGCCGGCAAGACCACTCGTGTGCCGCTTGCGCTACTCGATGCGCCTTGGTTGGTTGGCCAATCGATCCTGATGCTCGAACCGCGCCGGTTGGCAGCGACTAACGCCGCCCGCTTCATGGCGCAGCTACTCGGTGAGCCGGTCGGCGGCACGGTCGGTTACGCCATTCGCTACGAGCGCAAAGTCTCCAAAGCTACCCGCATCGAGGTCGTCACCGAGGGGATTCTCACCCGCCGCCTGCAGAGCGACCCGGAGCTATCCGGGGTCGGTCTGGTTATTTTCGACGAATTTCACGAACGCAATCTTAACTCCGATCTTGCCCTGGCTCTCTGTCGCGACGCCCAGCTCGGGCTGCGCGAGGACCTCAAGCTGCTGGTGATGTCGGCGACCCTCGATGCCGCTCCGGTGGCGAAGCTGCTCGGGGATTGCCCGCTGGTGAGCAGCGAGGGGCGTTCGTATCCTGTGGATGTCCGTTACCTTGATCAGGAGCCGCAGGGCAGGGTAGGAGACACTGTACCTCCGGCCGTTCGTCGGGCGTTGGCCGAGACCGCCGGCGACCTGCTGGTCTTTCTCCCCGGCGCTTTCGAGATTCGCCGTTGCGCCGAAGCGCTTGCCGACCTGACTTCTCAAATCGATATACGTCCTCTTTATGGCGACCTGCCATTCGCCGAGCAGGAGCGGGCGATCCTTCCCGGTCAAAAACGCAAGGTGGTGCTCGCTACCAACATCGCCGAGACCAGCCTGACCATCGACGGGGTGGCGGTGGTCATCGATGCCGGTCTCGAGCGCCGACCGCGTTTCGATGCCGCTCGCGGCATGACCAGCCTGGAAACCGTGCGCATCTCCCGCGCCAGCGCCGACCAACGCGCTGGCCGCTCCGGCCGCCTCGGGCCCGGTGTCTGCTATAGGTTGTGGACCGAAGGGACGCATGGGGCGCTGCTTCCCTTCACCCCACCTGAGGTCCGTAGCGCCGATCTCGCTTCTTTGGCCCTCGATCTATCCCGTTGGGGAGTGCAGGATGCTGCCCAGCTCGCCTGGCTCGATATCCCGCCTGTCGGGCATCTCGCCGGGGCGCGGGCGCTGCTGCGCCTGCTCGGTGCTTTGGACCGGAACGACCGACTCACCCCTCTTGGGGAACGGATGGCACAGTTCCCCGCCCATCCGCGCCTGGCCCGACTGCTGGTAGCAGCCCAAAATGATGGAGTGCCTGGTTTAGGCGCCGATCTGGCCGCATTGCTCGGTGAGCGCGATCTGGCCTCTGGCGCACGTCCGACTCATGCCAACGACAGCGATCTGCTTGACCGGCTGGAACTGATTCGTCGCCGGGGTTTTGATGCAGCGGCGAGGGCGGCGCGTTTCTGGCGTCAGAAGCTCGGTGTCAACGGTATTGAACCGGTTGCCGATGCCGAGAGCGTTGGCCGCCTTCTGGCCGTTGCCTATCCCGATCGCATTGGTCGCGAGCGTGAGCCCGGAAGCGGCCGTTACTTTTTCAGCGGAGGGCACGGCGGCAAGCTTTCGCCGCGCTCGGCGGTTAAACAAGGGGAATGGCTGGTGGCGCTGGAGGTTGCCGGTAAACCTGGGGCCGAAGGGGAAATTCATCTTGCCAGCGTTCTCTCAAAGGAGACGATCGAAGCGCTGTTCGGTGTTTCATTAGCCTGGCAGCGCGAGGTTGACTGGGACGAGCGCGCCGGCCGGGTGATCGCCCGCGAGGTGCGCCGTCTCGGCGCCCTGCAGCTACAGGAGCGGCCGGTCAAGGTCAAGGCAGAGGATACCGTGCCGGCGCTGCTGGCGGTGCTCCGTCGCAAGGGGCTTGCGCTGCTCGATTGGAGCCCGGCTGCGCGGCAGTTGCGGGCGCGGGGGCAGCTGGTCGCCGCTCATCGCGAGGATTGGCCCGATCTCGCCGATGTCGGCCTGTTGGCGTCGCTGGAAACCTGGCTTGCCCCGTACCTGGCCGGGGTGACCAGCCTCGGCGGCCTGCGCAAGGTCGATCTCTGCACCGCCTTGCAGTCCCTGCTTGGCTGGCAGCGCCAAAAGGATCTGGCGCGCCTTGCTCCCGAGCGGCTGGAAGTGCCGAGCGGCTCGAATATTCGTCTCGACTACGAGGCCGAGGACGGCCCGGTGCTCGCCTGCAAGCTGCAGGAACTCTTCGGCCTGGCAGAAACGCCGACGGTCGTCAGCGGCGCGGTACCGGTCCTCATCCACCTCCTTTCACCTGCCGGTCGGCCGCTGGCCGTTACCCGCGACCTGCGTTCTTTCTGGAATACGGTCTACCCGGAAGTGAAAAAGGAGATGAAGGGGCGCTACCCGAAACATCCCTGGCCCGACGATCCGTGGAACGCGATGGCGACCAAACGGACCAAGAATCGTATGTAGATAGAGAGGCGACCGGCTCCTGTCGGGGCCCGCCTTTAAGATTCTCCCTGACGGCAGGGGGATGCAGGCCTTACGATAATCCTCCGCTACTCCCCCACTCCCCCCCCCACAGCTCTCTGTATTCAACGGGATCGCGCTAAATGACGCGATCCCGCAGTTTTTTCACGATCTACAGAGCAGAAAAAAACGCCTAAGGCCAGAGGCTGGTGAAGAAGTAGAGGTAAATAGACTCTCCTGCAAGAGTTATTGCGGATGAACGATTACTGGAACAAATATTGCGTAATATTTGAGATGTAAGTACTTGTTTTAATTTGTTAATTAATTGTGGATAAGAATATGCCCAAAAAAGCTGTTGTGGTCGGTTTGCTCTGCAGTCTCTTTTTATGTCTCGTCAGTTGTTGTGATGAGGAGCAGGAAAGTACCACCCAAAAAGAGCTTTTAATTTATTGTGGCGCCACGATGCCGGGTCCGATCAGGGAAATTGCAGATCGATTCGAAAAGCAACAGGATTGTATTGTGAAAATGATTATCGGCGGTTCCGGTACTCTTTATCGCAGTATCGAGGTCAACAACTCCGGCGATTTATATCTTCCCGGGAGTGAATCTTATATTCAAAAAGCTCAAGCCGATGGATGGGTCACGGAGACCCAGGTGGTGGGGTATAACCGCGCCGCGTTGTTTGTGGCCAAAGGAAATCCCTTAGGCATTCCTGCGCAACTGGACTCTTTGCTCAATATGGATTATCGGACGGTTCTGGGGGCTCCTGACAGCGGTTCTATCGGGCGGGAGACGAAACGGATTCTTTCCAAGGCTGGAATATATGAACAAGCTATCGATCATGCTCTGTTTTTGACTAGTGATTCCAAGGGTTTGAGGCAGGCGATTGTCGATGGCACCGCTGATTTGACCCTCAACTGGTACGCAACGGCGTTTTGGGCTGAGGGGGGGGACCAGATGGATGTGCTGCGTCTGGATGAATCGATTGCCCCTTCCCACCCCCTGGTGATGGGGGTGCTGAAATGCTCGACGAATTCTGAGCTCGCACGAAAATTCATCCACTTGGCTCAGTCGCCTTCAGGTCATGAGAGTTTTCAGCAGCACGGTTTTGGGGAATAACGGGAAAAGCATGCCAGCTATCAGGATCATAAACCGCTTATTGCCCCTTGTCCTTCTGCTCGTCGTTGTGACGGCCGGTTTCTCTTTGGTTGTTTTTCAGCATCGACAGCACAGTCGACTGCAGAAAAAGTTGACGGAGCAGATTCATAATGCCACGGCCAAGTTGGCTCTGGGGCAAACCATTATCGACGATCTTCGCATTACCCTCGATTCTTATCGGGCTTACCTGCTAGCCGAAGATTCCGCCGAACAAATGTTGTTGCAACAGAGGGCCTTTGAGGCAATCGATGAAATCGACGAAGCCTTGAAGCTGCTGGCTACTGGCGGCTCTTTCAAGAAAATGATTCAGCTGAACCTTCCGGGGAAGGAGGATGCTCTTTTTGAAATTTATTATAAGCCTGAAGGGGAGCAGACCTACAATCTGGAAATCCTCACCCTGAAACCCCAGATTGTCGAATTGCAGGAAAAGCTTCAGGAATCGCTGAATCATGAGGGCGATCAGATTTCCCGATTTTCCAAGGAATTCGATTCCCTCCTGATCCGCATGACAGAAAATGCTAATAAGTTGACGTACGATGCACGAACCGACTTGCATCGACTACACACCCATTTTTCCAACATGGTCGACGCGAGCGAACACAATGAATTGCGGTTGGCAATTCTGGTTCCCTTTAGTTGCCTGGTTCTAATTGCCCTGGTTTTCAGGCAGATTTTTCTCGGACGCGTCACTTTGGAAGGGATGGTTGCCGAGTTGAAACAGGCGGAAACAGAACTGCAGCAGCAGAATCGGCTCATCCTCACCTTTAACGAATCGCTCGAAGAGCAGGTCGCCCTTAGAACTCAGGAGCTCGAAGTCTCTGAACGGCAGTGGCGCGACGCCTTCGACGCGGTTCGCTCGCCTATTTTTCTGCACGATAAAGACGGCCTGCTGATCAAGGCGAATCAGGCTTATCTGCAAGCCTGTAATCGTTCTTTTGCTAATGTTTGCGACAAGCCGTACTGGCAGGTTTTCCCCAAACAGGATGGCTCCGTTCCCAACTGCATGCGGCATTGCGATTGTTTCGATGCCAACGGCTGTGACGAGGAAACGCTGACGGTGGATGACCGGGTGTACCGCTCCCAATCTTTTACTATCAATGACGAAAAAGGGAAGTATCTTTATTCGTTACATATCATGGATGATATTACCGAAAAAGCCGAACAGGAGGCCTTGGTCCGTCTTTCGGCCAAGGTGTTCGAAAATACCACCGAAGGCATTATCATCACGGATAAAACCGGCAAGATTCTGGCGGTCAATCGGGCCTTTACGGCCATAACCGGTTACAGAGAGAGCGAAGTGCTTGGGGGAAATCCCCGGCTGTTACAATCGGGAAAGCAAGACCTTGTTTTTTACCAAAAACTGTGGCGCGAATTGGCGAGAGACGGGCATTGGCGTGGAGAACTCTGGAATAAGCGAAAGAACGGTGAAATCTACCCCGAATGGTTAACGATCGGTTCTGTTGCCGGCGACAACGGTCAACTGGAAAATTACGTGGCGGTCTTTTCAGATATTACCTCGGTTAAGTCGGCCATGGCGCAATTGGAGTTTCAAGCGCAGCATCACCCGCTTACCGGATTGCCCAATCGTTTGTGGCTGCATAACCGGCTGGAGCATTCGATTCAAAGAGCTCTCCGAGAAAATGCTTGTGGGGCCGTCCTGTTTATCGACCTGGACAATTTCAAGCACATTAACGACAGCTTTGGCCACGCCACCGGCGATGAGGTGCTCAAAGAGGTTGCCTGTCGCATTAAAACGATTACCCGCGCGGTCGACACCTTTGCCCATTTGAGTGGCGACGAATTCGTTCTGGTGATGGAGCAGGTGATGTCTGTGGACGACGTATCGCGTCACGCCAGGCTGCTGCTTGAAAAACTTCACGATCCCTTCGTCATCCACTCCTATGAACTTTTCCTTTGCGCCAGTATTGGCATTGCCCTTTTCCCCGGTGATGGTGTTGACGCTGAGAGCTTGCTCAAAAATTCGGATGCCGCCATGTATCAGGCCAAGGCCAGCGGCAAAAATCGATTTCATTTCTATTCCCCTGAGTTGACCGCGGCAAGCAGAGAGCGGCTGCATATGGAAAGCCAGCTCCGCAGGGTTTTAGAAAAGAATGAACTACAGGTCCATTATCAACCGCAGATGTGCATGGCGACGGGTAACATCATTGCTATGGAGGCGCTGGTGCGTTGGCAGCATCCTGAAATGGATTTGGTGCCACCGGGAAAATTCATTCCTTTAAGCGAAGAAATCGGCATGATTATCCCCATCGGGGAGTGGGTTTTGCGCACAGCCTGCCGTTTTTTTGTCGAGTTGTCCAAGTCGGGCAGTTCGTTGAAAAGGGTTGCCGTTAATCTTTCGGGTCGGCAGCTTCAGAATAAAACCCTTCCCGAGACGGTCAGCAAAATTTTACGGGAAACAGGGTGCCCGGCGAGTGCCCTTGAATTGGAGATTACCGAGGGTTT
>JBFHFM010000027.1:0-19623 GCA_041583595.1 Trichloromonas sp. | reverse complement strand
TTTTTCGCCAGGGCAAGGGCATGTCCCTTACCCACTCATCGATCCCTGACCCTCCCGCTTATCTCCCTTTCGGAAACCGCGGCATTCATTCAGGTTAGCGACGATGTGAATGCCAATCCGGTGTTTCGGAACAACCCCGACGCAGGTAATAGCGTCCGGCGGTTTCATTTTCCCGTTCCCAACCACCATATCTGCTTTTGCCGAAAATTCCGGAGCATCGGTTGCTCCATCGGCAGAAGCTTCTCTTTTATTGGCCCAAGCCCCGCCGGACCGTTACTGGCCCGCGCCCGGGAGAGGCCGAAGGATGTTTAATGTCTTTTGCAGAACTCAATTTGATCCCCGCCCTGCTCAAAGGGATCACCGACTGCGGCTACACCACCCCGACCCCGGTTCAAGCCAAAGCCATCCCCGAAGCCCTGGCCGGCCGCGATATTCTCGCCTCGGCCCAGACCGGTACAGGAAAAACCGCTGCCTTTATGCTGCCCGCATTGCAGCTCATGTCCCAACCCGTAGACAAGCGCCGCGGTGCCCCCCGGGTTTTGGTTTTGACCCCGACCCGCGAACTGGCGGGCCAGATCGTTGACGCCACCCGCACCTTCGGGCGTCACATCAACCCGCGCTTTGCCCTGCTGCTCGGCGGCATGCCCTACCGTGACCAGTTTAAATCCCTGCAGGCCTCGCCCGACCTGGTGGTCGGCACCCCGGGCCGGCTGGTCGATCACCTGAACCGCGGCTCCCTCGACTTGTCACGCCTTGAAATTCTGGTTCTCGACGAAGCCGACCGGATGCTCGACATGGGTTTCAAAGACGACCTGGAAAAAATCATTGCCGGCGCCCCGGCCAAGCGCCAGACCCTTTTCTTCACCGCCACCCTCAACCGCACCATGGCAGAGATGGCCAAACGGATGCTGCGCGAACCGGTACGCATCGACATCGCCGGCAGCAAGCTGACCCTCGAGAGCATCGAACAGCGCCTGCATGTCACCGACAACCGCCAGCACAAATCCAAACTGCTGCAGCACCTGGTTGCCAATCAGGACATCAACCAGGCCATCATCTTTTCGGCCACCAAACGCGATACCGACGTTCTGGCCCGCGAACTGATGGCCCAGGGACACCGGGCCGCCGCCCTTCATGGCGACATGAACCAGGCCGCCCGCAATCGCACCCTGACCGACCTGCGCCGGGGCAAAATCAAACTGCTGGTAGCTACCGACGTCGCCGCCCGCGGCATCGACGTGACCAGCATTACCCACGTCATCAACTTCGACCTGCCGATGTTCGCCGAGGACTACGTCCACCGCATCGGCCGCACCGGTCGCGCCGGCGCCACCGGCACGGCAATTTCCTTCGCTTCGTCCGCCGAAACCGCAGCCCTGCGCCGCATCGAACGTTATATCGGCCAAAGCCTGCCGCAACAGGTTGTTGCCGGCCTTGAACCGACCCGGCCGCTCGATACCCGCCCGGCACGCAGCGGCCGACCCTCGGCACGCAACGGCCGGCCGCAGAAATCCGGCGAGTGGAAGGGCCGCGGCGAAGTCCGCGGAAATAAGGATTACACACCGAAGGCACGCACTGAACGTAAAGCCCCGGTGGTCGAATACCGAACCAGGCGCCCTGAAGGACGCACCAGCGCCTCAACCGGCCGCTAAAACCAACGCGGCAGAGAGCAAACCTCTCTGCCGCGTTTTTTATTCAGTTTTGTATCTCATCCCTTCGCCACAGCCGTAGCAAAATGGACGTTTAGGGGAAAATGGGTTTAAGTGTTTTGCGTCTGGACCATCCCGCGTAACGCAGACGCAGAACGGATGTTTTGCGGAAAAGACAGGCATTGCAGGCTCAGGTTTCAGTGCCCAAGCCGGGAGCCAGGGCGGAACTTAAGGGACAAACAGAGGGGCAGGCCTTTTTAGTCATTAGAACAAAAAGGGCAGAAACATCTTAGTTGTTTTTCGATATTCCAGATAAACGGGGCCAAAGAATTCGAGATTTTCCTGCTCTTCAATGTACCCAGCGACAACCAGGAAGACGGTGGTGGCTGCGACCACAGCCAGCCCCAGTAGGCTGAAGTGCTTGAGAAACGCCCCCCAGGCCAGCAGCATCAGCGAGCTGTACATGGGATGCCGGATGTAACGATAAATCCCTCCGGTAACGAGGTTGACCGTATTTTCGAAGGCGAAGTTTTCCGGCGCGTCCTCCCTGGCTTTCGCCCCGCCGACTGTTCTCAGCATATACAGCCCCTGGACAACAAACAGAATGGAAGCCGACAACAACAACCAGGAGACAATCTGCTTCGGCGCGTACCAGCGATCAAACCAGAACGGGTAGTTGTGCAATACCAGAAAAAGAATCCCCTCGAAGGCAAAAAAGCGATAAAAGCCATGGCATCTTGGATTATGCAGTGGTTTCCAGGAAATCGCGAAAAAAACCACGGATAAGAGAACAAAAAGCAGAGTTCTGACAAGCGAAAAAGGTTCCATCTCAGGATCTATCCATTCGATAACCGGCGTATGCATTGGTGCCACGCGAAACATCCGTAAAAAAACAGATCGCCCCGACATCACGACCGGCGGCGATCTGTTTTTTTAGCAAGAAGATCAATTAACCTTCCATTTCAATGAGCGAATGGTCGCCAATATTCATCCTGCGGGGCGATCCAACCAGGGTCACGCTGTCGCCGAGGATCGAGGAGTGCAGGATGGTATCTTTGGCCCGGGTGCTGACGTTGATAATCGAATCCTTGATGATGCACTCTTCGATAACGCAGCCTGGGGCCACCGACACGTTGGGACCAAGAATGGAGTTGCGCACCACCACCCCGGCCGCCAGGTGCACGGGCTCAATCAGCACCGAGTTGAGCACCTCACCATGACTGTGATGACGACCGCGCAACAGGTAGCGATTAGTCTCGAGCAAAGTTTCCGGTTTGCCGCAGTCGAGCCAGGCATCGAGTTCGGGAGCGCGAAATTTGGCCCCCCCCTGAATCATGCGCATGAAGACGGCCGGCAAGTAATATTCGCCCTTGACCGTGTCCCCGGCGGCGATGGTTTCAGCGATGGAATTCATAAACCGCTGGCCATCCTTCAGATAATAGAGCCCCACCTGGGCCAGTCTTGAGACCGGGGAATCGGGTTTTTCGACCATATCGACGATCAAACCATCACGGATCACGTTAACCCCGAAGCGCTGGTAATCCTCAACCTCCTTGGAATAGATCAGGCCATCGCAGTCGGCCGTCAGCATAGGGATACTTTTGAGGTCGGTGACAAAGATGGTATCGTTAAAGACCACCAGCAGATCTTCACCCGCCTTGATCAACGGAGCGGCCAGGGAAACGGCGTGGGCGGGCCCAAGACGGTCTTTCTGCACAATGTAGTGACAGGAGACCTGGGGGAACTTCTGCTGCATGAAGGTCTCGATCTGGTGGCCATTTTCATCGGTGATGAAAATCAACTCGACGGCATCGAGCGCCAGCAGACGGCTGACGATATGCTCAAGCACTGTTTTGCCGGCCACATGGACCAGAGACTTGGCCTTGGTATGGGTATGGGGCCGCAAACGGGTCCCTTTTCCTGCAACGGGCAGAATGATTTTCATCGCCACTCCATGAAATGAAAGTATTGTCAGAACGGGCTATGTTTCGGTAGGATGCACAGCATCCGAAACCTTTACACCTTAAGAGAACAAATATTAACCTTTTTTTCTATAAGTCTCAAGGATTCACCTCGAAGGAGCCACCATGAATGACCACCTGGTCCGTATTCTCAGCAAGGATGGTTCGCTACGCGCCGCCGCCGCCATCACCAGCAACCTGGCCCGCACCATCTGCCAGCTCCAGGGGACCGATCCCACTGCGAGCGTCGCGCTAGGTCGACTGATTACCGGTACTGCCCTGATGGGAGGCCTGCTTAAGGGGGATCAGCGCCTGGCCCTGATGATCGAGGGAAGCGGGCCGCTGCAGCGACTGCACGCCGAAAGCGATGCCTATGGGCAAGTACGGGGTTCGGTGAAGAACCCCCTGGCCGGCCTGCCGCCGAAAGACGATCGTTTCGATGTCGCCGGGGCCATCGGCAAGGCGGGGTTTCTGCACGTCATCAAAGACCTCGGCCTGAAAGAACCGTACCGCAGCATGGTCCAGCTCTATACCAGTGAGGTCGCTGAAGACCTGGCCTACTACCTGACCACCTCGGAACAGGTCCCTTCGACAGTTGGCCTGGGCGTCAATCTCGATGCGAACCTTGCTATCGCCACAGCCGGCGGCTTTCTGATCCAGGCCATGCCGGGAGCGAATGAAGCGCTGATCCCGCTGCTCGAAGAACGCCTGAAGCAGCTGCCGCCGATCACGAGCCTGCTGAGGGAGGGCAAATCACCACTGCAGATTCTCGAGCAACTGTTTGAGGAGATTCCCTTCACGGTCCAGATAGAGACCGAGCTTAAATTCCGCTGTAACTGCAGCCGCCAACAGGTCGCCGGGATGCTGCGCGGACTCGGCGCCGACGAAGTGCGCGCCATGATCGAAGAAGATAAGGGAGCCAGCGTCACCTGCGAGTTCTGCAAAGAAACCTACGCCTTCTCTGTCGACGAACTGACGGACCTGCCCCAGCTGCAAAACTAATCCTGACGTGCCAGTTCGAAGGCCGGTCCGCTGCCGGATGCGGCCTTCAGCGTCAACCGGTCGGCACTGAGGCCGCGACTCTCGAAATAACGGCCCAGCAACTCGGCTCGCTTCTGCGCCAGTTGCTGATCGTACTCCGGCGACACCCCGCTGGCAGCCCGCACCGTCCCCTGCCAGCGGGACGCACTATGACCGACCAGAAACGCGACCAGCGGATCGAGCACCCCCACCCCGGCCAGTGGCAAGGCCGCCCCTTTGCTGAAAATCACCTGCCCCGGATAACGAATGGTTAACGGCTCGTCCGCGCCGACTTCGGCTCCGGGCAGGGCGACCGCAGCGTTACGCAATTCGGCGAGCGCTTGCGCATCCACAACCGGTGAGACGACCATCGCCCCGGAATCAACCTTTTTGGTCACCTGCGAAGCCGCACAGGCAGTCAATAATAAGAACAGCAACGGCCAGATGCATCGCTTGAGCATATTTTCATCCTTGTCAGGGTGTAACCCTTCAGATAATTCGACTGACGGGTCATTGGGACCCTGGAACCTGCGCAGAAATTGGCGCACAAGGTTTTCAGCCATAAATTGTCGATGAGTATAACAGAACGGTTTCAGCCTGTCTCCGCCGGCCTCTCCCCTTCCCCGTTCAGATCCTGCAAGCGCCAGAGGCGAGCGTACAGCCCCCCTTGTTCCAGCAATTGCTGATGCGTTCCACACTCGCTGACCTGACCCCGATGCAGCACAACGATGCGGTCGGCACTCGCGGCGGTACGCAAGCGGTGGGCGATCAATAGCACGCTACGCCCGCGACCGGCGACCGCCATCCCTTCGGCTACCCGGTGTTCGGTGGCACTGTCAAGCCTGCTGGTGGCCTCGTCCAGGACCAACAGTCGCGGGCTGGTGGCCAGAGCCCGAGCCAAACAGAGGAGCTGGCGCTCACCGGATGAAAGATTGCGACCACGCTCGGAAAAAATTCCGTCGAGGCCACCGAGTCGCTCTACCAGCTGGCCCAACCGACAGTCGTCAAGCAATCGCTGCAAAGCCGCATCATCCATTTGACCTTCAGGATCGATATTAACCCGCACGCTGCCAGAAAAGAGAAAGGGCTCCTGCGACACCCAACCGATCTGCCGACGCAAATCGACCGGATCGAGTTCGTTCAAATCGACACCGTCAAAGCGAATATGTCCCGACGTCGGGCGGTAAAACTGCATCAGCAGTCGCGTCACCGTACTCTTACCGCTGCCGGTGGCACCGACCAGGGCCACCGTTTCGCCACCGCCGATGCGCAGATCAACCCCCTTGAGTACCGGGGTTTTCCCATCATAGCTGAAGCTCACTTTTTCGAACACCACCGCGCCGGGACCTTTTGGCAAACTCAAGCTGCCCCTTGGCTCCAGCGTTTCGTCAAGCAGTTCGAAAATCCGTTCGAGGGAAGCGTTGCTGGCCTGAATCACCGAATATTTCGACGACAGGTCGCGCAGTGGCGCAAAGAATTTTTGCACGTATTCGATGAAGGCGACCAGGGTGCCGAAAGTAACGGCGCCGGCCACCACTTCGCCACCACCGCGCCAGAGGATCGCCGCGATGGCCACGGCACCGAGCACCTCCACCACGGAATAGAGGGCGGCGTCCCACTCGATGACCTGAAAGGTACTTTGGCGATAGGCCAGCTGCAGCTCTTCGAACTCGTCGAGAGTCCGTCGTTGCTGGCCAAAGAGACGCACCTCGCTGATCCCGCCGATGCGTTCGGCAATAAAAGCGTTGAGCCCGGCCAGCCGGGCCCGCACCTTACGCATGGCGCTACGCATATTACGGCGAAACAACAACAGAATCAGCAACAGCGGAGGAATCACCGCGAGGGAAACCAGGGTCAACGGCGGACTCATCCAGACCATGATGCCAACGATGAAAACCAGAGTAACCAGGTCACCAACCGTGGCGATAACCCCGGCACCGAACAGCTCACCGACATTCTCCACATCGCTGGTAAGGCGAGTGACCAGCCTGCCCGAAGGATGGCGGTCAAAAAAAGCCGCCGGCAGCTTCAACAGACGCCGGAACCCGGCTTGACGCAAGTCGGCCATCATCCGCTGGCCAACCGCCTGCACCAGGTAGCCCTGAACAAAGAGCAGCAGGCACTCGCCAATCAGAGCAAGCAGAAAAAAGAGCGCCACCCCGGCAAACCCATCAAGCTGCCCCGGCACAATATGATCGTCGATCAGCAGCTTAACCAGATAGGGCTGAACCAATTTACTGGCGGCAATCAGCGGCAACAGCAGCAGCGAGAGCACGGCCTGTCGCCAATAGGGACGTACCATGCTGACAAACCGGCGAAACAGCTGCCAATCGAGATGGCGGCCGGACACCTCATCGAGATCGGGCATTCCGTGTCTCATGGCAACGCCTCCAATTCGGCCAGCAGTCGCTCCCGTTCAATCAGCCGGGCATAGAGCCCTCCGGACTGCGCCAGTTCAGCCGGCGTTCCCTGCTCACACAGCCGCCCACCATCAAGCACCAGGATCAAATCGACCCCTTCGAGCTGAGACACTCGCCCGGAGGCGAGAAAAACCGTTTTGCCCTGCAACTCTTCCCGCAGCCGAGTCCAGACCTCGCGGGCGGTTGCGGCATCGAGGTGACTGAAGGGATCATCAAGCAGCCACAGGCCCCCGTCAGCCGCCAGCGCCCGTCCGAGGCAAACCCGCTGCCGCTGGCCGCCAGAGAGGGACATCCCCCCCTCGCCGACCTTGGTGTTAAAGCCCTCGGCAAACCCTTCCACCTCAGCACTCAGGCAAACCGCGTCAGCCACCCGGCGCAACACCTCGTCGGCGGCGTTTGGAACGGCATATATCAAGTTTTCCCGCACCGAACCGGTAAACAGACGCCCTTCTTGGGGCACCACAGCCAGCCCCTGGCGATAGTTCGACGCATCCACCTGCGCCAGATCCTCACCGCCAACGAAAAGCTGCCCCTGCGCCAGGGGATAGAGCCGCGCCAGCAATTTAAGCAGCGTACTCTTGCCGCTGCCGGTGGAACCGGTCACTCCAACCAGGGTGCCGGCAGGGATGTCGAAGCTCAACTGATGCAACACGGCCTGTTCACCGTAAGCGAAATCGAGTCCTGCTGCCCGCACTGCGGGGGCCATCCTGTTGCGCCGACCGGTTGGGAGTGAGTCCGGCCCGGTTTCAGGCAACCGTAAGACCAGATCGATGCGCTCCATGCTGGCAGCGGCCCGCTGCGTCAGGGTCAACACCCAGCCAAGCAGTAGAGTAGGCCAGGCCAGTTGCACCAGATAGGCGTTGAAGGCCACCAGTTCGCCGAGGCTCAGGGTGCCTTCCACCACTTGGCTACCGCCAAAATAGAGAGCCAACAGGGTCGCCAGCGGACCGATCACCGTCATCACCGGCAAGATCAGGGCACGCAGGCGGGCCAGCACCAGATTGCATTCCAGATAGTCCTCGTTAAGCCGGTCGAATTGTCGGCATCGGTTATCAAACAGGTTCCCGGCACGGATCACCGCCTGCCCGGAAACCCCTTCTTCGACCGCCTCACTGACTTTTCCCAAGGCTTCTTGCACCCGGGTGGAGTGGTAGAGCAGACGGCGGCTGACCCGCTTAACCACCACCAGCATGGCCGGGTACGGCAGCAAAGCGATCAGCGCCAATCCCGGCGCCAGGTAAAGGAGCATCCCCAGGGTGAAAAGATAAACCAAGGCGGCGTTAGCCAGAGTGAGTACGCCAAAGCCAGCGAGCATGCGGATATTGGAGAGATCATTGGTGAAGCGGGAAAGGAGGTCGCCGGTGCGCTGACTGTCGAAAAAGGGGGCCTCCTGGGCCAGCAGCCGAGTCATCATATCGCGCCGCAAGTCGACTTCAATGCGCCGTGCGGTACGCAAGTAGCGTAACCGGGAGAAAATCCGCGTAACGCCCCGCAACACCGCGGCCAACGCCAACATGGCGGCAAACCAGAGGATTTCCCGAGCATCCCCCTTTTCGGCGGCGTCAATCCCCTGTTTGAGGGCCCAGGGTATCAGCATGGCCAGGGCGTTGGTCAATACCAGCCAGACCAGTCCGGCCAACAGCAGCCGCCAATAGGTGCGCAGATAAGGGATGAGGAAGACCAGGCTTTTCATGAGACCGAATCCTCGGTTACCGGCCGAAAGGCGGCATGGGAGCGCAACAGTTCGAGGAGCAGGTCGGCGGCGACCCCATTGGCCAGACCGGTGCCGAGGGCGAAAACCAAAAAGAACGGAAAAAGTTGCCAGAGTCCCGGATGACGCACCAGCAGCAGCCAGGCGATCAGCAACTGTCCGCTGGCATGGCCAACCGCCCCAAGGGCCGAGACTCCCACCGGTCCAATATAGCGGCCGAACAGAGTACGCGCCCCGGTCATCAAGGCCGTCGCCGTTACGCCACCGCAAAAAGAGAGGAGAAACCCGGGGGAAAAGAGATTGCCAACCACCAGGGCACCAATGCCGATCCGTGCTAACGTCACCACCCAGGCCGCCCGCCCACCGTAAAGAAAGAGCGCGGTCAAAGTCAGAATATTGGCAAAACCGAGACGAAACCAGGGGGCCGGCGATGGCAGCAGAAACTCCAGGGTATGCAGGGCGACTGCCAGGGCGATGAAGAGGGCCAGAAAAATCCGCTTCCGCACCCGGGCCAGTTCATGTGCATCAACGGCTGAGGAGGTCATGGCTCGGCTCCTTCTGCTGCTGCCCCTCGATGCTCACCAGCAGGTCGTTGGGGACGCAAGCCAGCAGCTCGCCCTTTCGGGCGATCTGGCCCATGCCAATGCAGACCTTGTGCGGGCAGGGGGACGAAATGATGCAGGCATGCCCGTCGCGGATCTCCAGCAGGGTCTCGCCCAACGGCCCGGAAAGAGTCACCGTGCGATCGACATTGAGGGGGGCACTGAACACTACCCGCCCCTGCTGTTGGACCACCACCCGGGCACCGCGAGGGGTCCCGGTGATCATCGCAAAGGATCCGCCGGTGACCAGCAGCAGAGCCATCACAATGACCCGGTCGAGCCAGGTCATGCGCCGCAGTACCGCGGTTACGGCCATCGCACCCGGTCCTTGAGTCCGGCCGAGAGGACCAGGCTGCCGTCGGCGGCCACCAGCAGCGCTTCGGCCTGCGGCCAGGCTTCGATGAACCGCAGGCCGGCCTCGGGACCCAGCACAAAGGCCGCAGTCGCCAGAGCGTCGGCCTCAGTGGCACTGGCAGCCACCACCGTCACGCTCTGACAGAGAGCGGCAGGACGACCGGTATGGGGGTCGAACAGATGATGGTAGCGGACCCCGTCCCGCTCGAAAAAGCGTTCGTAGTCACCCGAGGTCACCACGGCAACCTGATCGAGTTCAAGGGTGGCAAGCAGGGCCTGGGGATTGCGGGGATGTTGAATGCCGATCCGCCAGGGCCGGCCCTGGTGGTCGCCGAGCAGACGGATGTCGCCGCCGGCGTTAACCGAGGCATGGGTCACTCCGAAACGGCGCAGCACTTCGATGGCCTGATCGATGGCAAAACCCTTGGCGATGCCGCCGAGGTCAACCTGCAGGGTGGGCGTTTGCTTACGGATACGCAAGCCCTCAATCTTCAGGGCCTGCGGGCCAATGCCGACAAGAGCGGCGCTCATGTCGGCAGCGGAGGGAATGCGGGGGTTTGCGTCCTCGATCCCCCAGAGTTTTTTCAACCGCCCCAAGGTCATGTCAAAGGCGCCGCCACTCACCACCGCAACATGCTGGCCAAGGGCCAAAACATCCGCAGTTTCCGCGGTTACCTCAAATGCGCCGCTAGCGGCGTTGAGACGGGAGACATCGCTGTCTGGCCGGTTAGCCGACATCAGCCCATCAACCCGTTCCATGGCCTCGAAAGCCTCGCTGACAGCGGTCTCCAAGACTTTTTGCTGATCGCCAAAGGCAGTGATCTCGACCACTGTTCCCATCAGCAGGCGGCTGCGACTCACTCTCTGCGGCCCGCGGTCGCAGGCCTGCAGAAGGGACAGAACCAGCAGACCGAGCAGCAGCAAAATAGCCTGAGAGCGAGTCAAAGACAAGGGCTACTCCTCGACGATTTCACCTATCAGATCGTAGTCCGAAGAGTCGGTAATGCGCAGTTCCACGATATCCCCGATTTCGGCCTGACCGGCGGTGATATAGACCTGACCGTCAATATCCGGTGCCTGACGGATGCTGCGCCCCCGCAGCAGCAAATCGGTCTCTTCACTGAAACCTTCAACCAGCACCTGTTCGGTACGTCCGACCAGCGCCCGGTTCTTGCGAAAAGAAACCCGCTGCTGAGCCTTCATGAGCTTGGCGTAGCGAGCCTTCTTGATCCGCTCTGGAACCTGATTTTCGAGACCAGCGGCGCCCGTCCCCTCTTCACGGGAGTAACGAAAAACCCCGACCCGCTCAAAATTCCCCTCGTTGATAAAATCGTGGAGGCGAGCGAACTGTTCTTCAGTTTCACCGGGAAAGCCGACGATGAATGCGGTGCGCAACGTCAGATCGGGAATCCGCTGCCGCAAGCGGCCAACCAGTGAGCGGATACCGGCTTCATCGATCCGCCGGTTCATCATAGAAAGAATAGTGCTATCAATGTGCTGCAGAGGAATATCGAGATAATTGCAGATCTTTTCCTCGCTGGCCATCAATTCGATCAATTCATCACTGATGCCGTCAGGATAGGCGTAAAGCAGGCGCAGCCAGCGCAAATCGTCAATTTTTACCAGTTCGCGCAACAGATCCTCGATCCGGGCACCATCGTCGCGGTCAGCGCCGTAGGCGGTGAGATCCTGAGCGATCAGGTTGACCTCTTTGACCCCATCAGCGGTCAACGCACGAACTTCTTCGACGATCGAAGCGATGCTGCGCGAACGCAAGGTCCCCCGCAATTGGGGGATCACGCAGTAGGAACAGTGGTTAGCGCACCCCTCTGCGATCTTCACGTAGGTCGAGTAAAAAGGAGAGGATTTGACCCGCGGCGTGGTGTGATCGTAGAGGAATTCGGGCAAACCGATCGCCTCGGTCTGGCCCACTTTGCCCAGCTGCGCATCAAGCAATTCAACAATACGTGGTGCATCGGAAGTCCCCATGAACAGGTCGACCTCGGGAAGCTCGTCGGCTAGTTTTTCCTGGTAACGCTGCGGCAGGCAGCCGCTCACCACCAGCATCCGGCAGCGACCGTTTTTCTTGTAATCGGCCACCTCGAGGATGGTGTCCACAGACTCTTCCTGGGCATCTTTGATGAAAGAGCAGGTGTTGACGATGATAATATCGGCCTGCGCCTCATCGGTCACGATGGTAAAACGGTCGGTCGGCAGATGGCCAAGCATGACCTCCGCATCGACCAGGTTTTTCGGGCAGCCGAGGCTAACCAGACTTACATTCAACTTACTCAAGGGGTTTTCCTTTGAAAATCAGAAAGAAGGCAAAAACAAAAGGCAAAGAAAGGTCCTTTTATCCTGTAACCTTTGGCCTGATGCGAGAAACATCAGGATCTCATGTTGATGAATTGTAGCTCGACGTCGAAATCCTTGCCCTTGACGGCCTGGATGACTTCCTGCAGATCATCGATCTTCTTGCCGGAAACCCGCACCTGGTCTTCCATGATCTGGGCCTGGACCTTGAGCTTGGTGTCCTTGATGAACTTGACGATGGCCTTCCCCTTTTCGGTGGAGACCCCCTGAACAATAGTGATCCGCTGACGCATGGCCCCAGCTGAAGCCGTTTCTTTCTTGCCGAAATCGAGGCACTTGGGCGACACATTACGCCGCACCAGCTTGCCCTTGAGTACGTCAACCACCGCATCGAGCTTGTAGTCATCAGCAGCGAGAATCAGGATAGCGTCTTTTTCAAGGGTGATCTCGTTAACCGTCCCCTTAAAATCGTAGCGCTGCTCGATCTCCTTGCGCACCTGGTTAACCGCATTATCGATCTCCTGCATGTCAACCTTTGAGACAATATCAAAACTTGGCATGGCCATTCCTCCCCATGATTTATTCCCGGTTGGCCCAGAAGAACCTCACCGAATCGGTGACTTATAACACAATGTCGCCCCGGATGCAAAATCTGAATCCGAGGCGATCAGAGGCTTATCGCAACTGGGCGAATCAGAACCCCATGCCGCTGCCGGAAGGACGGATCACTTCGACCCCAGCCGGCAAAATGAAGCGGAAGAGACTATCTGAGAGGTTACGATTGGCCCGAACACCACTGAACTCGATAATGGTAGTATTTCCGCTGGGATCGAAGACCGTACTCGACAGAAGCGGAAAGGTGTCACCGAAGCGATCCGGCCGACCGCTCGGGATCACCGAATCGCGGTTGACCACCAACAGCAGCCGCGCAATCATCGGCGATACTCGGCGGGGACGCAGTTCAAGAACGTAGTTCCCTTCAATATCCTGGTTTGGCGAGGCCCAGCCGATCAGAAAATCACGGGACAGATTACCGAGACCGGTGAGAAAGGTGATTGGATCATCGGGGCGGGACAGCCCGTCCTGCTCGATATCCGATTGAATCACCTGGCGGTTGTCTGGCAGGTAGACCCAGATGGTTTTACCGTCAGAGACGATTTCCTGGGTGGTCGGCTGATCATACTCCCAGCGAAAGAGCGACTTGGGCACCCGGTCGCCACGACTGTGATCGAATTTCACCATAACCCGGCCACGGCCGTTCTGCACCCGATCGAGGGAGGCGATGCGCGATTCCTGAAAAAAATCGGCTTCAAAATCGGTGATCGCGATGTCAGCGGGAGCCTCAGCCTTAAACGGATCTTCGAGGGCTCGAATAACCTGACTCATGCCGATGGATTCGCCACTGGCAAGAGCCAGGGCAGGAAAAGAGAAGAACAGGCACAGGGCCAAAACAAGGAAACGCTTCATGGATATCCTCCAGACTAAACGTGATGACGTCGCGAAAAATCCGCCCTACGGCGTTAGGGTGTTTTTTCAGGACCTCGACCTGCCTGATGCAGGCCTTCGCCCCTGAAAAACCACCAGACCTTATAGGTCGAACTTTTTGCTTAGCCACCTCAAGATTTTTTTTTGCATATGCATCAAACGTGGTTTAAATCGTAATTTCGCCAACCCGCAGCGATCGTACCCTAAGCAGCCCGGTGGCCAGGTCGAATTCGATGGTCCGACCATGCTGACCACCGACATCTTCGGCCAGCAGCGGGATTTCCATTTGCGCCAAAACCTTCCGCCCCATGCTGATGTTACGCGCACCGATCCCCTCTTCAGCTCCCGGATTCAGGGATTCGAACATATTGGCTCCGCCGGCGAGTTTGGCGGTCAAATACCGCAGATCAGAACCCGCGGCCAGCAGTTTTTCGACCATCAGGCGAATCGCCCCTTCCACGTGCTTGGCCGGACGACTTTCCACCCCCCCGAGCCGGGCTCCGGGAAGCAGAGAATGGGCCAACCCGCCGAGCTGCAACCTGGCATCATAAAGCACAATGCCAAGGCATGAACCAAGCCCATAGGATACCAGAATATCCGGGGCGCGAGCCACCTGAAAATCAGAAATGCCGACCCTCAGCTTATCCCCCATAGCTGCCCTTCCCGGCTTCAAGGAGCACATCCAGAGTGCGCGGGTCGGGCAGGATCATGAAGTGGCCGCGAATGACCTCGTCGTCCGGCGATTGTCCGTGGAATTCGGTTTCCACCATCAGCGCCAGATCGCCTTCCTGGCTCAATTCGATCAGGACATTATCGACCACCGCCCCGGCCATATCGTAGGCCAGCAGGGGAATCGAAGGGATCAGGGTCATGTGCAGCAAGCCGCCGAGTGCCGACAGGTAGGCCGAGGCCAGAATGTTACCAAGTTCTTTGAGCGCCGAAGCACTCAATTCGTCAAATATCAAATCTTCTGGTTTCTTACCAACCAGCCGCACCAGCAACTGCGTGGCACTTTCCCGCGGAAAAATCAGCAGGATGGTGCCGCGGGCATCGCCGAAAATCTGCAAGGTGATCCCCACCACCACTTCTTCGGCCCCGCCGACCAGCTCGGGCATATCGGCAATGTCGGCAATAGTGATGCGCGGCACCTTTAAGTGAACCGTTTGACCGATCAACTGAGACAGCGCGGTGGCGGCATGGCCCATCCCAATATTGCTGATCTCTTTAAGGGCATCGAGCTGGACGTCATTCAGCGGCACCAGAGTCATGGCTGTTCTCCTGCCGGCCGGAGCTTGCTGCCGGCGGCCTGTTCTTCCAGAAGCGTCTGGGGGTCGATGATAAATACGATGCTGCCATCCCCCAGGATGGTGGCCCCGTTGATACCGGCCAAACGATCGAGAGGAAAGGCAAGCGACTTGACAAATGCCTCGCGCTGACCAACCAGACGATCGACCACCAGGCCGACTTTGCGCCCACGCACTTCGCTGATAACCGTCGGGATCGCTCCGGACATGGGTCGGTGAGAAAGTTTGAGAATTTTGCGCACCGACAAGAGCGGTACCAGTTCATCATCGAGCCGAATAACTTTCTGCCGTCCCGATGAGCGGATGTCCTCACGGGTCACCTCAAGAGTCCTGAGCACCCGGGTCAGCGGAATGGCAACGGTTTTCCCCTCGCATTCCACCAAAAGAACCTGAATGATCGCGACCGACAGCGGCAGGTAGAGCTGGATGCGGGTTCCCTCACCGGCGGCCGAGAGAATCTGCAAGGTACCCCCGAGCTGCTCAACCACCGATTTGACCACGTCCATGCCGACCCCCCGCCCCGAAGTTTCGGTCACATGGTCGGTGGTAGAAAAGCCGGGCACACAAATCAACTGAAACAAATCGCGATCGGTCGTGGAGCGTGCCTGAGCCGAAGACAGCAAACCGCGCTCGACAGCCTTGCGGCGGATCGCCTCCGGGTCGAGTCCCCGGCCATCGTCACGCACTTCGATGAGCACCAGATCCTTTTCCCGGGACGCGCTCACCACCAATTCGCCAGACTCCTCGATGCCATGGTCAATGGCATTACGCACCATGTGCATCAGGGGATCCGCCAGGGCCTCGAGAATCGCCCGATCCAGTTCAACCTCGCCGCCTTCAACCCGCAAGCTGACACGTTTACCGGTCTTACGCTCGAGATCACGCACTTGCCTGGGCAGTCGTCCAGTAATGCTGGCCATCGGCATCATGCGCACCTGCAGCACCTGATGATGGAGATCAGTAATCAGTCGAGTCAGCTGATCAAGGCCGATTTTCATGTCCTGAGTACGATTTTCAGCGAAGGCGGCCTGCAACATGTAACGGTTAGTGATCAGTTCTCCGGCCAGATTGATGAATTGGTCGAGCAGCCCGGTGCGCACCCGCACGGTCCGCTCGCGGTCGTCTCGCCGAATCGGCTGAGGATGCTCAACGACACAGGAAACCCGCGCCACATCAGGCATGGCCAAAAGCCGTTCCTTGATCGCGGCAGCGGGTCTAGAACTTTTCAGGCGCAGCTCCAACCGCTGAACCGCCCCCCCCTGCAGCAGTGACTGCTCGTCGGGAACACTGCTCAACAGCTGCCCCTGCCCGGTCAGGTCACGAACCATGAGCAGCGCCCGGGCCGCCGGCGCTACCGCTCCAGAAACCAGCTCCACAACAATCCGCAGGATTTCTGCAACTTTCGCTTCCGGTTGTGATTCGACTGTCGGCGTAGCCTGCGTTACTGGCGGTGGTGGCGGTGGCGGGGCAACGACAACCGCTACTGGAGGTGAATCGGAAGCCTCATCCACAGGGGCATTTTCGGCGATAAACGCATCAATTTCCCGCTCAGGACGCTCGGCAGCCAAGTCATTGACCAACCCTTCAAGCATGTCGAGCCCGGACAGCAACCAGTCAACGGCGGTGAGCGGAACCTTGCCCGCCGCCCTGAATCCATCAAGAGAATCCTCAAGATGATGCGCCAGTTCAGCAGTCCGCTGATACCCCATCGACGCCGCCATGCCCTTGATCGAATGCGCTTCCCGAAACAGCGCATCGATCCCTTCACGATCAGCGGGGTTCTTCTCCAGGGCGACCAGCAGCCGCCCCATGTTCTGGAGATGCTCCTGAGTTTCAGAGAAAAACATATCGCGGTACTTTGACATGTCCATCAGTACGAGTGTCCCGTGCGGTTCGTTCGCCGCACAAATTTTGAGTAATTTTGCTTCATGGCATGGCGCGGGGACGCAGGCCTAGCCGAGCTTAAACCGAAGCGCCGCAACAATGCCAGGGATCAGAAGCAGCGGAAGCTGAAGGAATGAATTAGCCACACGGGACACTGGCCGCCTTCATCCGAACGCCCGAAAGTGATCAGACCTGGCTGCTGATACGCCGCACCACTTCGAGAACCTTCTCTTCTTTAAAGGGCTTGACGATAAAATCCCTGGCGCCAGACTGCACTGCCTCGAGGATCAACGACTCCTGCCCCATGGCGCTGCACATGACAATGCAAGCCTCGGGAAATTCCTTGCGAATATCCTGCAGCGCCTCAATGCCGCTCTTGCGGGGCATGACGATATCCATGGTCACCAGATCCGGCCGCAACCGCCGATACTGGTCCAAGGCCTCGAGTCCGTCGGCGGCCTCTCCGACCACCTCGTAGCCCGCCTTGAGAAAAACCTCTTTAAGCATGTTCCTCATGAACAGGGCGTCATCAACAATCAATACTCTCAGCCCCATGCCTTCCTCCCGTCTGAATTCATAAGTTTTCCAAACTGCCAAGCAACCGGTCCAGGTCGAGCAGGTTTATCATTTCACCACGACAGGCAAGAACAGCCCGAATACAGGCTGAATGCCCCTGGTCTTCATGGCAAGGAAGGAGATCCTCGGTGGCAAAGGAAACAATTCCGGCAAAGGCCGATACAGCCAGCGCCAGCTGGGCATCGTCGTGGGTCAGAACAATGATCCGCGGATCGTTGATTCCCTCGCCGAAACCAAGAAAGGTAGCCAGATCGAGTACCGGCAGGATGCTGCCGTGAAAATTGATCGATCCAAGCAAGCTGGCTGGGGCCCGGGGGATGTAATAGAACGGGGGAGCCTCGATGACCTCTTGAATATGCGTCACTTCCAACCCATAGGTTTCACTGCCGAGCTGAAAAGCCAGAAGCTGGTCCATCCCCTACTCTGCCTTTCCGCCGGCAAGGCGAAACTGCTTCACCACTTCAAGCAAACTCTCGGCCAATTCCGAAAGAACCTGCGCCGCTCCGGCCATCTCTTCCATAGAGGCGGTCTGCTGCTCGGTCGCCGCCGAGACCTCCTGCGTCGAAGCGGCGTTGTCTTCGGCAACCCGGGCAATCTCCTCGATAGCCACCACCATATCGCTGGCCCCTTCGGTCTGTTTCTGGGCCAGTTCGGCGATGCCGGTAGCCTTGGCCTTGGTCCCCAGAGCCGTCTTGATAATCGCCTCGAAGGCCTTGCCCGTATTGTCAACGGCCTCGCGCCCCGCGTCGATCCCCTGCACGCTTTCCTTCATCGACTGCTGAACCTTCTGAGCCTCGCTGCGAATGGTCTCGATCAGCTCGGTAATTTCACCGGCCGAGGCTCCTGTCGAGTCCGCCAGCTTACGAATTTCTTCAGCAACGACGGCGAATCCGCGCCCGTATTCGCCGGCCCGCGCGGCTTCGATAGTCGCATTAAGAGCCAACAAATTAGTTTTACCGGCAATTCCGGTAATCACATCGACAATTTTACCGATTTTTTGCACCTGAGTGCCAAAGGCGGCCATTTGCTCACCGTTAGATTCGACCTTCTCGAGCACCTGCTTCATCTTGGCAATCGTAGCCCGCGACATCTCGCCGCCAGCCTGAGCCGTTTCTGCAGTATCGCTGGCCGAAACCGAAACCTTATTGGCTGATGCAGCGATCACCTCAATCGACATGGCCATCTCTTTGATCAGACGTGAGCTCTTTTCAACCATTTCAGCCTGGGTTTCAGCCCCCTTGCTGATCTGCTCAATAGTTTTGGCAATTTCGTGGGAGGAGGCAGTCATCTGCTGAGACGTGGCAGATAAGCCCTGGGCGGAGTCGGCGACCTTCAGCGACGATGAACTGATGGTACTGACCAGTTCGCGCAGGCTTTCAACAACCCGATTAAGGGAGGCCGCCAGATCGACCGTCTCGTCAGGGAAAAAAGTAGCAGGAAGTTCCACCGCCGAAGAAAGGTCGCCGCGGCTGAGCCGCTCGACCGTCCCGTTAAGCACCCGGATATTGGAAGTGAAACGCTTGGAAAAAAACCAGCCGAACACCAGACCGACCAGAATGGCGCAGGCCACGGCAAAAAGCTGCTGCCACTGTTCGGGAATTCCCAGGTAAGGAACCACCAGGTTGAGCAGCACAATGGAGGCCACCACGACGATGAAGCCCACAATGAACTTGTAGCTGATGTCTACACGCATCGATCCGCTCCTTCAACAAAAAAGCCAGTTCAATTACAGTCGTCGGTAAATCCGCTCTCGGGCGTTTTCAGTTTCGAACAACGATCTCGGCTCACCCATCATATTTTCGGACCGGCCAAGGACCAGAAAACCCCCCGCCGGCAACACCCGGGCAAAGTGGCCGATAATCCGTTCCTGCTCTTCGCGCGAGAAATAAATCAACACATTGCGACACAGGATCAGATCGGCCTCCGGGTATTCGGTGTCAGTCATAATATTGTGCCGCTTAAAATGAACCATTCGACGGATCGTCTTATGCAGCCGGTAGTTTTTTCCCTCGGCCGTAAAGTATTGTTCAAGCAGCGGATCAGGCAGCTCGGTCAACCGTTGCGGTTCGTACAGCCCCTCGCCGGCTCGCAAAAGGATATCCGGGCTGATATCGGTCGCCAGCAACGACACGGGCAGGCCCAATGGGGCCATTTCACGCAACAGCAAGGCCAGAGTATAAGGCTCTTCGCCGCCCGCGCAGCCGGCGCACCAGATCTTCAACTCCTTACGCCGGTCGCTCCGCAACCGCTGGATCAACTCGGGAAGAACCCGGTCCCGAAGATATTCAAAGGTAGTAATATTGCGAAAAAACTGGGAGACATGAATGGTCAGTGCGGCCATCAG
>JBFHFM010000026.1:0-19869 GCA_041583595.1 Trichloromonas sp. | reverse complement strand
GTTAACCGGACCTTTGAATCTACCTTGGAATTTCTGGGATTGACCTGTTAAGCCACTACATTCAGAAAAAGTGTGATAGGATTGAAGCCGTTGGCCGGGTGAGAGCTGGTGTCGCCAGAGTACATTAACGGTTTGATTTTCCCAGGGGGTGGTTCTGGATGGAAAGGTTGTTTAAGGGGGTCGCTAAATTTAAAAGAGAGAATTTTGAACAGCACAAAGAGCTGTTCAGTGGCCTTGGGCGTCACCATAATCCGCATACCTTATTTATTGGTTGTGCCGATTCCAGGGTGGTGCCCAACCTGATTACCCGCACGCACCCCGGTGAGCTCTTTACTGTGCGGAATATTGCCAATATTGTTCCTCCTTACCGGATTACCGAGGAATATGTTGCAACGACATCCGCCATTGAGTATGCAGTCCAGGTTCTTGGGGTGGATACTATCGTGGTTTGTGGCCATTCAAACTGTGGCGGTTGTGCGGCACTGAATCGGTCCCACGAGGAGCTCGATCATATACCGCATGTGCGTAAGTGGCTGGAAGTCTCCAAGGAGGTTCGGCCCAGGGTCGATCGACAGATGACCACTGATTCGCCTGAAGAAAGAGAATGGCTGACCGAGCAGGTCAATATTCTGGTGCAGATGAAAAATCTTCTCACCTACCCCTATGTTAAAGAGAAGTACGATAAGGGGGTGCTTAATATCTATGGGTGGTATTACATCATAGAAACCGGTGAAATCTTTAACTACAATGATGAAAATGGTTTTTTTGAACTGGTGAGCTGAGCTTTACGGTTGTGGACATTGGCGGCAGGTAGCGTTTCGACCTGCATGCTTGAATCTGTAAAAGGGAGGGCGCAGGCCCTCCCTTTTCTATTGGTGCGCTGGCGAAATGTAGGGATTGGGGGGGGCTTGATGCGGAAAGCTGTCTTCTTTGAGGGGGGATATGTTCAGGTTGTTTGTTTCCAAATGGTTCACCCGCCCCACACGGGATCCTGGGCGAACTGCTGGCGCAGGCGTTCTTCAGGGTTCTGTTCGTAAAATTCCTCTTTTGAAAAGCAGAAACGGTAGTTAGCGCAAAAGTCGATCAGCAGGCGGTAGGCTTCGTTGATGGCCCGGATGCGTTCGGGTGGCTGGTTCGGGTTTTTGTCCGGGTGGTGTCGTTTGACCAGGCTTCGGTGCCTGGCTTTGATTTCCTTGAGGCTGGCCCGTTCAGGCAGACCTAGGATTTCAAGGGCTGTTTCCAGTTCTGCATAGGTCATTGTCCGCTCCTGGCTCTGGATTTTGCATATCATTTTTATCATGACTTCGGCTGGGGGGCCAAGGGTAGAATCCTGTTATACCAATAATAGTAAAAAATACCTTGACTCCCCATCGCCTGGTGATACCATCCATAGCGTGAATCCGTCACCACTCGATGAGGGAAAGGGGTTGGCCATGGAAGACTTGTGGAGAATTCGTGAGCAGAGCTATCGGTTGACCAATGTTTCAGAGCGCGCTGAGTATGAACGCCTGGTGCGTCGGTTTCATGAGGATGAGGTGCGTGAGAACATGAAGAACTTGTTGTTTGGTTCGGATCGCCTTTCGTCCAAGAAAGAGGCCGAAGGCGAGTAGCGGCGGCGGTCCGCGTGCTCGTCGAAAATGTTTGTGTTGGCTCGGTAGTGACTTTGATCTGTGAGGTCCGGTAGTTGCTCGGCGGCGAGGCTCTTCATCTGGCCACCTAAAAAACACCGTGACGCCTCGAGGTGTTTTTTTGTCGAAGCCCCAAATTGATAGGTCTTTGCCCTGTTCCGTTCCGGTCTTAAATGTCTTGCCCGGTTCCTTTTGTTGTGATAGAAAAAATATTTCAGGGGTATACACAACAAGACCGGAGGTATTGTAGGATTATGGAAATTTTCCCCGTTACTGAGAAAAAAGCCCGCGTCGAGGATGAGTCGAAACTTGGTTTTGGCACTCTGTTCACTGACCGGATGTTTATTATGGATTACGACGCCGGTCGTGGTTGGCATACGCCCCGAATCGTCCCCTATGGTCCATTCAGTCTCGATCCGGCCTGTGCTGTGCTCCATTACTCTCAGGAGATTTTTGAGGGGCTTAAGGTTTTTCGGCGCCCGGATAACTCTCTCGCCCTGTTTCGCCCCCGTGACAACTTCGAGCGTTTTAACCGCAGCGCGGCGCGTATGTGCATGCCTGAGCTAGATGTTGACTTTGTTCTTGAGGCGCTCAAGGAATTGGTTCGGCTTGAGGCTGATTGGGTTCCTCATAGCCCTGGAACCAGTCTTTATGTGCGACCGACCATGATCGCTGTCGACCCCTATCTTGGGGTACGTCCTTCCAGCAAATATATCTTCTATATTATTCTTTCGCCGGTCGGGGCTTACTACAAGAACGGTTTCAGCCCGGTCAAGATTTGGATAGCCGACGAGTATGTCCGGTCGACTCCCGGTGGCACCGGTGAAGCTAAGACTGGCGGCAACTACGCGGCCAGCCTCAAAGCTGCGATGGAAGCGACGGCCCTGGGGTATGACCAGGTTCTCTGGCTTGATGCCGTTGAGCGGAAATACGTAGAAGAAGTGGGCAGCATGAATATCTGCTTTTTCTATGATGGCAAAGTGGTGACCTCGCCGCTGAAAGGGACCATCCTTGATGGCATCACACGCCGTTCCATTCTGACCCTGGTGAAGGAGATGGGGATTCAGGTGGAAGAGCGGGCCATGTCGGTGACAGAAATCCTCGAGGGCGCAGCCAGTGGCCGCTTGAAAGAAGCCTTCGGGACGGGGACTGCCGCAGTCGTTTCCCCGGTGGGGCAGTTTACCTATCGTGATCAAACCGTGACTATCGGTGGCGGCAGGATGGGGGAGTTGACCCAGAAACTCTACGAGCAGTTGACCGGTATTCAGTACGGCAAGCTTGCCGACCCCCACGGCTGGATCGAGACGCTCTAGCTGCCAAACAGCTTTCAGTGGCACTTCAGGCCCCCATTTTAGAATGGGGGCTTTTTTTGTGCGCAAAAATTGTGCGGGCTGCCGAAAAAGGGGGCAGGGCGGTTGTGGTCTTGCCGACAGCTGATTGCGACCTGTTGGTCGCCTGTGTCATGCCCGTTGCCGGATATCTGCAGGGGCGTACGCGAATAATTCAAGTAGGCATCGCCCTGTTGGGGGAGCGGGTTGAGCCTGTTCGGCTGGGTGCTTTTTTCTATTTAAAGTTTCTCCGGCACCTTTTTGAGTTGTAGTTCAACCGTTTGCCTTGGGTGCGGTCAGGTTTTTAATCATTGACGGCTTCTGTTAGTTAGAGTGGTGTGTAGATGGATTACGCTAATTGGGTAATGCTGGGGGCGATTTGGCCCGCTTTTACCTCCTGTTTTATATTGGTAAGAGCTATAATCGAAAGCCTTTGCCGAGTTTAAGTGCTGTAAAAACAGCTGCTTGCAAATGTATACGGTTTTACTTGTATTTGTGTACTGTATTTGGCTCTTTAATTGCAAAAGAGTTTCAATTGTCTTGAGTATCGCACGATACACTGTGTAAGCGCACAAATGTCCCGATCAGGAGGTGACCGTTTATGTGTCGCATTGGAGCTATAAAAAGTCTTAATTATGTTCATCCGAGCCAGGCTCTGCTGCTAATGCAGTCGCAGCAGAAGGGCCATGATAACTCGGGTTTTGCCATGGTCATGCATGATCTCGGCGGCCTTTTCGAGGCCTACAAGCATCTGCCGACCTTGTCGCTGGCCTGTACCGACGAAGGCGTGAAGATCGCCGAAGATATGCTGCATGCTGCCGGTTTTCAGCGGGTGATGCAGTGGGTTCCGGAAACCAATCCGTTGCCGGGCCTCGATATCAACGCCATGCCCAATTACGTTTTTCAGACCTACGATTATCCCAAGCATTACAAGAAAGAAGAACAAAAGGCCAAGGAAGACCTGCTGCTCGACATGCGCTTGAAGCTGCGCAGGGCGCTGGAGAAGGACGACCAGGGCTATGTTTACTCCTTCTGGCCCGATGTGGTTACTCTTAAGGAAATCGGCGACCCGAAAGATATCGGTACCTATTTCAAGCTGTGGGAGCCGAACGACAAGTTTACCGCCAAGGTGATTACCGCCCAGTGTCGGCAGAACACCAACTACGACATCGTCCGCTATGCTGCCCATCCCTTTTTTATGCAGGGCTACACCGCGCTGGCCAATGGCGAAAATACCTTCTATCTGAAGAATGTCGAGCAACAGCGTAAGTTGCACAGAGGCTACATTGGCTTCGAATCCGATTCTCAGTGTTTTCTCTATAGTTTGCATTATGTGCATCGGCAGCTTGGCTGGCCGCTTTCTTACTATAAGCATGTGATCACTCCGCTTCCTTTCGACGAAATTGGCGGGCGGGATGACAAAGATTCACTATTGGCGATCCGCCAATCGCTGGCCCACCTGGAAATCAACGGGCCCAATACCATCATCGGCGTACTCCCCGACAATACCCTGTTCACCTGCTGCGACGCAAAGAAGTTGCGTCCGGTCGTGGTCGGCCGGAGTGCCGATACCGTGGTGATTTCTTCGGAAGTCTGCGGTGTCAACGAAATCCTCCCTGATCGTGATTGGGAAACCGACATCTATCCCAACGAGCGCGAGACGGTGGTGATCGATAGCAACTTGGAGGTACAGAGATGGAAACAGTAAAAGTCCAGGATGTCACATCCAACGACCTGCCCTGGGTTATCCGTTACGATGCCAGCCGCTGCACCCTCTGTGGTTCTTGCGTCGCGGCTTGTTCCTTTCGGGCCATTGAAGTGAAGGTTGAGCGCCGGCGGATGGTCTTTTCGGAAGGGGACTTTCCTGAGCCGAAGCAGCGTTTTTCAGCGGTTCCGGTGATTCGGCAGGTTCGCAGCGTAAAAAATTATTGCCGCGGTTGCGGCATCTGCGAAAAAGTTTGTCCTAACGACGCCATTGCTCCAGTCCGCAATCCCGACAACCGTCACCCGATCATCACCCGCTGTCTGGCTGGCGATTCGATTAAGCGCGGTGGCCGCAAGAATCTCGAGTCGGGAACCCGCACCCTCGACAAGCTTCGCGTTGGCCGCATTTCGCAGATGACCGACCCGAGTCTTGACGCCCAGCGTCACACCTTCGACATGCTGGCGCCCTTTGGCCGCATTATGCCGCCCGGCAAGTTGCCCTTTACGGTTGGCCCCGAGGGCAAGTTGGTGCAGTCAGGGCAGGCACCGCCGGTTCGTTGGATCTATCCGGTCATTATTGGCGACATGTCGATTGGCGCCCTCTCCTGGCGTATGTGGGAAGCGGTCGCTTTGGCTACTGCTTATCTTAACGAAGAGTGTGGTTTGCCGGTTCGGATGTGTTCCGGCGAAGGCGGGATGCCGGTCCGTCTGCTCAAATCCAAATATCTGAAGTATATGATTCTGCAGATCGCCTCCGGTCACTTTGGTTGGAACCGGATTGTCAAGACCATGCCGTATATGACCGAGGATCCAGCAGGTATCCTGATCAAAATCGGTCAGGGAGCTAAACCTGGCGACGGTGGTCTGCTGATGGCGAACAAGGTTGCCGAACATATTCAGGCGATCCGCGGGGTCCCCAAGGCCGATCTGCTCAGCCCACCTAACCACCAGGGGTTGTATTCGATCGAAGAGAGCGTGCAGAAGATGTTCCTCTCTTTCAATGCGGCTTTCAAGTTCCGCGTTCCTGTCGCTATCAAGGTGGCGGCCAGCGCGACGTCCGTCTCGGTTTTCAATAACCTGGTACGCGACCCTTACAATATAGTCGGGGGGTTCTTTCTTGACGGTATTGACGGTGGTACCGGTGCGGCCCACGAGGTTTCCCTGGACCACACCGGCCATCCGATCGTTTCCAAGTTGCGCGACTGCTACCTGGCCGCTGTTTCCCAAGGGCGCCAGGGGCAGATTCCGCTCTGGGCCGCCGGCGGTCTCGGGCGTACCGGTGACCTGGCGGCTGATGCGTTCAAGATGATCGCTATGGGCGCCAACGGGGTCTTTACCGGTAAGCTGATTCTGCAGATGGCCGGTTGCATCGGCAACGAGATGGGGCGCTGCAATGCTTGCAACACCGGCCTCTGTCCGGTTGGAATCACCACCCAGGAGCCGCAGTTGGCACACCGACTCGACGTTGATCGGGCAGCGCAGAACATCGTCAACTACTTCTTGGCCATGGACCAGGAGTTTAAAAAGCTGATGGCCCCGATTGGCAACTCGTCGCTGCCGGTCGGCCGGTCGGATGCCCTGGTGGCGGTTGATCGTTCGGTCGCCGAGCGTCTCCAGGTTCAGTACGTCTGTTAAATCCGTGAGGCGAGAAGGGTGAGGAGTGAGGTGAAAAAATCCCCAACTCCTTACACCTTACTCCTCACTCCTCTCAGGAGTTTACCATGGCAGCCCAGATCAACGGCTTTGATGAAAATAATAAGCGTGTTTCCACCCAGGTTCTGCTGCAGAAGATCTATTCGGCTCTGGAGTCGGGTGAAACCGAGTTTGAGGTCCTTTCTTCGGGCCATCACGACATTGGCGGCCCGCTTTGGACCGAAGATGGCAAACCGCTCAAATTTACCGTCAAAAATCCCGGACAGCGGGTTGGTTCCTTCGGTCTCGATGGGACTGAGATCGTGGTTGAGGGTTCGGCCTGTGCCGATGCCGGCTGGCTCAATGCCGGCGCCACCCTGACCATTAAGGGGGACGGTGGCGACACCACGGCGCACTGCGCCGCCAGCGGCAAGATCTACGTCGCCGGTCGGGTCGGTACCCGCTCTGGCTCACTGATGAAGCACGACCCTGCTTACGAACCGCCGGAGTTCTGGATTCTCAAGAATACCGGTTCCTTTTCTTTTGAGTTTATGGGTGGAGGCATTGGCGTCATCTGTGGCTATAGCCTCGATGGGCTTGATTCCGTGCTCGGCGATCGCAGCTGCATGGGGATGGTCGGTGGCACCCTGTATGTGCGCGGTCCGGTGTCTGGTCTTTCCGAGGATGTCTGGGTGCTTGATCTTGACGATGCCGATCGGCAGTTTCTGGCCGACCAGATGCCGGTCTTTCTCGATAAAATCGATCGCCCGGAAATCCTCGGTGAACTGACCATTTTTTCCGAATGGCGCAAGATTGTCGCCAAGACCCTTCAAGAGCGCAAACGTAACAGCCGGCCAACCATGCGCGAGTTCCGTCTCGATAAATGGATCGAAGGAAGCATTTTCGGCGACGTGTTGCTGGACGACTACAATAAAGTGGCCGGATTGGTCAATACCGGTGAAGATCGTCTCAAGATTCCTCACTGGCAGGATAAGCACTACGCTGCCCCCTGTCAGGCGAGCTGTCCTTCGGCAATTCCGACCCAGGATCGCATCAATCTGCTGCGCCAGGGAAAGATTCAGGAGTCCCTCGAACTGGTTTTGCAGTATTCCCCTTTTCCGGGGAGTGTTTGCGGTGAGGTCTGCCCCAACCTGTGTATGGATGCCTGTACCCGGAAATTCCTTGATCACCCGGTGGCGATGAAGGAACTTGGGCGGATGTCTCTTGACGCCGTTTCACCGCAACCCCAGGCCGACAGCGGCAAGAAGGTCGCGGTCATCGGCGGCGGTCCTGGCGGTCTCTCGGCGGCCTGGAAACTGCGCCTGCTCGGCCACCAGGTCACCGTGTACGAGGCGGATAAAGAGGCTGGCGGCAAGCTGATGCAGGTTATTCCCGACGAGCGTCTGCCGCGGACTATTCTGCACACCGAGATTGATCGCATTAAGAAAATGGGGGTCGACGTTCGTGTCAATACCCAGGTTGATTCAAAACTTTTTGAGACCATTCGTAGCGAAAATAGCGCAGTGGTGATCGCCTCCGGTGCCCATAATCCGGTGGTGATTCCCTTTCCCGGCCATGAGCGGATGATCAAAGGGATTGAGTTTCTCAAGGAAGTCAACGCCGGGCTCAACCCCAAGGTTGGCGAGCGGGTAGTGGTCCTTGGTGCCGGCAATGCCGGAATGGACGTCTGTCTCGGTGCCTACGCCATGGGGGCCAAGAAGGTTACCGCGATCGACGTCCAGCGACCGGCCGCCTACAAGAACGAGATCGATCACGTCAAGGCCTTGGGCGGCGAGATCATCTGGCCCTTCTTCACCGAGAAAATCACCGAAAAAGGAGTGGTCGGCAAGGATGGCCGTTTGCTCGAGGCCGACACCGTGATCATCGCCATCGGCGAGCGCCCTGACCTCTCTTACGTTCCTCGCGAGTGGCTTACCGTTAAGGGGATGATGGATGTCGACGGTTGCTGGCAGTCGGTCAAGGCTCCCGGCGTCTTCGCCATCGGCGATACCATTAATCCCGGCCTGCTGACCCATGCCATCGGTAATGGCAACGAGGCGGCTGGATATATCGATACGTTCCTTGCTGGTGGTGAGCTGGTGGCGAAGAAAAAGCCGGACATGATTCCGCAGAGCTGCCTTTCCAAGGAATTGTTCCGTCCGCAAAACCGCGGTCGTTTTTGCGTTACCGACGCCAAGGACGAGACCAACCGCTGTCTTTCCTGCGGTACCTGCCGCGATTGTTCCATGTGTCTTGAGGCTTGCCCCGAAGGGGCAATTCGCCGGATCGAGAAGGATAACGGGGCCTTCGAATATGTCTCCGATGATCATCTCTGCATCGGTTGCGGCATTTGTGCCGGCATCTGTCCCTGTGGCATCTGGGCGATGGAGTTGGTCGGGTAATTTTTAAGCTCGTTTCCATCCGGAATCTATGGATGGAACGAGCGCAGTTTTCAAATGGGAAACGAGCAATTTTTCGCAAGGTCAAGGAAATCAAGGTTTTGCGCGGAGACGTACATGGTACGTCGCACAAGCAAAGCCGTAGATTGACGCAGAGATTGCGGAAAAGGGCCGTTTCCGGATGAAAACTAGCTCGATAGACAACACGATCGCGGTACATTGTGTTGCATGCTTGTATAAAAGGCCGCCCTGCAGAGGGCGGCCTTTTCGCATTTTGGCGGCCTGACTGGCCTGGCGGGTTTACCTTTTAGGGGACCCAAGGGCTGAGCAAGGATGCCGCAAGGGTTATGCTGGCGCAGAGAGAACCACCCCAGCAGATATCCACAATGGCTAAGCGTACCGGCCATTGGCGCAGAGTGGCCCGGTTGGTAAGATCGTAAACGCCGTACACGACCAGCCCGTAGACGAAACCCCAACCCAGGGCTGAGGCAAAGGGCCGGGTTAGGTCTACGCGAGGCAGGGCGAAGAGAATGATTCCTCCCGGCAAGGCCAGGTAGACGCCGGCGGCGGCAAGCAGACGTGGCTTGAGGACCGTCCCTTCCAGGCGGGCCAGGTCCCCTAGCTCGCGCAGGTAGAAGTTCTGCATGAGACGAGCTAGCCAGAGGTAATCGAGCAGCAGAAAAAGAGGAAGAATGGCGAAAAAAAGGAGTATTTCGTGGCGCATGCTTACCTCCCGTGTATTTCGGAACCGCTGCCGAGACGCCCTGCCAGAAAGACGAGCAGCGGGGTCATGACTCCCCAGCCGAGGGCGAGAACGGTCAGTCCCCCCGTGCTGGGCAGACCGCTGGTGGCTCCCAGCCTGGCGCCGCTGTAATAGGCGAGGGGCCCGCCGATGGCGCCGAAGAGGGCGGCCGCCACATATTTGCCCTTTAACCACGCCAATGAGACATTGAGGGTAGCCGCAAAGTTAACCCAGAGGCTGACCATCCAAGGCGGGCTCAGGGGAGTGGGGAGCAGGTGCGGAATCGGCGAGAATGTCCCCGCGGCCACCAGGGCCGTATCAAAGAAAAATCCCAAACTTCCGGCGACAGCCAGCAGCTTCAGCTCTCCTGTCCGATTATCTGTGAGCGCCAGATGGATTCCGATAACCAGCAGCACGGCCATGGGCCCGAGCCAGAGGACGCCCCGGGCGGCTCCCAACACGGCTGCGAACCAGGCCGTTTGGAAGAGGACGACGTTGAGCAGGTTTCTGCGCCAGTTCATATCCTTTCCCCGCTGCTTGGCGGATGCCCGGCTCTGGCGTAGAGAAGCTGGTGGACGCCGGTGAACTGTTCGGCGAACCCCCCTTCGCAGTAGCTGAGATAGTAGTCCCACATCCGGATGAAGCGTTCGTCGTAGCCGAGGTAACGGATCCTGCCGAGGTTTTTGTGGAAGGCATGGCGCCATGCCTGAAGGGTGCGGGTATAGTGTGGAGTCAGCTCTTCGCGGTCAAGCAGCTGCAGGTCGGTGTATTTCGCCGCAGACTGGGCGAGGATGCCCAGCGACGGGCAGCATCCTCCCGGGAAAATGTAGCGGTTGATGAAATCGGGATTCTTCACGTAGTGCCCGTAGATTCGGTTCGGAACGGTAATGGCCTGGATGAGACCGAGTCCGCCCGGGGCCAGGCGCCTGTGGAAGGCTGTGAAAAAGGTGGGGAGATGCTGATGTCCTACCGCTTCGATCATTTCGATGGAGACGACCCGATCGAATTCGCCGAGCAGATTCCGGTAGTCTTTCTGCAGCAGGATGATCTTGTCTTCGAGCCCGGCTTCGCGAATTCTTTGACCGGCCAGTTCGAACTGCTGGTGCGAAATAGTGGTGGTGGTTACCCTGCAGTCGTAGTGTCGCGCAGCATGGATGGCAAAGCCCCCCCAGCCGGTGCCGATTTCGAGCAGGGTCATGCCCGGTGCCAGTCGCAGCTTTTTGCAGATGCCTTCAAATTTGGCAACGGAGGCCTCCTCCATGGTGCTTTCGGAATGTTCGAAGAAGCCGCAGGAGTAGGTCATAGTTGGGTCGAGGAAGAGTCGGTAGAAGTCGTTGCCCAGATCATAATGGGCGGCGATGTTGCGGCGGCTGCCGTGGCGCGTGTTATCGTTGCGGTGGTGGATCAGCCTCTGCGATGGGGCCGTACATCGTGCAAGTCCCTTTTCCATACGGGTCTGCGCTTGCTGATTGCGCACCATGATTCGCACCAGGGACGGAAGGTCGTCGCAATCCCAGGCTCCATTCATGTAGGCTTCTGCCGCTCCGATGGTGCCTCCCAGGGCAACGCGTCGGTAGAATGCCCCGGTATGCACATGGATCCTGGCGCAAAGATCCGAATCCGGGTCGCCGAATTCCAAGCGGGTTTTGCCATCCACCAGGGTCAGGCGACCGCTGGTGATGGAGGTCAGGCTCTTTAGCAGCAGGGCGCGGGCGATCCGGTCGAACATACCCGAAATACGGCCTGTGACTGCACTGACCCTCGGGGCGGTCTGCTCATGGCTGCTCATGGGTAGTATCTTCCTTTCGTTACCTTCGGGGCGTCCGGATGGGGGTAGAACGGCACCCCTTTCAGTTTGATTCGCAGCGCCTGCCAGTAAATGGCGGCGCTGACCTTGGCGGTCATAAACGGCCAGCGGGCCAGGGCCAGGGCCAGGTTTTTTGCGGACAGGGGACGACGTTCCAGGTCGAGCCGGGCTTTGAAGACCTTGGCGCCGTGACGCTCGTTTTCCATGTGTACCGCCAACTCTTGCCCGGGGACGGTGAAACCCCAGGTGTAGCGGATATCCATGGGCATGAACGGGGAAACATGGAACTCTTTGTCCAACTGGAACCGGTGCCATGCCGCCTCCCCGGGTCCTCCGGATGTATCGAGTGCTCGCAGGTATTCCTCTCCCCAGGGGGTGTTGTGGACTTCGGCCACGATGGCCTGGAGCGAAACCCCGTCGTCGCCAAAGCAGTAATAGATACTGATCGGGTTGAAGCAGTACCCCAGGTAGCGCAAATGGGTCAGCAGGCGAATTGGTCCGGACGGCCGAAACCCCAACTGTTCTTCCACCAGTTCCCGTATTCCCGTATCCAGGGGGCCGGGTCGGCGCAAGTGGTCTGTTCGGCGGAAGCTGGCCCAATTGAGGGCTTCTACCGACCAGAAGAGTCGCTTGCTAAAAACCGAATCGAGTTCCGCCAGATCGAGATAGAGCATGAAAAGGCGGTAGCCAAATTCGTTGTTGGCGGGGGTCGTGCGCTGGTGACGCACCTGGCCGGTGTAGAGTGCGCTGTGCAGTAACCTTTCCGCAGCAGCCTCTCGTTCGGATGAGGTTGTTAAGGGGGGGCGGATGCCGTTGCCTTGCTTCATCAAAGCCTCTTTCCGAAATGACGACAGACTTCGAGCGCGCTGTTGAGCCCGTCCTCGTGAAACCCGTATCCCCACCAGGCGCCGCAGTACCAGGTACGGTTCGTGCCGCTGATTTCGCTTTTGCGCCGCTGTGCGGCGAAGGCGGCTGCAGAGTAGCTGGGGTGGTGGTAGTCCAGGCGTCGGAGAATATGTTCCGGGGCCACGGCCTCCGGGCTGTTCAGCGTTACGCAAAATTCCACCGGTGCTTTCAGCGATTGCAGTCTGTTCATCCAATAGGTTACTGATATCCCCGCTCTTTCTTCCCGTGGGATAAAGCAGTTCCAGCTGGCGCGCGCCTTGGGGAGCGCCGGTAGCAGATGCTCGTCGGTGTGGAGCACGGTAGCGTTTTTTTGGTAGGGGATGGCGGAGAGCAGTTCCCGTTCTTTGTCCGATGGATCTTCCAGCATGGCAAGGGCCTGATCGCTGTGACAGGCGAGAATGACCTGGTCGAAGAATTCTGGTGGCCCGTTGGGTAGGCCGATTTCCACCCGATCGGCATGCCGCCGCACCCGGGCGATCGGAGTTGAGAGCCGCACCCGGTCGCGAAAGGGGCGCGCCAGGGGTTCCACATATTCTCGCGAACCGCCGCAGATTACCCGCCATTTAGGTTGATCGATGATATTGAGAATGCCGTGGTTGGTGAAGAATCGTACCAGGGCCGCCGCCGGGAACTGCAACAGTCGGGTTGGGTCTGCGGACCAGATGGCGCTTCCTATTGGTACGAGAAACTCATTAATGAACCGCGCGGAATATCCCTTTTTCTTCAGGTATGTTTCCAGGGTCAGGCTCAGGTCATTAGTATCTAACAGCTCTCGCGACTGTCGATTGAAGCGCAAGATTTCCCACAGCATTTTCCAGAAGGAGATGCTGGCAAGGTTGCGGCGCTGAGCGAAGAGGGTGTCGAGATTGGTGGCGCAGTATTCCAGGCCGCTTCCTTCGCTGGTCACGGAAAAGCTCATGATACTCGGCTGGGAAGCGACGCCGAGTCGCTCCAGCAGTCTGATGAAATTGGGGTAGGTTCGTTCGTTATAGACGATGAAGCCGGTGTCCACGGCCCAGGTCGAACCCGCGATGGTCACTTCTTGGGTATTGGTATGCCCTCCCAGGTAGTCATTGGCCTCGAAGAGGGTCACCTGATGATCATCGCAGAGCAGATGGGCGGCGGCCAGGCCGGAGATTCCACCACCGATGACGGCGATTCTCATGGAGTCTCTCCTTTCTTCGGAGGCCGTGGGAAAAAGGGGCTGGTCCGGCGGCAATACTCGGCGAAGTCAGCCCGTCCCTGGTAGCGTTTTTCCAGCATGGGAATGCCCGAAACCTTAAGAATAAGTACCGTAATGGTCAGCGGGCCGATTACGGACACTATCCCGCCCGGCACGGCCAGAGCCATGAGCCAGAGGCCCCACCAGAGCATGATTTCGCCGAAGTAGTTGGGGTGGCGGCTGTAGCGCCAGAGTCCCCCGGTCATGAGCTTTCCCCGGTTGGCCGGTTCGCGGATAAATTGCAAGAGCTGCCAGTCTCCCACAGCCTCAAAAAAGAACCCCGTGAGCCAGAACAGAAGGCCCAGCCCGTCAAGCCAGCCAAAGGGAACCGGTGCCGCCGCGTTGACAACAATAACCGGCGTGGCCACCAGGAGCAGCAGAATCCCCTGAAGCATGAAGATCTGAAGGAACGAACGGAGCACGAACCAGCGGCCCCACTCCTCGCGCCACTGGCGGTAGCGGGGATCTTCGGCTTTGCCCCGATTGCGGGCGTGGATGTGAAGGGCAAGTCGCATCCCCCAGAGAAGCACCAGTAGCGAGATGAGCAGGGCGCGAGACGAGTATTGTCCGCCCGCAACCAGGGAGACCGCTGCCGCCAAAATGAACCCGAGTCCCCAGGCCACATCGGCGAGGTCATTGCGCCCTTTGAGCTGGGCGGCCACGAACCAGCCCGTCATGTACACCAGAATGAAAGTGGAAGTGGTGAGCAGGACCTGCGTCATGAAGCTTGGTCTCCTTTTGCTCTTTTACTCCCTATCAGCAGCATTTCCACGCCCTCTGATGGCTGCCAGCGCCGTAGCTTGAGCAGCAGATAGGTCGCCATGGCAAAATTCCCCAGCAGCATGATGAGCACAAACCAGACGGCACCCTGAGCCACGGAGCGTTCACGCCAGGCCACCCAGAGCCAGAAGAAAAGAAAGCCGCAGTAGGCATCGGCCAGGGTGGCCCGAAACCAGGGGGCGGGCCAGAGCTGGCGGCCAGCGCTTAGAACATCCTGCTGGAGTGAGGCGGTGATGGTGACGAACAACATCAGGGCCAGCACGGCCAGGCAGATGGCGGATAACAGCGCTTTCATGTCAACGGCCCTCCAGCAGTTCACGTTTCAGTTTTTCGTCGATGGGTTCCCGCCCGAGCCAGATGCCGAAATAAGCGGCGGCGAAATCTTCACCTTCGATGGTGATCAGGGGGGTGCCGTTCAAGGCCAGCTCCGTCCCTGTACCGGGCCGATAGGTCAGCGAGTAGCGGTCGCCGGGCTCCACATCCAGGTAGGCTGCGTTGATGAGGTCAATCCGGCTGCGCAGCTGAGCCAGTTGCTGCGGGCTCTGGTTGCGTTCCAGAACCGGCTGCGCCCCCTTGCCGAAGTCGCTGCCCTTTATCGCTACCAGGTAACTGATTTCGAGCCGTTTTGGGATGTTGTCAAGAACCTGCTCTGCTCCGATCCCCTCCGGAAGGTACAGGGCCGCCACGTAGGCTTTGATGACCAGCAGGTAGCGAAGCAATGCGGCGTTATGAAGCTTTAGTGGGGTATTATCCGCTTGAACCTGCTCGGCAAAGGTGACTCCTTTGAGAGTAAGGGCAAGAGCCGGGTCTGGCGTCAGGAGGATGCAGCAGATCAGGCACAAACCCCAGCGGCGTAAGTTCATAGTCGGCTCCTTTGAATTACCTGGATTTTAGCAGTTGCGGGTTGATCCGCAACCGGAGCCGGAACGCTGCATCTCTGCTGCGGTCTTTAGCCTGTCTGATATAGTTAAATTTCATCCGGAAACTATGGATGGAAACGAGTTAGAATGATGCGGAGCGGCGAACTGAAATGAGAGGATGAACCATGAAGGTCATGATACGTAGAGGACTGCTGACAGGGGTACTCGCAGGGTTGCTGCTGTCTTGCGCCGGAGAGCGGCCGAGCAATTTGGGAATGCGGGATGGGACGCTGGCCCCCTGTCCGACTTCGCCCAATTGTGTTTCCAGTCAGGCGGCCGAAGAGGGGCAGCGGATCGCGCCGCTTGTCTTTACCGGCGATCCCGATATGGCCTTCGCCAGACTGAAGAGGGTGTTGGCATCGCGGGATGACACGACCATTATCGAGCAGTCAGATCATTACCTGCGGGTCGAGCTGCGAACCACCTTTTTTGTGGACGATGGAGAATTTCTGCTGGATCGCGAGCAGCAGGTGATTCAGGTCCGCTCCGCGTCACGCCTGGGTTATTCCGATCTGGGCAAGAATCGCAGTCGGATGGAAGAAATCCGGGGCGCTTTTGTCCAGGCCGAACCTGCGTCATGAACGGCCTGATGTCCCTCATGGAGCGGGGACTGCTCCCCGATGCCGTGATCCGCATGGGCATCCGGCTTCTGCTGCGTAAGCGATTGGCTGAAGGGTCCCGAGGGGATGCCGAGGTGGCTCGGCAGAGGCAGCGGGAGTTTTTCAGCCAGCTTCGTCAGAGCCCTCTGGCGGTGGCTGCCGAGGACGCCAATCGTCAGCACTACGAACTGCCACCGGAATTTTTCACCCAGGTGCTGGGTCCGCGTCGCAAGTACAGCTGCTGCCTCTATCCTCCCGGCGTCAATGACCTGGCCGCCGCCGAAGAGGCCATGCTGCGCGTGACCGGCCAGCGGGCGGCCCTGGCCGACGGCATGGATATTCTGGAACTGGGCTGCGGGTGGGGGGCGCTGACCCTCTGGATGGCCGAGCAATATCCTCGCTGTCGGATCACGGCGGTTTCCAATTCGGCCCCCCAGCGCCAGTTCATCGAAGGGATCTGCACCGAGTGCGGATTCGATAACGTCCGGGTCATTACCGCCGACATGAACGAATTTGCAATTGACGGCTCCTTTGACCGGGTCGTGTCGCTGGAGATGTTCGAGCATATGCGCAACTACGCCGAACTGCTCCGGAGAATATCCGGCTGGCTGAAGGACGACGGGCGCCTCTTTGTGCACATCTTCTGTCATCGGGATTTGGCGTACTTTTTCGAGAGCACCGGCGATGACGACTGGATGGGGCGTTACTTCTTCACCGGCGGCATCATGCCATCGGATCACCAGCTTTTTTATTTCAACGAGGACCTGGCTGTGGAGGACCACTGGCGGGTCAACGGCCTGCATTACCGTAAGACCTGCGACCAATGGTTGCGGCGTCAGGACGAACGACGTGAACAGATCCTGCCCATTTTCAGAGAAACCTATGGCGCTGATGCCGAGATCTGGTTTCGTCGCTGGCGGGTATTTTTCATGGCCTGCGCCGAACTCTTCGGGTTCAATAACGGCAACGAGTGGTTTGTGTCCCACTATCTGCTGAGAAAGAATCGGGGAAAATAAGGGAAAGGAATAATCAAGACAACACAAAGGGCCATTTGACGTAAATCAGATGGCCCTTTGTGTTGTCCGTCATTGGTCTACTCGAGCGGTTCCGGTGCCAGGTCTTCGCTCAGCCGGGTCCGCTGACGGCTGGCCAGCGACCAGGCGGCGCTGCCGAGTAGCCAGGTGGTGAGAACCAGGATAGCCAGCGATAGGGAGAAGAGCAGGGTGTTGCCGGCGGCGTGGAATTTTTGCAGGTTGATGACCATGGCCCAGAGCGTCATGACGAGCATGAATATCATGGGCAGCAGGGTTACCAAAATGTTTTTCCCCTTTTTGGCCAGGTAGACGGTGGCAATGGTCAGGCCCAGGGCGGCCAGTAGCTGATTGAGGGCACCGAACATTGGCCAGAGCATCAGAGCTCCCTTGGCTCCCGGTTGGGCAAAGCAGAGGAGGGCGGCGAGGACCACTACGGTCAGGGTTGCCACGTAGTGGTTGTTGAAGGGACGCATGACCACCCCGTCGCGATAGCGGAAGATTTCCTGCAGCGACAGCCGCTGGATGCGGGTGGCCGAGTCGAGTGTGGTGCCGGCAAAGGAGACGATGAAGACCGCCATGATTGATTTTCCCAGAGCCGCCGGGATGCCGAGGGCGGCCAGCAGGTTGGCGGCGCCGACCACGAAGGCTTCGATCATGGCACCGAGTCCTTGGGCCGAGGCCCAGCTTGAGTAGTGGACGCGGAACGCCTCACCACCGGTGAATAGTTCAGTCCCCTTGGTCAAGCCTATGCCGAGCCCGCCGGCGATCGTTGCGATCACCAGGGCGGCCAGTAGCCCCTCGATAAGCATGCCGCCGTAGCCGATGGAGAGCATGTCCTCTTCGCGGTCGATCTGTTTGACCGAAGTACCGGAGGCGGCCAGCGAGTGAAAACCTGAAATGGCACCGCAGGCGATGGTGATGAAGAGTAGCGGAAAGAGGGGCGGGATATCGGTACCCGCTGCGAAGGCGGCCGGGTTGATGGCTGGCGCCGTGATGGCCGGGTGAGCGATGCAGACCCCCAGGGCAAGCAGGGCCATGGCGACCATCAGCTGGTGGGAGTTGATGTAGTCCCGTGGCTGCAGCAGCAGGTTGACTGGCAGGGTCGAAGCGATAAAGGCGTATGCCAGCAGCAACAGGGTCCAGGTGACCACCGGGGACCCGAGCAGAGCCGGCACGGTGATCGGTACGTAGAGCCCGAGCCAGATGGTCAGATACATCAGGCCGACCGCGACCACCGAGTAGATCAAGTCGCTCTTGCCTTTGGCCAGCTGACGACCTAGCCAGATGGCGATGGGGATTTCGAGCCAGACCGGCAGCACGGCTTGGGGATACATGTTGAACAGAATGCCCATGATCATGGCGAAGACCGCGACGACGATCCACAGCAAAAACTGGATGATGACCTGGAAGGCGTAGCGGGTGGCCGGGCTGATCAGGTCGCCAGTGAGATCTCCCAGGGTGCGGCCGCGATGGCGGGCGCTGATGACCATGGTCGAAAAGTCGTGGACCGCACCCATGAAAATTGAGCCGAACAGCACCCACAGGGTGGCTGGCAGCCAGCCCCAGATGATGCCGATGGCCGGACCGACAATGGGGCCGAGACCGGCGATGGTGGTGAAATGATGGCCGAGTACGATGTGCCGCTTCGAGGGGACGAAGTCGACGTTGTCGCGGAAACGGTGGGCTGGCATCCGGTTGCGGTTGGAAAGTTGGAATATTCGGCGGCCCAAAAAACGGCCGTAGAGGTGGTAAGCTGCGAGGTAGCCGGCAGCGGCGAGCAGAACATAAACGAGGGAGTTCATATTCGTTCCTCCTGGGATGTAATTTGAAATTACTAACTACTCCTCTGGGGGCCTGCTGTCAATAGTTCGGGGTAATTCCGGGATGTAGAACCGATGGTGAAAGGGGCGCTCTTCTGATAAGCTTCCACCGTGAGGGGTTAAAGGATTTTCGACTGGAGGGGCTGGTGATTCAAGCACGTATAAATCTGAAACAAATATTTGCTGCAGCGCTAAAGCGGGTTGATCCATATTCCATGCTCCGAAGTCATGTCCGTCTCGTAGAAAGTGCCCTTTTGGTCGAGAGCGCTGGCCGTTCGCTTGAGGTCGACTTGCGCGACTTTCAGCGTATTCTGCTGCTTGGTGCCGGCAAGGCCTCGGCACCGATGGCCCGGGCGGTCGAAGAGTTGCTTGGCGCGCGTATCGACGGTGGGTTGGTCTGCGTCAAATACGGGCATGCCGAACCGCTGAAGTATGCCGACATCATCGAGGCGGGGCATCCGGTTCCCGATGATAATGGGGTACAGGCGGCCAGGCGGATGGCTGAACTGGCGGCTGTGGCCGATGCCGAAACCCTGGTGATCCATTGCATCTCCGGAGGCGGTTCGGCGCTGCTACCCTGTCCACTCGATAGCCGCAGTAGCGGCGGCCTGGTCGACCTGACCCTTGAAGAGAAACAACGGACCACTACGGCACTGCTTGGCTGCGGCGCTGATATCCGTGAAATCAATTGTGTGCGCAAGCACCTTTCAGGGCTCAAGGGAGGCCGCTTGGCGGCTCTGCTGCACCCGGCCCGCAGTCTCAACCTGATTCTTTCCGACGTGATTGGCGACGATCTCAGCAGTATCGCCTCGGGGATAACCAGCCCAGACCCGACCACCTTTGCCGAGGCGCTGGGAGTGATTGATCGCTATCGTTTGCGCGAGCAACTCCCCACTCCGGTCATTCGGGCTCTGGAGCTTGGTGGGCAGGGACGCCTCGCCGAAACGCCTAAACCGGGTGATCCGGTCTTCGCCAACGTCGACAATATCGTGATTGGCAGCAACCGACTGGCGTTGCAAGCCGCCGCAGTAAAGGCCCGGCAATTGGGTTTTCATGTTCGGGTGCTGGAGTCTCCGCTCTGTGGTGAGGCACGGGAAGAGGGGCGGATGCTGGCTGATCTCGCTCGGCAGGAGGTTCTTGCGGCCGGTTCGGCGTCGCGTCCACTCTGCCTGATTGCCGGAGGGGAGACGGTGGTGACCTTGCGGGGGACGGGGAAAGGGGGACGCAACCAGGAGCTGGCGTTGGCCTTTCTAGAACAGCTGGCGTCTTGGGGTGAAGAGGCGGGGCGGGTTTATTTCCTTTCTGCTGCTACCGACGGTAATGACGGGCCGACTGACGCGGCCGGGGC
>JBFHFM010000025.1:0-19891 GCA_041583595.1 Trichloromonas sp. | reverse complement strand
CCAGGCCAAGCTCATCGTTTCAGCTTCCGGCGGGCCCATCCCCAAGCAGAACTACGCGGGAGAGCTATTCAACTGGGGACTGGAACGGCCTTCGGGTACCCTGGTTCAGTTCAATGGGAAGGACGCCCAATTCAGTCTGGTTGAAAGCACGATTGCACAAGCTAAGCCCCGCTTCGCGGTTGCCTGGGACTATGCGGATATTTATGGCAAGGAAAAGAATGGGAATGGAGTATTTTTGAGGTTTGAAAGCAGTGCTGACGGCATGAGTTTCACCATCGAAATCAATCCGGAGTTAAAGCTGCCGGAGGTACATATTATCGATAGTATTGAACTGTATCACTATACAGGCGTGGAGCCTAAGAAGTTGCCGATGACGGTAAATTTTGTGGGGAAATATGTGTACAAAGCTAATCTGGATGCTTGTACCAAGAACTACATTGAAGAGAGACTTCAAAAGAAACCGAAGCCTATTTTTCTTACCCTTCGCTTCAAAAACCTCAGCAACCAACCTTGTTTTCAACAATACGATTTCGCCAGTCCATGGAACCTGCAAGTCGAGTTGATAAAAAAGGTTCAAGTGGTTCGGGAGGAGTTTGAAAAACTTATTGAAATTCAAACTGTTTATGGTCAAGGTGACTCGCCCACGTATTCGACCATGTATTTGTACAAAGAAATGGAAAAACAGATGAAACAAGCACGTGGACATGTGATTCGGCGGCACTCGAAACATGGGGAAGTGCCGGACCATATGGAATTAAGTCGAAAGTTTAAAGAATATAGCTTTGACTGGTTTAAATATGAACACTAAAACTATTTATCGGGGAATGGTCTTTTTTTTCTGCTTGACCCTGATCTTGTGCGGAGGCGCGTGTCGAGATATGAATGACAATTATTCCCCTTTAAGCGGCCAATGGGATGAACTATTTGGAAATGTGGAGGCGTTGAACGCCCATGCGCTCCAGTCTTCTGTTGAAATTTCGAAAGTAGCTATTAATGATTATGACATTAGTGGCTCAACCTTACCGATCGCTAGCTTTGAAAAGACTCGTTGGGAGAATGTTACCGCAAAAAATACCAATTTCGGAAATCTTATTGTACGTGACTCTGTGATCGTTGGGACCAGTTTTTACGAGAGTATTATTGTCACAGCCGTGTTTGAGAACGTGATTTTTGAAGACGTTAATTTTGTTGGTGCCACATTGAGCAATGTGAAGTTCATCAACTGTAAGTTGTTCAACACAAGAGTGCGAAATATGAAGCCGAGCAAGGTGGAAATCATCGACTCTCAGACAATGAATTCACCTTTTTTTGAATCAACAATTGATCTTAAAATCGTAAATTCAAAAATAGAAGATTCAAATTGTATGGGACTTGGCCTTGGTTCCAGCATTAATATTGAAAAAAGCTCTTTGAGTTACGTGAATTTTGATGATTCCAACCTCACCAGCTTCACCGCCACCGACTCCGAGCTCAAAAAAACCAAAGTCCAGGATTGCAATATTGGCAAGGTTGTCCTTACTAACAGCACATTGGATATTTCGTTTGCAGATTCTAGCATTGAAAAAGTTCGTATCTCTGAGACTCAAAGTGAACTTCTTGGCTTTGTGGATACCAATGTCAATGATATGAGTATCAGCTTCTGCAAAAAGGGCAGTGATATTTCCTTAACTGGCCTGAAGTTTAATAACCTCCAGATCGCCAATTGTAACCATGTAGATTTTATGATTCCCGAAGGAGTTGGTAAAGATTTCATTGTCTCTAATACCATCTTAAAAATGGCTCGGTTCAGGGCAATGGCAGTTGACTATCTCCTTCTCGACAACGTCGAATTCACTGGTGAAACAAACTTTGACGATGCCAAAGCCAAGAAATCCGAAGTTCGAAACATAAAAAGAGGCCCTGGCGCCACAGTGACTGCTCAGGGATCCAATATCAAATTTTATTGAGCGAAGGTGCGAATCTCCCTTTGAGGCACTTCACGTGGAGGGAAGGGGGACGTCCATGTGTTGCAATTGGAATACCCTAATGGTAGTTCGCTGCGCATGCCCCGTAAAGCCCGCATAGACGCACCCGATACCTTTTATCAAATAATCTGCCGAGGAATTGATTGGCAAAAGATTTTTCGTGATGATGGCGACCGGGATAATTCCCCCTCTCGCTCGGAACCATCTTGAGAGATACCTCGACCCCCTGTTTGGCCTGGCCATTCATTTCAAAACCGCTACAAGTCAATTCTTGGCGAGGAAGAGTCTTACTTGCTCGAATTGGTGCGTTACATCCATCTTAACCCCGTTCGGGCCCGGGTCGGCAATTCCATGGATGCGCTATCCTACTCAACTTGCAGCGGTTTTCGGTCGTTTCTCAGCGGCAGCAGCCAAGAGTGGCAGGAAACGGGTGAGGTGCTGGGTGCTTTAGCTAAGTGAGGTCGATCGCCAGGCTATAGTTTGCCATGAGCTTTCAGGTCGGTAGATAACTCTTCATGGGGCTCGGTTGGTTCGGCAACCCGACCGGCAAAGGCGGACAGGTCTTCCTAATCTTCGCGAAGCGACTGACAAACGGCTTCAGTGGGCGATTTTGTCGAGAGGGAATCCCATAAATTGCACTTTCGTTTGCAACCAAAAACTTCGGGTGGGTCACGTATGACCCACCCTCTTATCCATTCCCTTAAGTCTTCAGTCGAATGATCGGGATGGCATGTCCCCCATTCAGTTTTTACTACAAAACTTTTTTCGCATCCTCAAGGTTGAAACCATAGGTTTCTGTAATGAAGTTGAGATCTTTATCTCCTCGACCGCTCAGGTTGATCAAAATGCTGCCGTGTTTCATCTCTTTGGCGAGTTTCATGGCATAGGCGACCGCATGGGCACTTTCAAGCGCCGGGATAATCCCTTCGACACGACTCAAGGTGTAAAACGCATCGAGAGTTTCTACGTCGTTGGCAATTTCATAAGTTACACGGCCCTCGTCTTTGAGAAAACTGTGCTCAGGTCCTACTCCAGGGTAATCGAGTCCGCTGGCGATGGAATATACCGGAGCCGGCTCGCCTTGCTCGTCTTGCAGCAGATAACATTTAAAACCGTGGATGAGTCCGGGCTTTCCGAAGGCCGAAGTGGCCGCGTGGTCCCCGAGGTTGAGAGAGCGTCCGCCTGGTTCAACGCCGATGAGTTTGACAGGGTCATTGATGAAGCCCGAGAAAATTCCTATGGCATTGCTTCCACCGCCCACGCAGGCACACACGACGTCTGGTAAGTTACCAGTCATTTCAAGAAATTGTGATCTGGATTCGATGCCGACTACGGTTTGAAAATCACGCACCATCATGGGGAAGGGGTGGGGGCCAACCACCGAACCAATACAGTAAATCGAATTGACAGGATCCTTCAGGTAGGCCTGAAAAGCTGAATCGACTGCTTCTTTTAGGGTTTTAAGCCCGAAAGAAACAGGAACCACTTTGGCCCCGAGCAGTTTCATGCGGATGACATTGGGGGCTTCTTTTATAATGTCCACTTCGCCCATATGAATTTCGCATTCAAGGCCGAAGTACGCAGCGGCAGTTGCCAGGGCGACGCCATGTTGCCCTGCGCCGGTTTCTGCGATCAATTTCTTTTTACCCATGTATTTAGCCAGCAGGCCCTCTCCCATGCAATGGTTGAGTTTATGAGCCCCGGTGTGGTTTAGGTCTTCACGTTTAAGGTAGATCTGGGCGCCGCCACACATATTTGACAGGCGGTCGGCGTGAAATACAGGAGTTGGCCGTCCTTGATAATGTTTCCGGATAGAACGCAATTCTTCGATGAATCGATGGGTTTTGCTGATTTTTAGGTAGGCTTCGGTAATTTTATCCATTTCCACTTGCAGTTCAGGTGGAATATAGGACCCTCCGTATTCGCCAAAGTGCCCGGATGAATCAGGATTTTGATGTGAGTGGCGAGAGTAATCTTTTATCATGGCATGATCCTTCCAACTTATGATTGAGGGCATTATTTGAAAAAAATGATCATTATATGGATCACAAATTGAGATGTAAATGTTTTCTCCGGGAAGAATATTCTGGTTCTTCGACTCGCATTGCTCAAGAGGCTGGTCAGTTTTTGCTCCACAGACCCCATATCCCTTTAAGTATTAGTATATTGGGAGGGCTCATCCTGCAGGAAAGTGGAGTATTTTCTTGTTCTTTCAGTTGGAATTCGTCTTTTCAATTTTTGAGGGAGTGTCAATGATAAAAGCCACCGGACCGGGATAGTCAGGTGGCTTTTAAGTTTTTTTTAGCAATGAATCACTGTTTGAAGATTCCCTCAGAATGATCGAGGTAAAAGCTAACCATACCTTAACTGCCTACGCTTATCTGAGTAAATTGTCAGTCAGGTCCGCTGGTTTGCAGTTCGAGTTCAAAGCCAACGGCCCCCCGTAGGAGGCCGTTGGTTGTTCGAATCTACGCACATTCACTGTATCCGCAGGCGTGACAGACACAACAGCCACCTTCGTGCTCTACGGGGCCACCACATTCGGGGCAGGCACCGCCGTTTTGTTTAACAGCGACATTTTCTTCGTCTTCATGAGCCATGTGCATCTGGATGGCTTTGGCTACAGCGTCGGCGCAGGAAGTAACCCTGTTGGATCCGAAACCCGCAGGTTTGTGGCAGGTGATGCCGATTAATTGTTTAACCGCCTGGCGGGCCTGTACGCCGCTGCGCCACGCCAGGGAGACTAGTCGGCCGATGGCCTCGCACTGGCTGGCCGCGCAACCGCCCGCCTTGCCCATGGTGGTAAACAGTTCGAACAGCCCATCGTTGTCTTCGTTGACGGTGATGTAGAGCGGGCCGCAGCCGGTTTCCATTTGGTAGGTGGTGCCGCGCAGGGCCCGCGGACGCTCGCGCTTGCGCCCTTTTTTCTTGATCTCCCGGGGTACTGTGTCCTCTGGAGCTTTGTCGGTCTTGCCAACCGAGAGTACCTGCTGGTCTCGGGAGCCGTTGCGGTAGATGGTGATGCCTTTACACCCCTGCTGGTAGGCGAGGCGATAGACGGTGGCGACGTCTTCTTTGGTAGCGCTATTGCCGAAGTTGACAGTCTTGGAGACGGCGTTGTCGGTATATTTTTGAAACGCCGCCTGCATGCGGATGTGATCTTCGGGGGTGATGTCGTGGGCGGTGACGAAGATGCGTCGCACGTCTTCGGGGACATCAGTGATGTCCTGCACGGTGCCGTGCTGAGCAATTTTCTTCATCAGTTCAGGCGAATAGAAACCCCGCTCGTGGGCGATTTTTTCGAACAGCGGGTGCACCTCGACCAGAATGTCGTTGTCGAGTACCTGGCGCACGTAGGAGACGGCGAACAGCGGCTCGACCCCGCTGGAAGCGTTGGCCATGATGGAGATGGTGCCGGTCGGGGCGATCGTGGTGCTGGTGGCGTTGCGGATCTGCTTGCCCCCCTTTTTATCAAAGACGCTTCCTTTGAAATTGGGGAAGGCCCCGCGTTCGGTGGCGAGCTCGATCGACAGTTGCCGCGCTTCATCGGTGATGAATTTCATCAGTTTTTCGCCGAGTTCCACGGCCTCATCGCTGTTGTAGGGAAGGCCGAGCAGAATTAGCATGTCGGCCCAGCCCATGACCCCGAGGCCAATTTTACGATTGGCGCGGGTCATTTCTGAGATCTGTGGAATCGGATAGTTGTTAACCTCAATGACGTTGTCGAGGAAGCGGGCGGCTAGCCGTACGGTGGATTTCAGAGCTTCCCAGTTAACGTCATTATCTTTGATCATTCTGGCCAGGTTGATCGAGCCGAGGTTGCACGATTCGTAGGGAAGCAGGGGTTGCTCTCCGCAGGGGTTGGTGGCCTCGAATTCACCGACGTGAGGGGTTGGGTTGTCACGGTTGAGCCGGTCAAGGAAGATGATTCCCGGTTCGCCGTTGTTCCAGGCCAGATCGACAATGTGGTCGAATACCTTGCGGGCCGACATGGTGGTCAGCGGTTTATGAGTGCGGGGGCTGATGATGTCGTATTCGCCGTCGTTTTCTACCGCTTGCATGAAAGCTTCGGTCATCCCGACGGAGATATTGAAGTTGGTCAAAACGGTCTGATCACGCTTGGCCATGATGAAATCCATGATATCCGGATGATCAACCCGCAAAATTCCCATATTGGCGCCGCGGCGGGTGCCTCCCTGCTTGATTGTCTCGGTGGCCGCATCGAACACTTTCATGAACGACAGCGGCCCGGAAGAGACGCCGCTGGTCGAGGCGACCACGTCACGGGCGGGACGGATACGTGAAAAGGAAAAGCCTGTTCCGCCGCCACTTTTATGGATCAGGGCCGTCTGCTTGATCGCCTCGAAAATCTCTTCCATCGAGTCGCCCACCGGCAGTACGAAGCAGGCCGATAGTTGACCAAGTTCACGTCCGGCGTTCATCAGGGTGGGGGAGTTAGGCAGGAATTCGAGGGAGGTCATCATCCGGTAGAACTCTTCTTCCAGGGCGACCGCGTCCTGACCAGTTTTCAGTTTGGTTTCTGCCGAAGCGATGGTTTTAGCTACACGGCGGAACATGTCTACCGGTGATTCGAGAACGTTACCTTGGGCATCACGTTTGAGATAACGGCGTTCGAGAACGGTGATGGCGTTGGGGGTGAGAGGGAGTGTTTCGGGTGCGGTCGGTTTTTTCATGTGTATTCGGTCCTTTGAATAAAAATTGAAAAATGGTAATAATGTGGATATATAGTAGGTTGCAGCAGATATAAACCACAATATATCGTGGCTGTCAATGCTGCACTGCCTGTTGTGAGAAATTTTAATTCTGCGTTAAGCAAGGTTGAAGCCCTCTGTGTTTGTGGATGAGGGCCCGATCCTAAGGGCTTTACACGGTTGCCGGGATTGTGTTAGTAATCTTAGCTACTAAGGAATTTCCTTGTATCAGCTCTTATCTTTAAGACGGGTCTTTTAATGACAGTCAATCATCCGAGTCATGTGGACATTGAAGCAGAGCTTAAAAATCTCAAGGATGTTCTGAGTGTGGCCCAGGTGGTTGTTTCATCTCTGGATCTTGACGAGGTTCTGCGGAATATTCTCTACAGCGCCATGGCCGTTACGGATATGCCAGCCGGCAGTATTGCCCTCTATGATCATCCACTTAGTCATCTGTCATTGCATGTCCAGGCCGGTTTGAGCGATCAGTATCTTGATCGCCATCGCTGGCCGGTAAAGGAAGGTTCGCTGGTTCGCCGAGTGCTTGATGACGGTGAAATTTTTTGCCTTGAAAATATTGAATCATCGACCTGTGTAGACGAGGCGCTGATTCTTCAGAAGGAAATTCGCTCGCTGGTGGCCGTACCGCTCAAAATACAGAATAATATAGTCGGCCTGATCTGTCTGGATGCTTTTGAACCGCGGACTTTTGCCGAAGGGTGCCTGAATATTTTGTCGATTCTCGCATCGTTTGCAGCTATGAGCATCGATAATGCCTGTCTTCATCAACGCACCCAGCACCTGGCTTTGACCGACGGCCTGACCGGCCTATACAATCAGCGTCAATTTCGTCTCATGCTAAAAGAAGAAATGACCCGCGCTCGACGTTACGCCAAGCCCTTGACATTGCTTATGTTTGACGTAGATAATTTCAAGTTGTTCAATGACACCTATGGTCATTTCAAGGGGGATAAGGCGCTGGTCGGGGTGGCTGAAATATTACGTGAATCGATGCGTGAATGCGATATGGTTTTTCGCTACGGTGGCGAAGAGTTTATTGCGATACTACCTGAAACGGGGCTTGATGTCGCCTTAACTGCGGCCGAAAGAGCGCGTCGGATGATTGAAGAACGATCAGTTGAATATCTGAAGGGGATCGCTGATAGCGGAGTTACTGTGAGTGTCGGTGTAGCGGCCTACCCGGAAGACGGCATTGACCGCGACGCCCTTTTGCATGTGGCTGACGCCTTGCTTTACGAGGCCAAGCGCAAAGGTAAAAACCGTATCTACCATCGGAAACATGAGGATTGAGGGTGGCTGGGGAAAAGATTCTCATTGTTGATGACGAAGAGGGAATGCGGCGGCTACTGGTCCGGGTGCTGGCCCGTGAAGGGTATCAGGCCGCAGCGGTGAAGTCGGGAGTCGAGGCGATGCGTCGGATTTCCGGCGAAAGCTTCGATTTAGTGATTACTGATATCCAGATGCCAGGGATGGATGGCTTGGCCTTACTTGAAGAGCTTAAGTCCTTTGATCCCGCTTTACCGGTGATGGTCATTACTGCTTACGGCACCGTTGAAAGTGCTGTGCAGGCGTTGCGGGCCGGGGCTTATGATTATCTTACCAAGCCCTTTGAGAGCGACGAGATTAAGCTGACCGTGGCCAAAGCGCTCGAGCGCGAGCGTCTGCTCGCCGAAAATCGATATCTTCAGCAGGAACGGCAGGAGCGTTATCCTTTTTCCGGGATTGTTGGCGAATCGCAAGCCATGCAGCGGGTCTTTGATGTGGTCGATTCGGTGGCGACTTCCAATGCGAACGTGCTGGTTACTGGCGAGTCTGGGACGGGCAAGGAGCTGATCGCTCGATCGATTCATCAGCGTTCTAATCGGAGAGACAATCCCTTCATCGTGCTTAACTGTGCCGCCCTTTCCGAAGGGATCCTTGAAAGTGAACTCTTTGGTCACGAAAAAGGAGCCTTCACCGGAGCACTGGCGACCAAAAAAGGACGTTTTGAGCTGGCGCATCAAGGCACTCTGTTTATCGATGAGGTTGGTGAGATGTCGCTTTCTGCCCAGGTTAAGCTTCTGCGGGTGATTCAGGAACACGAGTTTGAGCGCGTTGGCGGAATCCGCACCATTCGTAGCGATGTGAGGCTGGTGGCAGCGACCAACAAGAATCTCGAGGATCAGGTGAAGCTCGGGGCTTTTCGGGAAGATCTCTATTACCGATTGAATGTTGTCAATATCGAACTCCCCCCTCTACGCGACCGGCGCGAAGATATCGAGCCACTGACTGCCTATTTTCTAAAAAAATATGTGCGGGAAACAGGGCGACAGGTGACCCAGCTCTCACCTCGGGCTCTAAGTTGCCTGCTGGCCTATGAATGGCCGGGCAACGTGCGCGAATTGCAGAATGTGATGGAGCGCGCGGTTGTATTGTCCAAGGGGGAGGTGCTTACCCCGCGGGATCTGCCCCAGGCGATACAGGGGCCGGAGCAGATCTGCCTCGAGCTCCCTGAAAGTGGTGGTAGTTTGACGGAAATTCTAGAAGATCTCGAACGTCAGCTGATTGTTCAGACCTTGGCCCGCGAAAAAGGGTTGCAGACACGGGCTGCGGAAATCCTCGGTATCAAGCGGACCACATTGCGTTACAAAATGGAAAAATACCGGTTACTCGATTGATTCCTGCGCGTCCCTTCATATCCCCTTATCTGGATTAACCTTTCTTCGGTACGTAACTTGCTGTTATTTATTTTTTGTGGATTGTTTCGTTTTCTGGTCCTTTCTCTCGCTGGATGTTGAATGAAATCAATTTTTTCTCTGGTCTGTTTCTTGTTACTGCTTCATTGCGGGCCTGCCGGTGCCTGCTTTGGACCGAAATTGCACCTTGGAGTTACCCAAGGTGAGCGTGAGGCTGCGGTCGCGGCTCTGGCCTGTCTGTATATCAAGGAAAAGACGGGGATTGAAACGGTTCAGGTTGTTGTTCCTACGCATCAGGGCGAGGGCGCAGTGCGTGCGGAGACCGTTGATATGGCTCTGGCCGACAAACCTTCTGCCGATCTTGCAATACTGTTAACGATTCCTGGCGGTCTATACTTGCTCAGTGGTCGGCGGCCCCTGGATGATCTGCAATTTACCACGGTCGTTCCCGCCCTGAACAAGCTTGACCATCTTCTGACCGCAGATTTCATGGATCGGCTGATGGCATTGATCGAGGCTGGCACGCCACCTGCCGCTGCCGCTCGCCAGTTGATGATGGAGCTGCGATGGATCTGAACCTGAGGTGGGGCGTTTTTTTCATTTCCCTGTGGCTGTTTGCTGCTTGCGCGCCGGTGCCGCGCCAGCCCAGTGTCGACGATCTGGCGCAGATGCACACCATTTCCGGGGTCCTGGTCGGTCAGAGCGAGCTCGGTGGTGAGCTGTACATGCCCGGTGATGTTCTGGTTCCGGCTCACAGCACCCTGCGGCTGCGTCCCGGGACTATCATTTACGTGCTACCGGCTGAAGGCACCAAGATTGATCCTGAGTACCTCTCCCCGGAGACCGAGCTTTTGGTTCGCGGCACTTTGCAGATTAATGGGACCGTTCGACACCCGGTTCGCTTTATTCCCCTGTCGGTTCCTGCAGAGGGCGAGCCTGCTTGGGCTGGCATTACTTTAGCCAACTCGAAGGACAGTCGCATTGAGCATGCCCAGATCGAACATGCTGAAACCGCCCTGCTGTTAATCGGTTCTTCTCCGGAAGTACGCAGCAATCAACTGCGCTTCAACCGCTACGGCATTATCGCCCAGCAGGGGAGTGCTCCGCTGATTATCGATAATGTCCTTGAGAAAGGGGAGGCCGGTATTTTCTGCTGGCTTGGTTCGCATCCTCAGCTAGTGGGTAATCGGGTGGCTGATCATTTCGAAGAGGGCGTTTTCGCCGATGCTTCCAGCCGTCCGCTGCTTCAAGGCAATCAGATCTCCGGCAATGACCTGGGGCTGGTGCTGTATGACCAGACGCTGGCCGGTGACCTTTCGGGCGTGAGCGGCAACCGGGAGGATCTGCGACTTCTGAATTTTGATCAGGGGAGGCGGCCATGAGATTGATTTTGCTGGTACTCCTTCTTTGCTGTTGGCCGGTGGCCGAATCTCGGGCCGATACAGAGTACCGTGGAGAGCAGAGTCTCTGGCAGGATGCTGTCTGGAGCGGCCGGGTGCTGGTAGACGGAATTTTGACAATTCCTTCGGGTGTGACGCTTGAAATACGTCCGGGAACTGAAGTTCGGTTTACCCGCCGCGATACCAATGACGACGGCATTGGCGAAAATGAGATATTTATTCAAGGAGTGCTTAGGGTGCTTGGTACGACCGAGCAGCCGGTGCGTTTCACCAGCGCCGAAGCGGGCCCGGCGCCTGGGGATTGGGGCGCGATCAACATAATGGCGTCGGAGGAGGAAAACCTTCTTGAGCACTGTCTGGTCGAATACGCCTACCGGGGCTTTCACGCCCATTTCTCCAATGCTTCCATAAAAAATTCGGTCTTTACCCATAACCTGCGTGGCATGCAATTTCAGGAATCGACCATTGTCATGGATGGCGGTTTGGTTGAAAGCAATTTTAACGGTATGCAGTTTCGCAATTCGGAGGTTCGCCTTAACGCAACTCGGGTGGGTGATAATTATTGGGGGATTCGTTGTGTTTACAGTGATTTGACCATGAGTGACTGTGAGGTGGCTGGTAACCTGATCAATGGCCTTAACCTGCGTGATTCCAGCCTTGACGCCAAGTCTCTGCTGGTTGCAGGTAACCGTAAGGGGATTTACCTGCAGCGCTCTCGCGGCACCCTCGAAAATAGTCGAATACTCGACAATAGCGAACATGGCATCTTTCTTGAAGAATCAGATGTCTTTGTTAACGGCAATCTGGTTGCTGGTAACGGTCGGGCTGGTATCCGATGGCAGAACTCCAAAGGGAGACTTCGCGGCAACCTGTTGGCTGGCAACGGCCAATACGCTTTGATTAATGACGGCGAAGGGGGGGTCGATGCCCGTTCAAACTGGTGGGGGACAACCGACGCAATGGCTATCGACACCTTTATCCGCGACGCTGAAGATATTGTCGGAATGGGGGTGGTCGACGCTGGGAATCCCTTGGCTGTTATGCCCGCATCACCATTGACAATCGCGCAGTGAACCTAATATTCCGTAGAGATGAAATCATATGAAGCGTCATTATCTTGTGCTCCTGTCGTCCCTGGTCATGTTGGCGTTGTTTTTTTCCGGTTGTGACCAGATCAAGGAACGCCCGGTGTTGCGAATCGGTTATATGAATTGCAACAACGAGCAGGAAACCATGGAACGGTTTAGTCCCTTATCCCGCTATCTGTCTGAAAAGGCAGGGGTAACGTTTGAAACGGTACCGGTCGATACACATGAATTTGAAGAACGTTTTCAGTCAGGCGAATTTGCCCTGACCCACACTAATTCACTGTTGTATGTCATGCTTAAAGAGGATGATGATCTCAAACTACTGGCGGCCGACAAGCGCGGGCATTACGGTTCTCGCACCGCCGGTACCCTGATTGCCCGCAAGGACAGTGGCATTAAGACGCTTGAGGATATCCGTGGCAAGCGCCTGGTTTTTGGGCCGGTGATGGCGCCCACGGGTTATCTGGCTCAGTACGATCTTATGTTGCAGGCCGGGATTGATCCCGAGCGGGATCTCGGTTACTACGCAATTCCCTCCGGATCCTTTAAACATGAAAAGGTCATCTATGGTGTCTATTTCGGTGATTTTGACGTTGCCGCTGCACCAGCTCTAGATCTCGAAGAGATGACCCTGGCTGGTAAAATCACCGCGGATGACTTCGTTATTCTGGCCCAGAGTCAGGTCATTCCGTACTGTACCTTTGGCGCCGCTCCTGGTCTTGACCCGGAGATTTTCGCTAAGGTTAAACAGGCCTTGCTCGATCTGACTCCAGAAGATACGGTCGAGATCGACGGTGAGCAAGTCAAGGTGCTCAAATCGGCTTGGGTTGATGGCTTTGAAGAACTGCTTGATAGCGATTACGATCCGATTCGCGATATGGCACGGCGGGTCAATATGCCCCCTTACCAGACCTATTAATATGTTCCTGAAATTATCTCTGACCCATTCGCTCTGGATACTTATAATGGTTGCGGTCGCAGCGATGGTTGCGCTGCTCCTGACGGCATCCGGTGAAAACTCGAAACAGCATTCCAGTGGTCTTGATAAAGCGATGGAACGAGAACTGGCCGCTCAGGCTCGGGTGGCTTTCTTGCAGAAAGTATATGCGCCCGTCGAGGCTCAACTCGAAGCTGGTAATCCGCAGGCTGCTTTGCTTCATCTGGATGAAGTCGGGCGAAATTATCCAGGGGATGCCTATGGGTTCATTCTGCGCGGTGAAATTCTTCGTGGAATGGGTGTTCTTGACCAGGCCATCTCCAACTATGTACAGGCTGTGAAGATCGATGGCCATTATCTGGATGAAACCGGGCTTCTGTCCCGGCGGACAGAAATCCGTCAGTTGGTGGATCAGGGCCTGAGCGAGCTGGCTCCTAAGGTTCAGGCCAACCCGGATAACCGGTCATTGGTGACAACCCTCCGGGAACTGCATTACCTGCAGAGCCGTCTGGCTGGGGGATGTGAATAAACGATGAATTTTCGTGATCGACATCTTTGGATCGTTATTCTGGCCGGTCTTTCCCTCGGTACTCTGGGTGTGCTTCTTTCGGTCTGGGGTAATCCACAGAACTCAGGTATTTGCGTCTCTTGTTTTCTTGAAAACAGCGCCGGAGCTCTTGGCCTGCATGATAATTCGCGTATGCAATATCTGCGGCCGGAACTGATTGGTTTCGTGCTTGGTTCTATGGCCTGTTCCACCCTGTTCCGTGAGTTTCGCTCCCGCGGCGGCAGCGCGCCTTTGCCTCGGCTCTTTGCCGGAGTGTTCCTGATGGTCGGCTGCGCTGTTTTTATTGGCTGTCCGATCAAGCTGTTTCTACGTTTTACCGCAGGCGATCTGACTGCGTTGGCTGGGGTATTCGGTCTGGTTGCTGGAGTCTGGGCTGGGCTCAAAACCATGACCGGAGGCGTTCATCTGGCCCCCGCCCAGGCGCAGAAGGGAAGCGGCTTCCTGGTTCCCGGACTGTTTGCCCTGTTGCTTGTTTTTTTACTGGCTAGACCTGGGTTTTTACTCTTTTCTACTGGCGGCAGTGCTACGCAGCATGCCCCCTGGTTGATCGCTTTGGCCGCCGGGTTGGGGCTTGGCGCTCTGGCCCAGCGAAGTCGCCTGTGTGTCACCGGTGGGGTACGCGACACTTTGCTGCTGGGATACCGTTCGCCGCTCCTCTATGGTTTGCTCGCTTTTGTCTTGAGTGGCGTGGTTTTCAATTTGCTCACTGGTCGCTTCAACCTTGCTCTTTATGGGCAACCGAGCGCCCATCTTAACCACCTGTGGAGTTTTCTCGGCATGGCTCTGGTCGGTTGGCTTTCTGTTCTGATTGGCGGTTGTCCGTTTCGACAGCTGATCAAGGCCGGAGAGGGGGATGCTGATGCCGGTCTGGTTGCCGTCGGCATGCTGATTGGCGGTGCTCTGGTGCAAAACTGGGGGCTGGCCGCGACTGCAGCCGGAGTTCCGTTATACGGCAAGGTCGCTGTTCTCGCCGGTTTTGTCTTCGTTTTTGGAATAAGTCTGTTGCAGCGAGAGCCGGTTTGATTGCGGCTCCAGGTGCAAAGTTATTTATTGGGAAGGAATGACCTGTTGAATAAATTGTTACGCAATCCCGATATCGTCTGGCGTGTGGAGAAACGTCGCGAGGCAGAAATTGTCAAAGCCCTGGAGGCGGGCGAGGACGTCTCCGACAAGGGGAGCGTCATCCTGATTATTTCCGGTATGATGCACCAGCTTAACCTGGTCGGTGGTAAAATCTGGAGTCTCTGTGACGGTCAGCGTTCGCTTAGCGATGTGGTTGACGCTCTGGCTGAAGAATTCACAGTCGAGCGGCAAGAGTTGATCGAAGATGTAAACGTCTTTGTTGATGACTTGCTGAAGAGGGGGTGGCTCAAATATGACTGATTCGGTAAATGAGCTCTTTTCGGCTCCACTGACCTTCAACTGGACTCTGTCTTTTCGCTGTAATTTCAGTTGTTCCCATTGCTATAGCCGGGATGAGGTGGGAGAAGAACTGCCGACTTCCGACATTCTGAAGATAGTCGACATTCTGGCTGAAAAACAAATTCCGTACATCAATTTTGGCGGCGGTGAGCCGTTGATTCGTGATGATCTTTTTGAGATTGCTGATTACGCGACTGGCAAGGGACTCAATGTTTCGATGAACTCCAATGGCTGGCTGGTTGATGCCGCAGCTGCAAAGCTCTTGCGCGCCAGCGGTTTCAAGAGTGTGGGGATCAGTATTGACAGTGCCGAAGCGGCGCTGCACGACGATTTCCGCAATATGCCAGGGTCTTTCGAGAGGGCAGTTGCGGCGCTGGATCATTTGCGTCGAGCCGGCGTCCGCACTACCATGAGTTCGGTCATTTCTCGAATCAATTACCGCAATTTCCGTGAACTTCTCGATCTGGCCAGGAGCCACGGGGTCGCTCAGGTTTACTTGCATAATTTCAAGTGCAGCGGTCGCGGGTTTAAGAACCGGGAAGACCTTGATCTCTCTCCTGAAGAATGGAAGGCCTTTTACGTGGAGGCGCTTCAGGTCAAGCAGGAGACAACCGATCTGTTGATTTCTTTTGATGATCCGGTGATTTCCTCCCTGCCGGGGTATGAGGAGAAAAGTTTGGTCAACGGAAGCAGTTGTGGTAAACTTTCCCTCAATATGCGTCCTAACGGAGACATCACTCCCTGCGGTTTTATCCCTCTGGTTGTCGGGAATATCCTCAAAGACGACTTCGATTCGCTGTGGTACGACTCTCCAGTTCTGAAAAAAATGCGTAATAAAGAAGCTTCCGGCAAGTGCATTGAGTGTGGTTCTTTTGAAAAATGCCTGGGTGGTTGCACTGCCCGTACTTTTGCTGTGACTGGCGATTTTAACCAGCCCGATCCCCATTGCTGGAAATAAGCAAATCGGATCCTGAGTTGCTTGTACGAGTTCAAGTTTCTTGTTTATCGATAGTGGTTAACTCAATCAATAGGTATAAAGGAGGTGAGGCGTATGAAGAAATATATGAAGCCCCGGGTGGTTGGTTCCTCGAACGTCCATCCCTGCTGAGAACCAGGTTTCATTGGGGGGCAGCACTGCTGTCCCCCTCTTTTTTTGATCCCGTTTTTCTTCTTGAATCGCTCGAACATACCGCCCTTGACCTATGACCATAGACCTGCTCGATACTCCCTTGCGAATTTCCTGGCACCTGTCATCCGATGACTCGCTCCTTGAAGGAGAAGTGCTGACCGTTGCCGAACGCTTGATCGAGGCCGGAGTGTTCTTCGTTACCCTTGAAGGGCGCCCACTGGCCCACCCGGCGATTCACGATATTTTGCGTCTGTTTGCCGATGCCGGCGTCCAGGTTCTCCTGGTCTGTGAAGGAACGGCCGCCGAGCTTAAATCCGTACATCCCGGGTTGCCGGTGCGGCAGTTGTATCTTGACGCCGCTTCCTGCCTCCTTGCTGACGATGTTACGCTTCTTTCTGCCCAACTGGATTCGATACGCAAGAAGGGCCTGGATCCAGCGTTACTGTTGGTGCCCCGCCATGATAATGTTGCAAAGATTCCAAGGCTTTTTGAGTTTTGCCGGGATCATCAGGTGGGTAAAATTAAGTTGCCAAACGTCAGTTTCGATGGTAGCGTCGAGAACCTTTCTGTCGCCAGTTTGGTCACTCCATGCGACCTGCAGCGATTGGCTCAAGATCTTCCTCCCGATGCTACCTCGGGGCTGGAGCTTGAGGTGCATGATCTGTTTCTCTGGGAACTGCTCTGTCCCGACCGTCAAGATAGCCGCAGTGAGTACGGAGGTTGTCAAGCGGCCAACAGTCTTGGTTATGTCGATAGAGGAGGGGATCTTTATCCCTGTTCGTCCTGGCCCGAAAAGCTCGGGTCGTTACTTAAGCATTCGGTTGAAGAGCTTTGGGCAGGTCCTGCGCGATTGCGGATTCGCACGGAAATTGCTGCGACTCCAACGGGTTGCATGAACTGCCGTGATTTGTCGATCTGCTATGGTGGGTGCCGGGGGTTGGCCCGGACCTTCAATCGCCATCAGGGCGGGCGTGACCCCATGTGTCGCGAACCCCGCAAGTAGCGTCATTATAGCATCTTCATGACTTGCCCTTTTCGGTCTTAATCTGATATTCTAATAAAAAAATGACGATTTATCTTGATAATGCAGCGACTACCTTTCCCAAGCCCGAATCGGTCTATTGTGCCGTAGACCAGGCCTTGCGCAGTGTTGGTGCCAATCCTGGACGGGGAGGGCACCTGATGGGGCTTGAGGCTGCTCGTCTGATCTTTGAGACTCGTGAAGTGTTGGCCGGGTTTTTCGGCATTCGTGACAGCGCCCGTATTGCCTTTACCGCCAATGCCACCGAGGCCATTAACCTGGCCTTGTTCGGTTTGCTGCATCCAGGAGACCGGGTTGTGACTTCGAGCATGGAGCATAACGCGGTTACTCGTCCTCTGCGGGCCCTGCAGGAACTTGGAGTTGAAATCGTCAAGGTGCCTGCGGACCGTCAGGGTCGAATTGATCCGGCCGCCATTCGGGCGGCCTGTGCAGAGAAGACCCGACTGGTGGTTCTTACCCACTGTTCCAATGTGACCGGCACACTGCAACCTGCTGAAGAAATTGGCCCCTGGTGTCAGCAGCAGGGGATTCTCTTTCTGCTTGATGCGGCTCAGAGTGCAGGCATCTTTCCTATCGATGTCGAAGAGATGGGGATCGACCTGTTGGCGGTGCCGGGGCATAAGGGGCTGATGGGTCCACAGGGAACGGGCATGCTGTATGTGCGTGAGGGGCTGCAGCTTAAACCGCTGATTTACGGGGGAACGGGAAGCAATTCCCACTCCGAATGGCCTCCCGAGCAGATGCCTGAGCGGTATGAGGCCGGTACACTCAATACCCCCGGTATCGCTGGTTTGAAAGCAGGTGTTGAATTTCTTGTCGAAACGGGTCTCGATAAAATCAGGGGACATGAAGCCGATCTTATCGGCCACCTGATCGAAGGGCTCCAAGGGCGAACTGGCGTGGAATTGTATGGACCGCTTACCCCTGGAGGGCACGGCGGGGCGCTCTCTATCAATCTTACGGGGACGGATCCGTCTCAGGTCGGTTTCGCCCTTGATCGAGATCATGGTATCGTCTGCCGGGTGGGCCTGCATTGCGCACCGGATGCTCATCGGACGATCCAAACATATCCCCGTGGGACAGTTCGGATCAGCCCCGGTTATTTCAACACCCACCAGGAAATCGACAGTCTGCTTCATGCTTTAGGGATCCTGCTTGCGCAGGTGACGGCCTGATGCAACGACCCTGCTGACCAAGGAGTGATGCGATGATAAGAATGTTGGTTGCGAGTCTATTGTTTATGTTCGCCGCCTGCTCGCTTCCGCCAGAAAAATTGGTGACTCGTGATGATCTGATGCGAACCCCGGTTTATCACAAATACGTCATTCAGGAGTCTCCTGAAGAGGTTGTCAATGCCCTGAACAAGAACGGCGAGGTGGTTCTGGAAAGCAGGCGAAATATTCCCGGTAAGAATATTCCCGTTCATGTCAAGATTCTGGCGACATCCGAAGGTCTTGACGTCCTCGAGTACGAACGCTAACTGGCGATGTTTGCCTGATTAACGCCCAAATTTTTCGGAGGGATTGCTATGAAAAAAGCTTTTGTTCTCGATACCAACGTTCTGCTGCACGATCCCCAGGCCCTGTTTCGTTTTGACGATAACGATGTGGTGATTCCAATTACCGTAATCGAGGAAATTGACCGATTCAAAAAAGATATGAACGAAATCGGCCGCAACGCTCGCCAGGTGTCCCGTCTGCTTGACGCTTTTCGGGCTAAAAACAAACTCAGCGACGGTGTTCCTCTGGAAAAGGGCGGTGTGCTCAAGGTGCAGCTCTATACCGATGAGACTATGAAAGGGCTTCCTCCGGAGCTTCAGGTCGATCGGGGGGATAACCGGATCCTTGCGGTGGCCGTCGAGTTGCAAAAAAATTGTGATTGCCCGGTCATTTTCGTCACCAAAGATACCAATCTTCGGATCAAGGCCGATGCCGTCGGTCTGGAGGCCGCTGATTACGAATCGGATAAGGTATCTATCGACGAGCTTTATACCGGCACAGCCGAGGTGCTGATTAATAAGGATGAGGTCGATCGTTTTTATGGGCAGGGATATCTTCCCTTGGCGGGCGATTATTATCCTAACCAGTGTGTCACCCTGGTTGATGAGGCTAATCCGTCACATTCGGCTATCGGTCGCTACGATTATGCCATGCAGCGAGTCACCCCACTGATTCGCGCCCCTAAAGAGGGCCTTTGGGGGATTTTGCCCCGCAACCGCGAACAGCAGTTTGCTCTCAATCTGTTGCTGGATGACAGTCTCCAATTGGTGACCCTGGTGGGTAAAGCCGGTACCGGCAAAACTCTGCTTGCCATTGCCGCCGGGCTGCACCTGGTTGCCGATCAATCGGCTTTCAGTCGACTATTGGTTTCCCGTCCTGTTTTTCCCATGGGGCGCGATCTCGGTTTTCTTCCCGGCGATGTCGAGGAAAAACTGGCGCCCTGGATGCAGCCGATTTTTGATAACGTCGAGCTGTTGTTGGGCGCTGTCGAGGAGCGAGGCGGAAAGCACAAACGGGGCTACAAGGAACTTGTCGACATGGGAATTCTTGAAATCGAACCGCTCACTTACATCCGAGGCCGGTCCATTCCCAAACAGTACATGATTGTTGACGAAGCCCAGAACCTGACCCCGCACGAGGTGAAGACGATTATTACCCGAGCCGGGGAAGGGACCAAGGTCGTACTGACCGGCGACCCTTACCAGATTGACAACCCTTACGTGGACTCTTCCAGCAACGGCTTGACGTACACCGTCGAGAAATTCAAGGGGCAGGCGATCGCCGGGCATGTCACCTTGACCAAGGGCGAGCGATCCTCTTTGGCCGAGCTGGCAGCTAATCTTCTGTAAAAGGCAGTAATTAGTGATCAGTGATTGGTGATTGGTGAGATAAACTGATCGCCTATCACCAATCACTGTTTTTAAGTCACTCAAT
>JBFHFM010000024.1:0-19942 GCA_041583595.1 Trichloromonas sp. | reverse complement strand
TCTTACTTCGACAAAGCGGGGTTGGTGTCGTTAAGTGATCAACTCCGACGCTTTCAGAACGCCACGTGAACCGCCGTGTACGGAACCGTACGCACGGTGGTGTGGGAGGACGGCGGGGGCGACCCCGCCTCCTACCCGATCCGAAAATATCGAAGAGATTCTTGACCGGGTGTTGTCCATTAACGAGGATGGTTATTTCGGTTCGCTGTAGCGGGGATTGGAACGGGGATAATCCGGGGGCGGGATTGGTTTTGCGGGGGAGTCAGGCGTACAGGTCCAACGAGCGTGTAGGGGGTGTGCCAGCGTCTGTAGCAGGCGAGCTGTTTTGGTGACTCCCTTCTTCGCGACTTTCGGTCGCTTCTTCCAGGCTGGCTGTTCGTATGTCTGCTAAGGCGTCAGCTTGCATGTCGGTTGCCTTTGCTGCCACCTGTTGGTCTTGCGCCGAGGGCCGAGTGGGGGCCAGGGCTGCCGAACGTACAATTTGGGCTTTTTTTATGGTGGCCGCGGGGTTGCCGATGACTGGAGACGTGTCAATTGGCACTTCGCCGGCCACGGTATAGTATTTTCCGTCCGGACCCTGCTCGTAGGTGTAGCTGGGGTTTCCGGCGAATTGTCCGCCAGCAGCAGAATGGGCGGCTTCGTGGTTTTTTACATCGCGGTCGGCAGCAGCCAGTTCGCTGATTTGGCGAGCTTCCCGGCTCAGCGTCACCCTGTCTTCAGCGGAACCGGTTTCCGTTGTTTCTTTCTCTGCCTGGCGATCGGTATCAAGCGATCCGGCCTGCTTTTCCTCATCGGTTTTCTGCTGGCTCAGGTAACTTTTGAGGGGGCTGACCGGATAGGCTGCGGTTGCGATAATCTCTGCCATCACTTTTCTTTCACTTGGTTTTTACGAACCTGTTTCGCGAATCCGAAAAAATGAGGATTAAGGTTTATCTTGTGTATCATAGCCGGGTTTGTCCTTATAAAACAACAATTATGCTTGATATTGGATTGATGTCGGATGGTTTGTCGTTTGTTGATTGTTTTATGTGTTTAATGGCTCAATGTTTGCAACGTATAATTAACTCTTTTAGGTACATGCCGGCTGACGCTTGATTTGCTTTTGAGGTGATTTATGCCTGATAATCTCTGTGAAATTGTCGATTCGATGTACAATCTGCCTCCGATGTCTGTTGTGGCCACCAAGGTTCTGGCCATGTTACGTTCATCAGATTATACGGCCAATTCACTGGCTCAACTGATCGCTTGTGATCCAGTCCTTGCCGGCCGGTTGCTCGGGATGGCCAACTCGGCGTTTTATGGTGTACACCGGGAGGTCCTGTCCTTGCCCAGGGCGGTGGTAATTCTTGGGGAAAATGCACTGAAAAGTCTGGTTTTGGTTGCCTGCCTGAAGGGTATCAATAAGGATCCAGGGCCGGTGCAGAGGCGTCTTTGGGAAGACTCGGTGGGGTGCGCACTCGGGGCCCAGATAGTCGCTCGTACTTTTCATTCGACTGCCTCGGAGGAGGCCTTCCTGGGAGGGCTTTTTCGCCATATTGGCAAAATGATTATGCTTGATTTTAACTGGCCTAAATACGAACAGCTGGTGGCCGCAGTCGATGAAGGTACGGCCTCGCAGGATTCTCTTGAAAAAGAGCATTTTCATTTTTCGCACGCGGTCATCAGTGCGGCCGTGTTGGAAAAATGGAATTTCAGCAAGATGATGATTCAGGCCATACGCCATCACGACCGCCTCGACCTGGCGGCTGAAGTCTATCCTGAGGCCTTTCGGCTGGCTGCCACCGTTAATGTTGCGAGCAGTTTGTGTCGGACCCTGGGCATCGGTTGCGTAAAATCTGATGCTAGAATTAAATTGTCTCAGGTTCCTGGCGCTCTGGCTTTGGGAATCGAATATTCACAGATGAAAATGTTGCTCGTTGAACTGGAAGCAACTTTTTCTGAAAATACCGGGTTTTTCTTTGATTAGCCCTCCTGTCCCTGATACGGCGTGCCTTTGATTCCTGGTTAGGTCGTTTTTGTCTCCTGTTTTTCATTTTTCTGGTGATGCTATACTGTCGTCACGTCTTCTCATTTTGATAACTGTGATCGTATGATGGTTGCTGGGCTTGAGGTCGTCTATCCGTGCCTGGCAATGAGGTTTTTCTTTCAAGGACAGATGCACTGAGGCCGGTGATCCGGAAACAGTCAGTCTTCCTGTGGCATGAAAGGCCGGGGGCGTTTTCCCGCCTTGACATCTCCGGGCAATTTTTTTACCCTGCGTGGCGTTTCCTGGGCCAGTCGGAAAATCGCGCTGCAACGGGTTCGTAGCGAGATTTTTCAAGTCTTCACCATCCCTGCTGTCGTCAGTTTTGAACCGCCTCTTTAGCTTCGGAGGTTGTAGGATGTCATCGCTATGTCTGGCATGATTGTACTTAACCTGTTGCAAAATTTTCTGCGAAAGCACCCATAAAGGATTTTCCCATGCGCGTCACCGCCATTATCCCCGCTCGTTATGCTTCGACGAGATTTCCCGGCAAGCCTTTGGCCGATATCCTCGGTAAACCGATGATTCAGTGGGTTTATGAGCGGACCATCGAATCCTCCCGGGTAGATCGGGTCATTGTCGCCACTGATGATGAACGGATCTTTCAGGCCGTTTTGGCATTTGGTGGCGAGGTGCAGATGACCCGCCCGGACCACCCTACCGGGACGGATCGGTTGGCTGAGATCGCCGAGCGTATCGATACTGATCTTGTGGTCAATGTGCAGGGAGATGAACCGTTGATTGACCCGCGGATGATCGATCTTGCAGTTGCCCCGCTATTGGACGATGCCACGATCCCGATGGGAACACTGATGACCCCGGTCGGGTCCGTGGAGGAGTTTCTCAATCCCAATGTGGTGAAGGTCGTCGTTGACGGTCATGGTTTTGCGCTCTATTTTTCCCGGGCCCCGATTCCCCATCCACGCGATTATGGACAGCGCCTGTCCGAGCACTTCGATAAACTCAGGGCGTACAAGCACATTGGTCTGTATGTTTATCGCAAGGACTTTTTGCTTGGTTATCCCAAGATGCCGTCAACCCCCCTTGAAAATACTGAAAAGTTGGAGCAACTCAGAGCCCTGGAACACGGCTACCGGATCCGGGTGGTGGAGACGGACCTGGTTTCCCAAGGGGTTGATACTCCGGCGGATCTTGAGTTGGTTCGGTCTTTGCTTCATGCTGCCGGACAAGGATAGCAGTCGGGAAATTTGGGGTTTTCTTTTTAGGGGCATCAGTGTACTATTCCTGATTCGATTTAAAGTCGGGTTGGCCTTTTGGCGCCCGGGTAACAATAAAAGGAGTTAGGATGAAGACCAAGTTTGTGTTTGTTACCGGGGGGGTTGTTTCTTCACTCGGTAAGGGTTTGGCTGCCGCATCGATGGGGGCACTGCTGGAAGCGCGGGGACTGAAGGTATCCATGCAGAAGCTTGACCCTTATATCAATGTTGATCCGGGAACCATGAGTCCGTTTCAGCATGGAGAGGTTTTCGTAACCGACGACGGGGCCGAAACCGATCTCGACCTGGGGCATTACGAGCGTTTTACCTCGGCAACTCTCTCCCGTAAATCGAATTTTACGACCGGACAGGTCTACGACTCGGTTATTCGCAAAGAGCGCCGTGGCGATTATCTTGGCGGCACGGTTCAGGTCATTCCGCACATTACCAATGAAATCAAGGCCAAGATTCTCGATAACGCCCATGGGGTTGATCTCGCGATCGTTGAAGTTGGCGGGACTGTTGGTGATATTGAGTCGCTGCCGTTTCTCGAGGCGATTCGTCAGTTTCGCACCGACCGCGGCCAGGAAAACGTCCTGTATATTCACCTGACTCTGGTGCCTTACATTCCCACCGCAGGTGAATTGAAAACCAAGCCGACTCAGCACAGTGTTAAGGAGTTGCGCGAGATTGGTATTCTGCCTGACATCCTGTTGTGCCGTTGTGACCGGGAAATTCCCCGTGATATGAAGGCCAAAATTGCTCTGTTTTGCAACGTCAAAGAAGAGGCGGTCATCACGGCTCGCGATGTCGGCTCGATCTATGAAGTGCCGGTGGCCTACCATGAGCAGGGTCTTGACGAGCGTTTGGTTGATTATCTGAATATCTGGACCAAAGCACCGGATTTGTCTGAGTGGCGGCGGATTGTCAAACGTATTAAAGAACCGGCATCAGAGACGACGATTGCTATCGTTGGCAAGTATGTCGAGTTGACCGAGAGTTACAAATCTTTGGCCGAGGCTTTGATTCATGGTGGAATTGCCAATGATTGCCGGGTCAATCTCAAATATGTCGATTCCGAATCTCTTGAACGGCACGGCATCGATGGTACTTTCGATAATGTGGACGGCATTCTGGTTCCCGGCGGATTCGGTGAGCGCGGCAGCGAAGGGAAGATCGCTGCAATTCAGTATGCTCGCGAAAATAAGGTGCCGTTTTTCGGGATCTGTCTCGGAATGCAGATGGCGGTCGTTGAATTTGCTCGCCATGTCTGCAATATCGAGGATTCGTTCTCGGCGGAGTTTCGCGAAAAAGCCAAAAATCCCGTGATTCACATCATGGAAGGACAGAAGGTCGTGAAGGGGAAGGGCGGCACCATGCGCCTTGGGAGCTATCCTTGCGAACTTAGCCAGACGACTTTGGCCCGGAGAATTTACGGGCAGAAAAACATTTCTGAGCGCCATCGGCATCGCTTCGAATTCAATAATGCCTATCGGAAATCGTTAGAGAAGTGCGGCCTGGTCTTATCCGGCATCAACCCGGAATCGGATCTGGTCGAAATTGTCGAGATTGCTGACCATCCCTGGTTTCTTGGATGTCAGTTTCATCCTGAATTCCGTTCCCGGCCGATGACTCCGCATCCACTTTTCGAATCCTTCGTCGGGGCCTGCCTGAAGCAAAAAGGAGATGTCAGTGTTGGTGCGTGAAGTTACTGTCGGTAATGTGGTTTTCGGTGGAAATCGGCCACTGGTACTGATCGCCGGCCCCTGTGCCATTGAAAATGAAGATCTGACCTTACGTATAGCAGCCTTTCTCAAGGAGCTTACGGCTTCTCTGGGAATCGGGCTTGTGTTCAAGGCGTCCTACGATAAGGCTAATCGTACCTCGGTCAGCGCTTTTCGTGGCCCGGGTCTGGAGGAGGGACTACGGATTCTGGCTCGGGTCAAGTCCGAGTTCGAGCTTCCGGTCATTTCGGATGTCCATGATATCACCCAGGTGGGTCCGGCCGCCGAAGTACTCGATATCATCCAGATTCCAGCCTTTCTCAGTCGGCAGACCGACTTGCTCATCGCTGCGGCGCAGACGGGCAAGGTCATCAATGTTAAAAAGGGCCAGTTCCTGGCTCCCTGGGATATGAAAAATGCAGTTGGCAAGCTGGAAGCCAGTGGTAATCCTCAGATCCTTCTTACTGAACGAGGGGCCTCTTTTGGTTACAATAATCTGGTAACCGACATGCGTTCGCTGGTGATCATGCGTGAAACCGGTTGTCCGGTGATTTTTGACGCCACCCATTCAGTGCAGTTGCCGGGTGGCGCCGGAACAGCGTCTACCGGGCAGCGGCAGTATGTTGGAGCACTTTCGCGGGCGGCGGTGGCAACGGGCATTGACGGGCTGTTCTGGGAGGTTCATGAGAACCCGGACAAGGCGCTGTGCGACGGCCCCAATTCCCTCCCTCTCGGTGACCTCAAGGGGATGCTCGAACAGATATTGGCAATTGACGCCATTGTAAAAGGTTATTAGACATTGAAGCAGATGATTGAAACGGCACAGCATGTTCTTCGGGTTGAAGCAGACGCTATTTTGGCTCTGCTCGACCGAATTGATGAGAGCTTTGTTCAGGCGGTAGAGATGATCCTTGCCTGCAAGGGGCGCCTGGTGATTACCGGGATGGGAAAGTCCGGGTTGATCTGTCAGAAGGTTGCGGCCACGATGGCCTCGACCGGCACTCCGGCGCTCTTCCTGCATCCGGCTGAAGGCATTCACGGCGACCTCGGGATGTTGATGAAGGGCGATGTGGTGATGGCTGTTTCTAATTCGGGGGAAACCGAAGAAATTACCCGTATCCTGCCGGTCATCAAGCGAATGGGCTTGCCTTTGATTGCCATGACCGGAAATTCCGGCAGCACCTTAGCTCGGGCCGGCGATGTCTTCCTTGATATATCGGTTAAGGAAGAGGCTTGTCCTCTCGGTCTGGCCCCGACCGCCAGTACCACGGCCACCGTAGCCATGGGTGACGCATTGTCGGTAACTTTACTGATTCGTAGAGGGTTTAAGGAAGAGGATTTTGCCCTGTTTCATCCCGGCGGAGCCCTGGGTAAGCGGTTGTTGCTGCGGGTTGAAGACATGATGCATTCGGGCAGTGCGATTCCATTGGTCCCTCAAGATATGCTGCTCAAGGAGGCCCTGTTTGAGATCACCAGCAAGAAGCTTGGCATCACTGGGGTCTGTGATAGTCAGGGGTTTTTGGTTGGCGTCTTTACGGATGGCGATTTGCGACGGGCCATTGAAGATGGCCTCGATGCGCTTAACTGCCCTATTCGAGACGTGATGGCGGTTAAGCCTAAACGAATCCTGCGCTCTAATCTGGCCGCTAAGGCCATGCAGAAAATGGAGCAGCACTCGATTACTTCCCTATTTGTTTTCGAAACGGAAGAAAGTCAGACCCCCGTCGGTATTATTCACCTGCATGATCTCTTAAAGGCCGGGGTGGTTTGATGTTGACGGATTTAAGCAGGGTTAAGCTGTTGCTCCTTGACGTTGATGGCGTGCTGACCGACGGTCGTATTTATTACGACAACAACGGGGTCGAAACCAAAGCATTTGATGTCAAGGATGGCCATGGTCTTAAGTTGATTCAACGGGCTGGTATTGTCGTTGGTATTATTACCGGGCGCTCCTCGGATGTGGTCGCTTTGCGGGCCAGGGAACTCGGTATTGATATTGTTTATCAGGGTGCCAAGGACAAGCTCGTTCCTTATGCTGAAGTTCTTGTGACGTTGGGGTTGACAGATGATCAGGTGGCCTATGTCGGCGATGACGTGGTTGATCTCCCCATTCTGCGGCGGGTTGGTTTTTCCGCAACGGTTGCCGACGCTGTCGATGACATTAAGCCCTTGGTGGATTACGTCGCAAAGCGTCCCGGTGGCCGTGGCGCGGTACGTGAAATCTGTGATTTTATTCTCAAAAATTCAGGGGCCTGGGCTGAGGTGACTGATCGTTACTTCGGTGATCCGCAGGGGGAATAGGTCCTTCAAATCCCGTGCCAATGATCCAGCATTGTCTTTACACCTCCCGAGTGAAATGTTATACTGACACCAAGTTATGAAACACAAGCTAACGCTACGGAATATTTTAGGTTTTGCCATTTTGTCGATGGCATTGTTGTTGGCTTTGACGGTGCTGCGGAATTTTCGCGGGGGGACGCCTGAAGAGATCTTGGAAGCGTTGCCCGAAAATGTTGATCTGGCCCTGAAGAAAATTGATTACACTGAAACCCGTGAGGGTGTCAGGCGCTGGAACCTGATCGCGGATTCGGCTGATTATAACGTTAAAAAAGGAACGAGTGCCATCCAGAACGTGCTTATGACCTTTTATAATGAAAAAGGTGACGAGGCCGGGACTCTGACGGCGCAAAGGGGTGAAACCGAATCTGACAGTAAAATGGTCAGTGTTTATGGTGATGTAGTCGTTACGGGAGTGCAAGGCTACACCTTTTATGCCGATCAATTGGATTATTCTGATGCGTCGCGTGTTATCAGTACCGAATCGCCAGTTCGTATCGTTACTGAACGGATGGAGTTGACCGGCAAGGGGCTTCATTTGAACGTGGATACTCAGGCATACCGGCTTTCTTCTGATGTGAAGGGCCGCCTACATGGTAATGATAAATGATGAAAATAATGGTGTTGCATATAGTCTTGCTGTTGGTGCTGGTGTCTGGTGTGTCCACCTCATGCCTGGCTGAAGACAAGCCTGCATTAGGAAGTTATTCCAGCGACCAACCGATCGAGATTGCTTCGGACCACCTTGAGGGCAACGATTTGGCCGGAACTGCTAAATTTTCCGGAAACGTTGTAGCAAAGCAAGGGGATGTGAGTATTTATGCCGAGGAGTTGTCCATTTATTATCAATCGGGAAGTCGGGCTATAGATAAAATTGTCGCCCTGAACGGCGTCCGTATCATTCAAGGAGAACGGACCGCAACAGGAAATAAGGCGGTTTTTTTTAATCAGCAGGGTAAGGTAGTCCTCTCTGGGAACCCGCAGGTGCACCAGGGGCAGGATTTTGTCCAAGGGGATGAAATTACTGTTTTTCTGAATGAGGAACGTAGCGTGGTGACCGGTAAGGAAGGCGGCAGGGTCAATGCTGTATTTCACCCCCAAGGGGAGAAGCAGTGAATCGTCGGCTCTCTGCTAAGGGGCTGTGTAAGGGCTACCGTGGGCGTCAGGTTGTTCAATCTGTTGACCTAGAAGTTTCTTCTGGTGAGGTGATAGGGTTGCTTGGTCCTAACGGAGCCGGCAAAACGACCTCGTTTTACATGGTGGTTGGCCTGGTTCGTCCTGATAAGGGCCAGGTTTTTCTGGATACTCAAGAAATCACCGATCTGCCGATGTATCAGCGAGCGCGAGCCGGTATTTCCTATCTACCTCAGGAAGCTTCGGTTTTTCGCAAGCTTACCGTTGAACAGAATCTGCTGGCGATTCTCGAAACCCTTGATCTGTCTCCCAGCCTGCGCATTGAGCGGATGCAGCAATTGCTTGATGACTTTCGCCTGGGGCATGTTGCCAAGTCATATGGTTATGCCCTTTCCGGGGGGGAGCGCCGGCGGGTAGAAATTGCCCGGGCTCTGGTCATCGAGCCTGCTTTTATCCTTCTTGACGAACCCTTTGCCGGCATCGACCCTATAGCTGTCATGGATATTCAGAATATCATTACCCAGCTCAAGGGCCGTGGGATCGGTGTTTTGATCTCTGACCACAATGTACGTGAAACCCTCGGAGTTTGCGATAAAGCGTATATTCTTAACGCGGGTGAAATACTCGAATATGGCGTGCCCTCCGAAATTGCCGCGAGTTCAAGGGCGCGTGCCATTTACCTTGGTGAGAAGTTCCAGCTGTAGGCTGGACTGACTAACGTGAAACCGATGAATACCGGAATGAGTCGATAATGGCCTTAGAGCTTCGTCAGCAACTAAAACTCAGCCAACAACTGGTGATGACTCCCCAGTTGCAGCAGGCAATCAAGTTGCTCCAGTTGTCCCGCATGGAACTGGTCGACATGGTTCAGCAGGAACTTGAAGAAAATCCCGTCCTTGAAGAAGGGGGAGAGATCCTCGACGAAAAAGAACGGGAAGAAGCTGCCGCCGAAACTCAGAAAAGCGAAGAGTCGGCTGGAGAAATCAAGGAAGTTTCCGGTGAAAACGAGGGAATGGCGGACATCGATTGGCAGACTTATCTCGAGGGTTATAGCTTGGGAGGATCGACTGCCGATTATTATGAAGAAGATGATGACCGGCCTTCCTACGAGAATCTGCTGACCAAGAAAGGGACGCTTACCGATCACTTGATGTGGCAACTCAATCTTTCGAACATGGATGATGAGATCCGCAGGATTGCCGCTGAAATTGTCGGAAATCTCGATGAGGATGGGTACCTGCAGGCTTCCCTTGATGAAATCGCCGACGCCTCGGACGTTTCTGTCGAGCAGGTCATGAATGCTCTGGCGATGGTGCAGGATTTCGACCCTCCTGGAGTCGCTTCTCGTAATCTTCAGGAATGTCTGCTCCGTCAGGTCGCTCATCTGGATATGTCCGGAAGCCTGGTCGAATCGATTCTTCGTGAGCATATTTCCGAGCTGGAAAGCCGCAAATATTCAGTGATCGCTAAATCCCTCGGGGTTTCTCTGGATGAAATTTTTGGAGCCGCCAAAATCATTGCCGGTCTCGACCCTCGGCCAGGTAGCGTTTACAGTCAGGAAGACGTTCATTACATTACTGCGGATATTTTCGTCTATAAGATCAACGAAGAGTATGTCGTTGTGCTTAACGACGAGGGCCTTCCGAATTTGCGCATCAACTCTTTTTATCGTAATGCGCTTTCTGGTGGTGAAAATATTGACGCCAAGGCCGGCGAATATATTCAAGACAAGATGCGTGGCGCGGTGTGGCTGATCAAGAGCATCCATCAGCGTCAACGGACGATTTACAAGGTAACTAAAAGCATCGTTAAGTTTCAGCGTGAATTTTTCGATAAAGGGGTCAATTACCTAAAACCCCTGGTTCTTCGGGATGTCGCTGAAGACATTGAAATGCACGAATCGACGATTAGTCGGGTTACAACCAATAAATATGTTCAGACGCCGCAGGGGCTTTTTGAGTTGAAATACTTTTTCAACAGCGGCATCAATACGACTGAAGGCGATTCGATTGCCTCTGAAAGCGTAAAAAGCAAAATCAAAGAAATCATTGGCGCCGAAAACCAGCGTAAACCTTATTCTGATCAGAAGATCGTTGATCTCCTGCATCAGCAGGGAATCGACATTGCTCGGCGGACAGTGACGAAATACCGTGAAATGCTCGGTTTGGGGTCTTCAACTGAACGCAAACGGCTTTTTTAAATTCAGGCGTATGGCCAACATTCAAGATAGCGATATACTTTAATTCGATTGGTTTCACGCGAAGGAAACTTATCTTTGGGAGGTTTTAATATGCAAATTGACGTTACATTCAGACATATGGAAGTCAGCGAACCGGTTCGCGCTTATGTACAAGAGAAGCTTGAGCGGGTAAAAAAGTACATTGATGAGCCGATTGATGCTCAGGCCGTGCTTTCAGTCGAGAAAAAAATCCGGCACAAGGCTGTTGTTACAATTTCTGCCAAGGGCATTACGATCAAGGCTTCGGAAGAAACCAACGACATGTATGCCGCAATCGACTCGATGGTCGATAAACTCGAGCGTCAGTTCAAACGCTACAAAGAAAAACTCAAGAAGCACAAGCCGACGGGTGGTAAAGAGCGACAGATTCAGAAGACGGTTTTCGAGGCCGAGAGTATCGACGTCGGTTCTCTCGAGCCGACCATCATTCGCAGTAACAGCTTTTCTGTCAAGCCTCTGGCTGTCGAAGAGGCTGTTATGCAGATGGACCTTCTGCAAAAGGACTTTCTGGTCTTTACCGATTCGGTAAGTGACGAGATCAATGTTGTCTACCGGCGTAAGGACGGTAACTACGGTTTGATTGTTCCTCAATCGAAATAATTTGTCCGCAGCCCGACAGCGGAGCGTTTAACCGCTGTCGGGCCTTTTAGTATCCTCGAAACTTATAAAAGCATACAAGTTATGAAGATAGCCGACCTTCTGAATCCGGCAGCAATTGCGGCAGACCTGAAGACCTCCGGAAAAAATGAGGTATTGGCCGAGTTGACCGACGCTATTGTCAAGGTGACCAGCAGTCTAGACCGAGAAGAGGTAATCAAGGTATTGCAGGAACGTGAGCTCCTTGGCAGTACCGGTATTGGTGAGGGCGTTGCCATTCCCCATGGGAAGCTTAAGGATATCGATCAACTCTTGCTGTCATTTGGGCGGAGTCGTGCCGGTGTTGATTTCGATTCGATGGACGGTAAGCCGGCCCATCTATTCTTTTTGCTGGTGGCTCCTGAAGAGTCCGTAGGGGTTCATCTGAAAACTCTGGCGAGAATATCCAAGTTGCTGAAAAATCCAGTTGTTAGGCGCCGCCTGATCGATGCTGGTGACAGTGAGGATATTTACCGCATCATCGTTGAAGAAGAAGACAAATTATAATGACCATTGTGGCTCCATTGGGTTTGTCTTATTAATTGAACTGCGGAGCATCAGGAAGGCATGCCTGGACTGAGTATCCAAGAGCTGATGGGGGAGACAGAGGCCGGGCTTGATCTCGAGCTGCTGGCTGGCGAGCGAGGTCTTGGTAAACGGGTGCAGGTTCCGCGCATTCAAAAACCTGGCCTGGCTCTGGCCGGTTATACGACCAACCTGCATCCGGACCGGATTCAGGTTCTGGGGTCGACCGAATTGAGTTATCTGAACCAACTTGATTCCGCAGTCGCCGAGCGCAATCTTCGACGTCTTTGCGAGCTGGATGTTTCCTGCCTCATCATTACCAAGGGTCAAAGCGCCCCTCAGTTGTTGATTGATTATGCTGAAAACTTTTCGATTCCCCTCCTGCGATCCCGCCATCAGAGCTCCAAATTTATTTCTTTAGTTACCCAGTTTCTAGAAGAACGATTGCTTCCTTCGACCACGGTGCATGGAGTCTTAGTCGATGTCCTCGGTGTCGGGGTGCTTCTGCTCGGTAAAAGCGGAGTGGGCAAGAGTGAATGTGCTCTTGATCTAGTTCTCAAGGGGCATCGCCTGGTGGCTGATGATGTGGTAAAAATCCGCATGAAGCTTCCGGCGGTTCTCTTTGGCGAGGGCAGCGACCTGTTGCATTACCACATGGAGATCCGTGGACTCGGCATCATCAACATCAAACACCTGTTTGGGGTGGCTGCGATCCGAGAGCGTAAAAAAATCGATGTGGCGATTGAACTTGTTGAATGGCAAGATGGCAGCGAATATGACCGTCTCGGTCTCGAGGGGCAAACCTACAGTATTCTTGGGCTTGAAATTCCCTTTTTGAAAATTCCCGTCTGCCCCGGTCGCAATATTACCACCATCGTTGAAGTGGCCGCTCGCAATCAGCTACTCAAAGAAATGGGATACCACAGTGCCGTAGAATTCCAGGATCGCCTGGAAAAACGTATGGCTGAAACAGCCTGGCTGCATTCTCACTCCATCATCGGGGACAATCTTGAATAGCCGTAAGCGTGTCATCATCATCACCGGGCTTTCCGGTTCGGGCAAGAGTTCGGCGGCCCGCGCCCTCGAAGATGAGGGTTTTTTTGTCGTTGATAACCTGCCTTTGGCGATGCTCCCCAAATTTCTCGATTTGGTTGAACAGGGGGTTCGTTTCACTTCTGAGGTTGCGGTGGTTATAGATGTGCGCAATCGTGATTTTCTGGCGGGATTTGAAAGCACCCTCGATGCGGTGCGGCAAGCCGGGCATGTACTTGAAATCTATTTTCTTGATGCGTCTGACGAGGCTCTATCCCGGCGGTATTCAGAAACCCGCCGGCGCCATCCCCTTGGTCTGCAGGGAGGGGTTGCCGAAGGGATCCTTCAGGAGCGTCAGTTGCTCGCCGGCCTGCGTAGTCAGGCAACGGTTATCGTCGATTCTTCCCGTCTGACGCCTCACCAGCTTCGGTCCAAAATCGTCCGGCTCATTCGTGGGGAAGAGAATGTGCTGCCTTTGGTCGTATTGCTGCAGTCCTTTGGCTTTCGTTATGGACTTCCCGCTGAATCCGATGTGGTCATGGATGTGCGATTTTTGCCGAATCCTCATTTCATCCCCGAATTGCAACCATTAACCGGAATCGACCGAAACGTTAGTGATTACGTGCTGCGCCAACAGGAAACTCACGAATTTTTGACTCGATTTGAAGAATTGTTCGCTTTTCTGCTTCCCCAGTACCAACGAGAAGGCAAAAGTTACCTGACCGTATCTATTGGCTGCACCGGTGGCCAGCATCGGAGTGTCGCCATTGTCGAAGCTTTGCGGGCGTGTTTTTCTGCCACGGGGATCACGCTGGAGGTGGTTCACCGTGATATCGCCAAGGGGTAAACATGATCGGATTGGTAATTGCAACTCACGCGCGTCTGGGTGAAGAACTGCTCGCCGCATCGGAAATGATCATCGGGCCGACCGAAAATGCTGAAGCTGTTTCTGTCTGTATCGGGGATAGTGTTGAGAGCGTCCGGGAGCGTATCAAGTCGGCCATCACTGCGGTCGGGGGTGATGGTGAAGGCGTTGTTATCATGACCGATATGTTCGGCGGCACTCCATCCAACATCAGCCTGTCCTTTCTTGAAACAGAACGGCTTGAAGTACTCACGGGCGTAAACCTCCCCATGGTTCTCAAATTTTTCAATAGCCAGGAGGGACTTTCCCTGGGGGATTTGTCCGGAATGCTTAAAGCCCATGGTGTCCAGAGTATTTCCCTGCCGAGCGAAATCCTGAATAAATAGTTTTAGTTTTTCGTATCAGTGAGTTGTCATGAGTATTGTCCTTGCTCGTATCGACAATCGGTTGATTCATGGTCAGGTGCTGGAAGCATGGGTTCCCTATGTTCATGCCGATTCTATTGTGGTCGCTAACGATCAGGTGGCCGGAAATGACTTCCAGAAACGCCTCATGGAAGCTGCTGTTCCCAAAGGTATCCGGGTCATTATCGATACGATCGACAACGTGGTGGATCTTTTTTTAACCAACGCCTTGAGTGGTCGCCAGGTTTTGTTGTTGCTTTCGAGTTCCCAGGATGCACTGGCGGTTCATCGTCGTGGCGTGGGGTGCGGTAAGCTGAACCTTGGCAACATGCATGGGGGAGCCGGTAAGCAGCGGGTGACTTGTACCATTGCCCTTGATCCTGCAGATGTCGCCAATTTTCGTTTGCTGGAGGCGGATGGCGTGCGTATCGTATCCCGGTGCATTCCCTCTGATCGAGAACTGGACTGGAAGCAACTTATCAAGAACCTGGGAAGCTAACGATGCTTTTCCCTTCCGAGTATTTACTGGCTGGCATCATTGCCATTTTGGCCGGTCTTGACCGGACTGCGGCGATGCAGTTCATGGTGTCGCGGCCAATCGTGGCCGCCCCGTTAACCGGTCTTGTGCTTGGTAATCCGATAGTCGGCCTGCATGTCGGTATTCTTATCGAACTGCTGTGGCTGGGGCGACTTCCCGTTGGTGCAGCCATCCCTCCGGATGATACCCAAATTGCCGTTGGTGGAACGGCTTTGGCGATCATCATAGGGCAGGGGACCGGATATGTCGGCTTGCCGATGATTCTGCTCTGCCTGCTGGTGGCGATGCCGCTTGGCAAGGCAGGACAGTTTTTCGATCGGTTGGCTCGCAAGGGTAATGCACTCATTCTGGAAAAGGCCGAGATTGCGGTATTGAGTGGTCGTGGGGCGTCCGTTGAGTGTTGGCATTTGTTGGGAGTCGTCCTGTTCGCAGCCGCTTCGTTGATAACTTATCTGGTGATCGTGTCGGTCGGAACAGCTATCGTGCTGCACTTGGCACCGATCCTGATGCCGTTGGTCAGCGAAGCCTCGCTTTGGGTTCAACTGGCATTTCCTTTGGTTGGTGCCGCCTTGGTTATCGGTACGATCAATGTCAGCCGTTCTATCGTTTTGTTCAGCGCTTCGTTTATGGCCGTTTTTCTTTTGTTGTGGTATCAGTGAGGCCAGGTTAAACATGCTGTCTCGATCGGTTTTGGCGCGGATTTTCATGCGCTCGTTTTTACTGCAGGCGAGTTGGAATTTCGAACGGATGCAGAGTTTGGGAGTGCTCTATATCCTTGCGCCGGCCCTGCGGGTTCTTTATCGGGGAGAAGCTTTGACCCGGGCTTATCAGCGACACCTGAGCTATTTCAATACCCACCCCTATATGGCCTCACCAATCCTTGGAATGACCCTGGCGCTTGAAGAAGAACGCAGTCGGAATGAGACGGATGGGACGGTTGATGTCGAAGAATTCAAAAGCATGATCATGGCTCCCTATGCCGCTATGGGGGATGCTTTTTTCTGGGGCGGTATCCGCCCGTTTGCCGCTTGTGTGGCAATTTTTATCGCTTTGCAGGGGGCCTTGTGGGCTCCGGTGGTATTCCTCGTCTTGTTTAACCTTCCGCATTTGTGTATTCGCATTGGTGGACTGGTTGGAGGATATAAGCATGGGATCAGGGCGACCCAGGTTATTCAAAAGTTTCACCTGCCTGACCTGGCCATTCGCTGCAAGGAAGGTACAATCCTTTTTCTGGGGGGATTATGCGCTTACCTGGTTTTTCAGTGCCTTCGGAGTGAAGAGGTCTGGCGTGGGTGGGGATTGATGGCGATTCCGCTGGTAATATTGCTGGGTTGGTTCGGGAGAAAAGGAATTTCTAATCTGATTCTCATTTTACTCTCATCAGGAATTCTTCTGTTGTTGATTAGAAGCCTGGCGGACTAAGCGGGACTCGAGTTGGTTTGTGTACTTAATAAACGTTCTTGCAGTGTAAGGGTAATTAATGAAAAAAAAGCAGTTTTCTATAGTCAATCGGCTTGGGCTGCATGCCCGTGCCGCCGCCCAGTTGGTGCAGACGGCCAATCGATTTCATGCGGATGTTACCGTGGAAAAAGACGGGGTTGAGGTCAACGGCAAAAGTATCATGGGGATTCTGATGCTAGCGGCCCCAAAAGGGTCGCAAATCGAGGTGAGTGTTACAGGTCCGGACGTGGAAGAGGCCTTTGAGGCCATTGCCCAGTTGATAGAAAATGGCTTTGGAGAAGATTGAAATACCCCAGGACACTCTGCTGGTCGGCATCGCCGCTTCTTCGGGGATAGCCATCGGGCAGACTTATTCCATCGACCGCGAACGGGTGTCGGCCGTTGAGCGGCGTATCTCGGTCGCTGAGGTCCCGGGTCAGATCCAGGCCTTTATGGAATCGGTGCGGCTTTCCCGTTCCCAGTTGGAAGAGGTTCGCTCTGCTGTCAACAATCGTGAATTGGCCGAGCATTTATACATCATCGACACGCACCTGCTGATTCTTGAAGATCAGATGCTTCTTGACGGAACCACCGCCCTGATTAAAGGTGACTTTCTCAATGCAGAGGGGGCACTGAAGCGGACCTTGAAGAAGTTTAAGGATGTTTTTGATTCGATCGAGGATGAATATCTGCGTGAGCGTCGTTCGGATATTGATTCAGTCGGTGAACGGTTGTTGCGTAACTTGAAAGGGCAGTCTCAGCAGTCGATTGCGGGGATCGATCGGCCGGTGATTGTGGTTGCCCATGATCTCTCTCCCGCGGATACTATGCAGATGGATCGGACCAAAATCATCGGTTTCGTTACGGATCTCGGTGGTAGAACCTCGCACACCGCCATCTTGGCCCGGTCCCTGGGCATTCCCGCGGTCATTGGCCTGGAGACCGTCACCACTAAGGTGCCAAGTGGCACTCCGGTAATTGTTGATGGTACGCTCGGATACCTGGTTCTCAACCCATCGGCTGAAACTTATCGCGAGTATGAGGAAAAACAACGCGACTTTGAGAACCGAGAGACTGAACTGCTCAGCCTCAGTGCTCTGCCGGCCGAGACTCTCGATGGGTGTCGAATCCGCCTTCGCGGCAATGTTGAACTGGCAGCCGAAATCCCTATGGCTCTGCGGTATGGGACCGAAGGTGTCGGTCTGTTTCGTTCAGAGTTTCTGTACCTTAATCGAACGGTTCCACCCACCGAGAACGAACAAGTCGAGGCCTACCGGGCGGTTGTGGAAGCCATGACTCCACATCCCGTTACTATCCGGTCCCTTGACCTGGGGGGGGACAAGTTTGCTCCTGAAATCAATGTAGCGGATGAAGCTAATCCGGCCATGGGTCTGCGGGCGGTACGTTTTTCCCTCAAGGAACGGTGGTTGTTCAAAACGCAACTGCGCGCTATTCTTCGGGCGTCGGCTTTCGGCCGGGTTCGCCTGATGTTTCCAATGATATCCGGGGTCGTGGAAATCCGTGCTTGTAAAGATCTGCTTGCTGAAGCAAGGGCTGAGCTGGCCGCCGAGGGGGTGGCTTTTGATCCGGAAATGCCGATCGGGATTATGATCGAAATTCCTTCGGCCGCACTGATTGCTGACCTGCTGGCCCGAGAGGTCGATTTTTTTTCCATCGGGACCAATGATTTAATTCAGTACTGCCTGGCTGTTGATCGGGGTAATGAGAACGTGGCGTACCTGTATGAACCTCTGCATCCGGCGATTTTGCGTGCTCTTCAGGCCATCTGCCAGGCCGCCCGGCAGGCACAAATCAGTGTCGGTATGTGTGGCGAGATGGCAGCGGACCCATTTTACACCCTGGTCCTCCTTGGTCTCGGTTTTGATGAGCTGTCGATGAATCCGTCGAGTATTCCACGGGTCAAGGAAATTCTCCGCCAGGTGCGAAGGGATGAAGGTGAAACTTTGACTGCCGAACTGTTGAGTTTTGCCACGACCGCCGAGACTACTCGGCACCTCGAGTCGGAAATGAACCATAGGTTTCCTGGTTTGTTTAAGCCTCTTTTTTGATTTATCCTTGACAGCCTAACTTAGGCTTCCATATAATTTGGCGTTTTACTAACCTAAGAATAAAAGGGGGAATGATCTCCATGGCTATGACCGATTTCCTGTTTACATCTGAGTCCGTAACCGAAGGACATCCCGATAAGGTCGCCGATCAGGTTTCTGACAGTATTCTTGATGCCATCCTCGAGCAAGACCCCAAGTCCCGTGTCGCCTGTGAAACGATGGTCACGACCGGGATGGCAGTGATTGCCGGTGAAATTACTACCAACGCTCGTATTGATTATCCTGATATCGTGCGTCAGGCGATCAAGGAAATTGGTTACAATGATTCGGCTATGGGATTTGACTGGGAAACCTGCGCCGTACTTACCTCGATTGACCGTCAGTCGCCCGACATCGCCCAGGGGGTGACCGAAGGCGAAGGTCTGTACAAGGAGCAGGGAGCCGGCGATCAGGGGCTGATGTTCGGTTATGCCTGCAATGAAACCCGCGAGCTGATGCCAATGCCGATCACCTTTGCCCACAAGTTGACCAAACGGCTTACTGATGTTCGCAAAAGCGGATTGTTGTCTTTCTTGCGCCCTGACGGCAAATCCCAGGTTTCAATTCAGTACATCAATGATAAGCCGATACGCGTGGACGCCATCGTTGTTTCGTCCCAGCACGCTCCCGATGTGAGCTATGAAACCCTTAAGGAGGCGATTCTCGAAGAGGTGATCAAGAAGGTCATTCCGGAGAATCTGCTTGATGAGAAGACCAAGTATTTCATCAATCCGACCGGACGTTTCGTGGTCGGTGGGCCTATGGGCGACTGCGGCCTGACCGGTCGCAAGATTATCGTCGATACTTATGGTGGCCAGGGATCGCACGGTGGCGGCGCGTTTTCCGGAAAAGATCCTTCCAAGGTTGATCGCAGTGCTTCTTATATGGCCCGGTATGTGGCTAAAAATATCGTGGCGGCCGGTTTGGCTGACAAGTGCGAAGTGCAGGTCGCTTATGCTATTGGTGTAGCCGAGCCGGTTTCGGTCATGATTAACACCTTTGGCACTGGCAAGATCCCTTCTAACGACATTGCCCGCATCACCCGCGAAGAATTCGATATGCGGCCCCGTGCTATTATCGAATCTCTTGACCTGTTGCGGCCCATTTACAGAAAAACCGCTGCCTATGGTCATTTTGGCCGGGAACTCCCGGAGTTTACCTGGGAGCGCACCGATCGGATCGAATCCCTGCGCAAGCGGGCCGGCATCTGAGGTTGTCGATATCTTTGAAAAAAGGCGAACCTGAGGGTTCGCCTTTTTTATTCGGACAGGTTCCGTTATGAATGGTCTTATTCCTAATCTACGCAGGTGTTTTTCATGACCCCTCGGGCCACTCCAGATCTTTCGATTATTGTCCCTACTTATAATGAGTCGGCAACTTTGCCGATTTTATTGGATTCTTTGGCCAAACAGATCGGGGTTGATTTTGAATTGATCATTGCCGATGCGGGATCCAGCGATGAGACTACGAATATAGTCCACTCCTTTGCCAATAACGCAACGTTTCAGGTGACCCTGGTCGAGTCGAGTCTGGGACGGGGCCAGCAGCTTAATGCCGGGGTGGCAAAGGCCGTAGGGGGGTCCCTCCTTTTTCTTCACGCTGATTCCTCTTTTTGCGATCGTTACGCTTTGGCCGATGGTCTGTATTATTTCGACGATGTGGTCGACAATCGGGGAACCGATATGGTGGCGGGTCATTTTGCGCTCACTTTTGTTCATTC
>JBFHFM010000023.1:0-20249 GCA_041583595.1 Trichloromonas sp. | reverse complement strand
TCTTACTTCGACAAAGCGGGGTTGGTGTCGTTAAGTGATCAACTCCGACGCTTTCAGAACGCCACGTGAACCGCCGTGTACGGAACCGTACGCACGGTGGTGTGGGAGGACGGCGGGGGCGACCCCGCCTCCTACCCGATCGTCACGTCTATTCTCAATCAATGGTTTTGTCGCTTGAGCTTTCTGAGTCGAGCATCAGGCAGTTTCGTGCATCGTCCCAGTAGGGAGATATCTTGCGTAAATTGGTAACAATTTCTGGCAGTACTTCGATGATCCGCTCGACATCCTCTTTGGTACTGTAGCGGCTCAGGCTGATTCGCAGTGAGCCGTGAAGGGCGGTAAATGGAACCTGCATGGCTTGTAAAACATGGGACGGGTCGAGGGTGCCAGAGGTGCAAGCGGAGCCGCTTGAGGCGCAGATGCCTGCTCGGCTCAGCTCGTAGAGCATCGCTTCACCTTCGATGCCGTGTATTGCCAGGTTCAGGGTATTGGGAAGCCGCTCGGCTCCTTTGCCGTTGACCTCCATGGCTGGAATCCTCTCTTCAAGGGCCTGTTGTAGCTGGTCCCGAAGTGCACGTATGCGTGTCTGTTCTTCATCCACAGTGGCTACTGCCAGTTCGCATGCCTTAGCCAGACCGACAATGTAGGGAACGTTTTCGGTCCCGGCTCGGCGCCCTTTCTCCTGGTGTCCGCCGATCATAAAGGGGCGCCAGCGTGTGCCGCGACGGACAAAAAGAGCACCGACCCCCTTTGGGGCATGGATCTTGTGTCCTGAAAATGACAACAGGTCGATGTCTTTCAATTCTCCTTGCAGATCGACCGGGATCTTGCCGATGGCCTGGGTGGCATCGGTATGGATGAGGATCTCGGGGTTGGTCTCTTTGGCGATTCTGGCGATTCTGGCGAGCGGAAAGATGACCCCGGTTTCGTTGTTGGCCAGCATGATGCTCACCAGCAGGGTCTCTTTTCGCAGAGCTCTTGTAAACTCTTCGAGACTCAGTTCCCCTTTACGGTTGACGGGAAGAAAGGTGACTTCGAGGCCCCGGCGTTTGAGCTCTTTGCAGACTTCCCATACCGAGGGATGTTCGACCGCCGTGCTGATGATATGCCGTCGGGCCGGGTTGGCCTGCACGGCTCCGAACAGGGCACTGTTGTTGCTCTCGGTAGCCGATCCGGTGAACAAAATCTGGTCGGAGTCGACTACACCAAGGCAGCGTGCTACAGTTTCTCTTGCATGCTGTATTGCTTTGGCCGGAAGGCGTGCTGCGTCGTACATTGAACTGGGATTGAAGTATTCGCCGGTGAAATATGGCTGCATTACCGCAACCACCTCTGGGGCGATGGCGGTGGTGGCATTGTTGTCGGCGTAAATGGTCCGCATGGCTTGCGTCTCCTTATTCTCCCCCGGTCAGATTTCAATCACCCGCAGTCGCTCGTCCACCTTCTCCTTCAGTTGCCTCTCCACCAGCAGTCTCAGCGTTTGCTCTGCCCCGTGGCATGATCGGCAGGCTCCGGTCAGGCGGCAGTAGATCAGGTTTTCCTTGATGTCGATCAGTTCGACATCTCCGCCTTCGGCTTGCAGTTGCGGGCGGATGACTTGATTGAGGATGGTTTCAATGGCCTTTCCCCGTTGATAGGGGGAGCGCACCCCGATTTCCTCCGGCTCGTCATGAGGGGCCCCTTCTTCTTGCAGCGAATGTTTTTGTCCCCAGCATTCATCAAGAATATCTTGTAGTCCGCCAGGGGCATGGTGGCAGGAGCCGCAGGCCCCACCGGCTTTGAGGGTGTTGGTAATCTCCGCAATAGTGTGCAGGCCAAGTTCCTTGATTTTTCGGCGCAGGTACGGTTCCGTTACAGAAAAACATTTACACACCAGTCGGCCGGATTTTTCTTCGGCCTTTTGCGTTAAGTCGGGGAGGTGGGTAGAGAGGTCCACCTGGCGTTTTTGGGCCCAGTCGATGACGGCTGCAAGTAATGCTTCAGCCCCCATAACCGAACAGTGAATCTTTTCATCTGGCAATCCGCCAAGGAAATCGACCAAATCCTGGTTGCTCAATTGCAATGCCTCAATCGGTGTTTTGTCCCCGTTTTCAAGCAGCGAACAGAGTGCTTCGGAGGCCGCTATGGCTGAGGTGCAGCCGAAGGTCTGATACCGGGCCTGGGTTATAATGTCGAGGGTCGGGTCGGTTGGGTGTTTTTTGACTCGAAAATAAAAGCGCAAGGCATCACCGCAGACAATGGAACCGTGTTCACCGAAACCGTCTGGGTTTTCAAGAGTGCCCATGTGCATTCCGGCCTTCCCCTGTACTGCGTCCATGAAGAGTTGGAGGACTTTGTCACTGTATTCCCAAGGCATTCCAGTTTTCTCCTTGCCGAGTAGTGATTTGGTACCGGTCGTTGTCGTATTATTCTACCCGATGGAAGTCTTGTGGGCAAAATGGCCAGTATGTTCGGGTGGGAAGTAGGCGACTCGCTTTGTCTTTATAAAACAATGGGCCCTCGATCCAAGATCTGAGGGCCCGCAGGTTTCATAATTGTGAGATGAAATTATCGACTGTGTTTGGCCAGGTAGTCTTTAATGGTAGCGGTATCGGCGTCAATGATTTCACAGCGTTTTTCACGGTTTTCGATGCCAGCCAGGGATTCAGGCATCGTGGGATCTGAGCCGATCGCTTGTTTGACCGCATCACCGAATTTGGCGGGGTGGGCGGTTGCCAAACAGACCACCGGGACATTGCCATCGGTTAATTCTCTGGCAGCCCTTACGCCAACGGCAGTGTGCGGGTCGAGAACATAGCCGGTTTGTTCATGAAAATCCCGAATAGTAAAGAGGGTCTGTTCGCCGTCGACAGAGATAGCCATGAAATCATTGGCCACCTTGGCCAGTTCGGCTTCGTTGAAACTGAGACGGCCCGTGTCGGAGAGTAGGCTCATGGCATCACGAACCGCTCCGCTCTGGCAGTCGTACAGGTAATACAGATAACGTTCAAAGTTGCTGGCCAGTTGGATGTCCATCGATGGGGAGACGGTATGTACAACGCTACCGATCGAGTAGTCTCCGCGAGTTACAAAACGGGTCAAAATGTTATTCTCGTTGGTGGCCAGAATCAGGCGGCGGATCGGCAGTCCCATTTTCTTGGCGATAAAACCGGCAAAGATGTCGCCGAAATTTCCGGTCGGAACCGAAAAACAGATCTGTTGGCAGTCGGTTGCTTTGCGCACGCGACCCCAAGCGTAAAAATAATAGACCACCTGGGCGAGTACCCGGGCCCAGTTGATGGAGTTGACCGCGCCCAGTGAATATTTAGATTTGAAGTCGAGATCCCCGAAAATTTCTTTGACGATCCTCTGGCCGTCATCGAAGGTGCCACGAATTGCCAGATTGAAGACGTTCGGATCGGTTACCGTGGTCATCTGCAGTTCCTGGATTTGAGAAACCTTCTGATGAGGATGCAGAATAAAGATGTTGATATTTTCTTTACCCCTCACCCCATAGATAGCGGCGCTACCCGTGTCCCCGGAGGTGGCTCCGAGGATATTCATTTTTTCACCACGCTCTTTCAACAGGTATTCGAACAGATTGCCGAGGAACTGCAGCGCAATATCCTTGAAGGCAAGGGTGGGGCCGTGAAAAAGTTCGAGTACGTGCACACCGTCGTGGTGGACCACCGGAGTAATTTCAGGATGAGTGAATGTTGCGTAGGAACGGTCAATCAGTTCTTTGAGGTCTGCTGAAGGGATGTCTCCGACAAACTTCGAAATGAGCTGAAATGCCAGTTCGGGATAGGCCAGTTTTTCTAAAGCGGCAATGTCGCCCGGAGATAATGTCGGAATCGATTCGGGCAGTAGTAGTCCGCCGTCATTGGCTAGTCCCATCATGACGGTATCTTTGAAGGTCAGGTTACGAATGCGGCCGCGAGTGCTCTGGTATTTCATGGTTTTTGCTCCTCGATTTTAATCGGGGCATTTTATCAGGAAAGGTGGGGGCAGGGAAGAAGAAAGCATAAAAAAAGGGGGAGCATAAAAGCTCCCCCTGTGGGAAGTGAAATAATTAATTGGCTTCCTGGGCGTCGACGACGGCAACGGCAGCCATGTTGATGATATCGGCTACATCGTCGCCGCGTTGAAGTACGTGAACCGGTTTCTTGGTACCCATCAGGATTGGACCAACTTGCTCGGCGCCGCCGAGTTTGTGCAGCAACTTGTAAGAAATGTTGCCTGACTGCAGGTCTGGAAAGATGAAAACGTTGGCATTTCCTTTAAGCGCGGAGAACGAGTATTGTTTTTCGATCAGGTCGGGATCAAGGGCGACATTGGCCTGCATTTCCCCGTCTACAATCAGGTCGGGAGCACGCATCTTGACCAGAGAGGTGGCACGTTTGACATTGAGGGGCAGTGGATGGTCGGCACTGCCGAAGTTGGAGAATGAAAGCATCGCAACACGTGGTTCGATATCGAAGTGCCGGGCTTTTTCGGCGGTGAGGATGGCTGTTTCAGCCAGTTCTTCGGCAGTCGGCTCGATGGTGACGGTGGTGTCGGCGAAAAAGACGACATCCTTTTTGGTCACCATCATATACATGCCGTGAACCTTAGAGAGCCCTTCTTTTTTTCCTATGATTTCGAGGGCCGGGAGAAGGGTTTCCGGATAGTGATGGTTAATGCCGGAAAGAAGCGTGTCCGCATCGCCATGCTGTACCATCATCGCTCCGTAGTAGTTACGGTTTTTACGGATTTTTCGACGCGCTTCCGCCAGAGTGACCCCTTTACGCTGGCGTAATTTGAAATATTCCTGGGCATAAATCTCGCTCTTAGGATCTTTCATTGGATCAATAATCAGAGCCGCATTGAGGTCCAGGTTGAGATCCTTGATGCGGTCTTCGATTTCATCGCGGTCACCGAGTAGAATTGGCTTGGCAATTCCTTCGTCGATCAGGATGGCCGCAGCACGAAGGATTTTATCTTCATCCCCTTCGGGGAAGACAATGCTCTTGGGATTCGCTTTGGCTTTGTTGATGAGAATACGCATGACCTCTTTGGACCGCCCTTGCAAGGCTTCCAGGGATTCCTTGTATTTTTCCATGTTCTGGATCGGGCGACGGGCTACTCCGCTGTCCATTGCGGCCTGTGCTACAGCCGGAGCGACATGCAGCAAAACACGAGGGTCAAAAGGTTTTGGAATCAGGTATTCGCGTCCGAATTTTATGTGTTCGCCCCCATAGGCTTTGCGCACTGAGTCCGGGACATCCTGCTTTGCCAGGTTGGCCAGGGCATGGACGGCCGCCAGTTTCATTTCCTCGTTGATTGCACTGGCGTGAGTGTCAAGGGCTCCGCGAAACAGGAAGGGGAAACAGAGAACGTTGTTAACCTGATTGGCGTAGTCGCTGCGGCCAGTGCCGATGATGACGTCGTTACGAACGGCTCTGGCTTCCGGAGGGGTGATTTCCGGATCAGGGTTGGCCATGGCAAATACGATCGGGTCTTTGGCCATGGTTTTGAGCATCTCCGGGGTGAGTGCTCCCTTTGCAGAAACGCCGAAAAAGATGTCGGCATCGACCATGGCATCTTCAAGGCTACGGGCATCCGTTTCGGCGGCCAGTCGTTCTTTATACTCGTTCATCCCCTCAGTACGTCCCTTGTAGATGACGCCCTTGGTGTCGCAGAGGATAACATTGTTTTTGTCGATACCCATGGTGATGGCCAGATTTGCACAGGCAATGCCGGCGGCTCCGGCTCCGTTGACCACGATCTTGGCTTCTTGAACCTTTTTACCGACGATTTCCAGTGCGTTGAGCATCCCCGCCGCGGAGATGATCGCGGTGCCGTGTTGGTCATCGTGGAAGACCGGGATGTTCATAATCTTTTTGAGCTCTTCTTCAATGTAGAAGCATTCTGGTCCCTTGATATCTTCAAGGTTGATGCCGCCGAAGGTCGGTTCAAGCAGCTTGACGGTGCGGATAATTTCGTCGGAATCTTTCGTATTTAATTCGATATCAAAGACATCGACGTCGGCAAATCGCTTGAATAGAACGCCCTTTCCTTCCATGACAGGTTTGCCGGCCAGGGCGCCGATGTCTCCTAGTCCGAGAACCGCCGTGCCATTGGAGATGACCGCAACCAGGTTCCCTTTAGCGGTGTACTCGTAGGCTAAATCCGGGTTCTTTTCGATTTCCAGGCAGGGCTCGGCTACGCCGGGGCTGTAAGCGAGGGAAAGGTCGCGGCTGGTGGCGCAGGGCTTGGTTGTGATGACTTCGATTTTACCTTTACGCCCTGAACTGTGGTAATCCAGGGCATCTTGTTTCTTTGACATGCTGTCAGTCTCCCTCGTGATTCGAAATGGTTGCAGTCTCTTAAAAATACATGAAAAAGATTAGGTTTCCAGTCGCCAAAAAAATATTATCAGGCCATTTCGGGTCGGCAAAGCAGGCTTGAATCAAAATAACTTTAGTTACAGTAAATATTAAGATAGATCCATCGGTTATATCCTGTCAAGAATAAACAGTGGATTTCAAACCCTGTTTAATTTTTAGAAATGGTGGAGGGGACGAACAAGAGGACCGCCAATGGTTTGTTTAGTGTAATTTTTGTCAGCCATAAGCATAGATTTAAGTCTCGAAGGTCATCTTGGAGGGGGAGTGATTTACTGCTAAATTTGTTGTAATTTTAGCTAATACCATCATGATGGGCCAATTTTAGCCACTCCGTGGGCGGGTATCCGCCTTTTGGGAAGCGTTTCATCGAAATGATTTGACATTTTACGGCTTGGAGATATAGAAAACGATGTGTCATATTGTCGATTGTTTAGCACTACTTCTGTTTTTGGATTTTAATTATGCTGAAAATTGGCGTTGTATCAGATACTCATATTCAGGACCTGCGGCGGGGGGCCAAATTAGCTGACGCGCTTCTTGGCAAATGGTTCAATGATGTTGACATGATTCTTCATGCCGGAGATTTTGTAAATCCAGGCTTTCTCGATTTGTTCGGTGATATTCCTGTTTATGCAGTGCGTGGCAACATGGATCCCCCTATAGTTGGTGTTCCGCCTCGGCGCGTACTTACAGCAGAGGGTTTTCGTATCGGCCTGATTCATGGATGGGGTTCGTTGACGAGTCTCGAACAGCAGGTACTGCAGGAATTCCACGGGCAGTCACTTGACTGTCTGGTTTACGGACATAGTCACGTTCCCGTTTGCAGACGAACTCAGGGCCTGCTGCTGTTTAATCCAGGGAGTGCCGCTGACCGTCGTGGTGAGCCAGTGCATACGATCGGAATTCTGGAAATCGGTGAGACCATCGAGGGCCATATTATTTCGATCGACTGAATCGACCAATGGATGAGATATTCTACATTTTGGCTATTTTTATAGCGATATTGTGGATTGAGATATTTTCATCTTCACCATTTTCACCGATATTTTTCAGGGTTATCTTTTTATTCTTTTCTGCCGCTTGATTCCCTCAACAAATCAGCATAATATTAGCTGTTTTTCGCCTCTTGTTATTTGTCAATGAAAGGGTATCTGGTTCATGTTAGAACTATTTCAAAAGGGCGGGCCTCTCATGTACCCGATCCTGCTCTGTTCGGTTATGGCCTTGGCAATTTTCCTCGAGCGCCTATGGACCTTTTATCGCATTTGCAGTGGGACGGACCGTTTGGTGCGCGATGTGGAAAACCTGGCGGCTAATCGTCACATTGATGAAGCTTTGGTTGTTTGTCAGCGCGATGGGTCGCCTCTGGCTCGAATTTATATCGCAGCTCTTCGTTCCAACGGGCGCTCCAGGGATCATCTCAAAACTGTCGTTGAAGAAGTCGGGAGCAGGGAAACCGCGCCTCTCGAAAAATACCTCGGTCTTATGGGGACCATCGCCACAATCTCGCCACTTCTTGGTTTGTTGGGCACCGTACTTGGTATGATTCAGGCGTTCACCGTTATTGCAACCCTTGGTGCCGGGACTCCCGCCACTCTTGGCGGTGGCATTTCCCAGGCGCTGATCACTACGGCGGCAGGTCTTGTGGTCGCCATTCCGACAATTTTGCTGCATAAATATCTTTCCAGTCGGGTCGATCGGATATCCCTCGAGCTTGAGGAATGTTCACTGCGGCTGGTCGACTTGCTTGGGGATTGATAATGGCTTTTGTACGCAAACGGCGTGATGAGCCGAAAGTCGACATGACCCCGATGGTTGACGTTGTCTTTCTTTTGCTGATTTTCTTCATGATTTCAACGACTTTTATTGAAACTCCGGGACTTTCTATTAAACTTCCTGAGGCTTCTACCACGGTGGCTGAAAAGGCTCCCGAAGAACTGAAAATCTATCTTTCTCAAAAGGGAAAAATTTTCATGGGCGAATCGGAAATGTCCATGAATGCCCTGAAACAGCACTTGGCCGGGTATGGCAGTCGTGCCTCCAATACGACTTTTCTGTTGTTGGCCGATAAGGAGGCCCGGCATGGTCAGGTCGTAGAATTGATGGACATGGCCAAGGTGGCCGGCTTTTCCAGGTTGGCTATTGCCACCGAACAGAGGCAGAAATAATGCTTGTGGAAGCCGCAATCGGCATTGACCTCGGTGGCACAAACTGTCGAGCGGCCTTGGTGACTTCGGCTGGACGTGTTGGTGGGATTGTTAGGATGCCGACTCGGATGACCGAAGGGTATGATGCTTTTTTGGTGAATCTCAAAATGATTTGTGGGCAGCTGCGACAGGAGTCGCTTGCCTGCGGATTGAGTGTTTCGTCTGTTGTTATGGGGGCTCCGGGGATCATCACTCAAGACGGTCGAGTTCTCGTCTCGCCAAACCTCCCTGCGCTCAACGGAAAGAATTTGGCGGCTGATCTTGGCAACCTCCTTAACCTGCCGACGCAGGTCATTAATGATGCCAACGCGATCTGTTGGGGGGAGGCGCGATTCGGCGCTGGAAGAAATTTTAATTCATTTTTGACCGTTACCCTGGGGACAGGGGTAGGTGGCGGCTTGGTGCTCGATAGACGAATCTGGACGGGAGCGGATGGTGCTGCCGGCGAGGTCGGGCATCTTACGGTGGTGCCGGAGGGCCGTCCATGCGGTTGTGGAAACCGTGGTTGTCTTGAACAATACGCCTCGGCGAGCGGCATTGTGTTGTCTGCTTCCGAACGTTTGGCCGCAGGGCAGAAGAGCCTGCTGACGAAAGAGGATGCAACGGGCTTGACCAGCCTTAAGGTGGCCGAGGCCGCCCGTTGCGGCGACGAGCTGGCACTGGCTGTATTTGAAGAGGCCGGCCGGGCACTCGGCCTTGCATTGGCCGGGGTCGCCAATCTGCTTAATCTTGAAGGGGTTGTGGTTACCGGCGGTGCAAGTGAAAGTTTTGACTTGATGCTGCCGGTGGTCCATGAAGAACTTAGTCAACGGGCCTTTGACGTGCCGTGTAAACGCCTTCAAGTTGTTCGCGGCGAACTCGGAGATGATGCGGGTATCCTTGGTGCAGCCGGTATGGTTTTGCGATGAGCTATTACTTGATCGATTTTTTCGATAAGGAACAGGGGGTTATGCTATCATAATTCGAACAGACGGAGATTTAGGGGTTTTCTCTTTAATCTGGTGAATCCTGTCGCTGGGCTGATCAAGTATGAATTCTGGCTGGTTGCCAGTTTTTGCTTGACCTGTCCTGGTCTTCTCATTAGGTTGACAGGTGTTGATTGTTGGTTGCATTGTTACTCAACTGGTTGTGACTTCGGGGGTAATGAATGAGTTTAGGGAGCACGGTGACTCGTTTTGACCGTAGCTGGCTGTATGGTCTCAGTGGTTTATGTCTTGGGATCAGTGCCCCAATAGGGTGGCAGGTTTTGCGCCTGTTGTTTTTTTGGCAGGAGGGGCAGAGTCTCTGGTCGCAAGTGGCGGGCGGTGTCTTTGGCTCCAGTGAAAGTACGGCTCTGTTCCTGTACATGGGCGTTGGGACCGCTGTGGTTCTAGGGACGACGGGTTTTATGATCGGGCGTGGGGCCCAACAGGTTCTCGAGCGGGCAAACAGCCTCGATATCCTCAATCATACCGTTGCTGAGCAAAAAGAGACCTTTGAACGACGATTTCGAGATCTCAACAAGAGCATCAAAGATTTTCACTCGATCAATACTCATATTCAGAAATCGGTTGATTTTAACGAGATTTTGCGTCTGGCCGCCAATGGCCTGCATGAAATTCTCGGTTATGATCGCGTTAATATTCTGATGGTTACACCTGATCGCGCGGGACTTGATTTTTTGGCCAGTCGCGGTTGCGGTGGTGACGCGGCTCCCGGGACCAAGCTCCCTTTGGATGAACGAGCCGGGGCCCTGTATAAGGTCGTTTTCGAAAAGCGAGTCATTCTCATTGACGACATCAGCCAGATGCCGGCCGAATTTCACCTGAAATCGCCTTATTCCGAAATTTCCCAGTTGCGGTCGAAAAATTTCATCCTTTGCCCCATTATTGTGCGCGATGAGGCTATCGGATTTTTTGCCGTGGATAATAAAGTCAAACGTAAGAAATTGGATGATACCGACGTTGACACGGTGAAATTATTTGCGGATCAAGTGGCTTCCTCGTTGAATAAGCTTAACCTGCTTGAAGCCGTTGAGAGTTTGACTGAAGAGCTTGAACACACGTTTACCGAATTCGGCAAGAACCGTTCTGAGCATTCGCGGCTCGATGCTTCTCTCAGGGAGGCTACTGAATCGACCACTGAAGCGATCGTTGATATTTCCAGTGCTGCTGATGTTGTTCGTGAGGCTGTCGATGCCACCCGCTCGGCCGCCGCAGAAATTTCGGTCTCCATTGATCAGGTTTCAGGTAATTTGGTGGTACTTTCTGAATTTATGGAAAACTCCATTTCAGCCATGACGGAAATTTCTGCCACGATCAAATCGGTTGAAGAAAGTGGCGCTCGTTCCCATGAAATGTCGGAAACCGTCAAGGCCAAAGCTGAAAGCGGCGTGCGCGCTGTCATTGGGGTTATCGCTGGTCTGAAGGGAATTTCCGAAACGGTTGAAGAGACGGTTAAAGCCATCGAACGTTTGTCGCAGAAGGGCGAAGAAATCAACACGATTACCACGGTGATTTCTGAGGTTACCCAGAAGACCAACTTGCTTGCGCTAAACGCTGCTATTATTGCTGCGCAGGCCGGTGAACATGGTCGAGCCTTCGGCGTTGTGGCGGATGAAGTGCGTCACCTGTCGCAGGAAACCGCTCAATCGACTGGCTCCATTACCAGAATTATCGAAGAACTGCAGGAATGCACTCGCGAGTCAGTGGCGCATATAACCAAAACTCGCAAGTTGGTTCAGGAAGGGATGGGGCTGGGCAGCGGCATGGAGCAGTCGCTTGGACAGATTCTGTCGAGCGCTGGCACGGCGATGGAGATGACCCACGATATTCGCAGCGCCACCCAGGAAGTTGCTCGCAGCGTCGAGACGGTTACCGCATCAATTGAGAAGGTTGGTGAAATGTCCAACCACATTACCACCGCGTCGTCGGAACAGGCCGACGTGACTCGAAACATCGCGCAATCGATTGAAGAAGTCAAGAATATGGCCGATGACATGGTTCTGGCTACTGAACGGCAAAAATGCAACACTCTGAGCATCGAATCGGCGGTGACTTCGGTCAGTAATATGATTAAGCGGATTTTTGATGAAGTGGAACAGCGTCGCGAAGCCAGTAATAAGGTTATTGAGGATCTGCGCCGGTTAAAGGGATGATGCCTGCCGCGTTATGATATTGTTTAGATTCGAAATTTTGACACATTGACAAGTATTCCGGGGGCGCCTTCAGGCGCCCCTATTTATTTTCAAGGTGGCAGGCTTGACGTCCAGGGCATTCGAGGCGTTGACAAGGTTCGATGTGGATGGTGACATCCGATCCCAGGATCTCCTTTTTAATCTTTTTTTCCAGTTCGTCTGCAATATCATGAGCTTCATTGACGGTCAGGTGTTTACAGACAGTCAGGTGAAAGTCCATGATTTTCTGGGATCCGGCCCTTCGGGTGCGCAGGTTGTGATAGCCGATCAGGTCGCCCCGGTGGGTTTCGATCAAGCGGGTTATTTCTTGCCTGATCCCTTCGGGCAATTCTTCGTCGAGCACATCGCGCAATCCATTTCTGAGTAATTTGATCGCTTCATAGATTATATAAAGGCCAACCAGAATCGACAGCACTGGATCGATCCAGGGCAAGTTCAGAAAAGAGATAAGCACCAAACCCGCCAGCAGAGCCAGGTTGGTGTAGACATCCATAGAAAAATGGAGGGAGTCGGCTTGCAGCGCTGAAGAGTCGGTCGCTTTGGCTACCTTGCGCAGGTGGTGGGCGATGGCCCAGGAGGCGAGGGTGCTGAAGAGCAAAACCGCAATACCGCCGCTTAAGCGGGATAGTTCAACGCCGCTACGCAGGCGCCGAATTGATTCGAAAATGATCCATGAGCCGGAGAGGGTGATGACGATCGACTGGACCAGAGTGGCAACGGTTTCGTATTTGCCGTGCCCGAACGGATGGGATTGGTCCGCAGGTTGATCCGCTTGGCGGATGGCCAGGTAGTTGACGCCTGACATGAGAATGTCGAGCAGGGAATCGATCGCCGAGGAGAGGACCGCCATGGAGCCAGTGGATAAGCCCGTGATCAACTTGAGAAGGGCCAGGCCTCCGGCGGTGGAGATTGAGGCGCGGGCGGCTTTGAGTTTTGCGGTAGCGTGTGGCATCAGGTCAGTCTCCAGCGGTGGCCGGATGGATCAGCTTTTCAGCGGGCAGGCGGCGTCCCATATGAAATAACCATCATTTTCGATGGCATAAAAAGAGTCAATGCGTTGCTGGTAATAGTCAAGGTCGGAGCAACTGGTTCTTACCCCGTCCAGCTGGTGTTCTGAGATCATGTCCAGGTGGCGGCAGTAGTCGTAGAAGGCCAATACGCCTTCGAGCATGTCCGTCAGTTCGGTCAGGTTCGGTTCCAGGTTCTTGATGATGTACCAGTTTCCGGCAAACTGACGTACCAGTTGAGGGGTGATATCGAACAGGTTGACCTGGCGGTCAGGGATGAGGAACTCGTGCAGAAAGTATCCGGCCCCATAACAGAGGCGGCTAGCCTCTTCGGCGCTTAGTTGATGATGGTTGACCAGGTGCAGGTAGCACTCTTTCAAGAGCCGGCCGCACAGACAGTCAGCGCGGATCTCGTCGTCGAGGGAGCCGAGGTTATAATTCTGCTTTTCGAAAAGGTCTTGTTGCGAAATGTTTGATGGACTCATTTTACCTCCTGACAGGCGCTTTATTAGCACTCCTGCCTGAGTCGGTCAAGGTATTTACTTGTTCCATCCTCGTTCTGACCCGGGAAAATGTTTACATGCCCCCGGGGGGTCTGTTAACATATCACGCTTAATCTGGTGGGGTCCGGCCCCATTTGCCGTGAACCAAGCCCCCTTACTAAAGTTTAAATACGAGGTTTTTATCAGCATGTCCGGCACCACCCCGATGATGCGTCAGTACCTGGAGATCAAGGAACAGTATCCCGACTCGATCCTGTTTTTCCGTCTTGGCGATTTTTATGAAATGTTTCTTGATGATGCGGTCACTGCATCGCGTGTTCTTGATATCACTCTGACTTCACGCAATAAAGGGGCCGCCGAAGAAGTGCCTCTATGCGGGATTCCCTACCATAGCTGTCAGCCCTACATCTCCCGCTTGGTCGAAAATGGCTACAAAGTGGCCATTTGTGAGCAGGTCGAAGACCCTAAAGAGGCCAAGGGGATCGTTCGCCGTGAAGTGGTGCGGGTTGTTTCGCCTGGCCTGGTGGTTGATACCGATACCTTGGAACCGAAAGAAAATAACTATCTGATGGCTATCGCCGCTGGTGAAGAAGGGCGCTGGGGGTTGGCGGTTCTGGATATCACCACCGGTGAATTTCGGGTCACTGAAGCGGCTGACATTGAAGGGGTGCGCGGCGAATTGAGCACCTTTGCCCCACGTGAAGTGTTGCTGACTGAGGGAGACGAGGGGGCCTTGGCGCGTAAAAGCCTGGCCGGTCCTCTGGCCGAGCGGCGGGTCGACTTGCTGCCAGAATGGGTTTTTGAGCCAGATCGGGCCGAAAAGGGTTTGCTGGATTATTTCGGCTGTGCCACCCTCGAGCCTTTCGGTTGCGCTGGTTTGACCGGTGCCATACGGGCTGCCGGCGGGTTGCTCTATTATCTGAATGAAACTCAGAAGGGGGCGGTTACGCACCTGCGGCCGCTGACCACCTTTCATACCTGCGACTATATGGTTCTCGATGAAGCCACCCGGCGCAACCTGGAACTGACGGCTACCCTTCATGATGGTCGCCGCAAGGGCTCACTGCTGGGGGTCCTTGATCGCACGGTAACGGCCATGGGCGGACGGCGGCTCAAGCACTGGATCAGCCATCCCCTCGTTCGAGTTGAGGCTATTCGTGACCGGCATCGGGCCGTGCAGGAACTGGTCGATAAAAGCCTGCTGCGGGATGATCTGCGAACCGCTCTCGATGGAGTTTACGACCTCGAGCGTCTCAATGGCAAGATCTCGATGGCACATGCCAATGCCAAGGACCTGGTGGCGCTACGGTCCTCCTTGTGTCGTCTGCCGGCGATTATTGATCAACTGGCGGTCTGCGAGAGTTCCCGCCTGCAAACGCTACGAGGTGCGATTGACCCTCTTGATGACCTCCTGAAAATTGTTTCTGACGGTATTGTCGACGATCCGCCTTTCGTGCTGCGTGAGGGGGGGCTTATCCGCGACGGCTACGATCAAACTCTTGATGAATTGCGAACCATCAGCCGCGAAGGGAAGGGCTGGATTGCCCGCCTTGAGAGTGAGGAAAGAGAACGGACCGGCATCTCGTCGCTTAAGGTACGATTTAATAAAGTATTTGGCTATTATATCGAGATCACCCGCAGTCATTTGGCACGGGTCCCCGAAGATTATCAGCGCAAGCAGACTCTGGCTAACGCCGAGCGTTACATTACACCGGCCCTCAAGGAATACGAGGAAAAGGTACTTGGCGCCGAAGAGAAGTTGGTGCAGATCGAATTTGATCTGTTTCAACAGATCCGCCAGCAGGTGGCGATGCAGGGGGCTCGAATTCAGTCGACTGCTGACGCCCTGGCCGAAATCGATGTTTTCACTGGACTCGCCGATCTGGCTCATGATCGCAACTACATTTGTCCTGAAATGGACGACGGCGGTGACCTGATTATCACCGAGGGGCGCCATCCGGTGATTGAATCGATGAGCCTTTCTGAGCGATTTGTGGCCAACGATGTCGTCATGGATACCCGGGAAAACCAGATCCTGATCATTACCGGTCCCAATATGGCAGGTAAATCGACCTTCATGCGCCAGGTGGCCTTGATTACCCTGATGGCGCAGATGGGCAGCCTGGTGCCGGCAAAGACCGCACTTATCGGCGTGGTTGATCGAATTTTCACTCGAGTCGGCGCCAGTGACAACCTGGCTCGTGGTCAGTCAACTTTCATGGTCGAAATGACCGAGGCTGCAAATATTCTGCATCATGCGACCCCGCGCAGCCTCATTATTCTCGATGAGATCGGCCGCGGCACTTCGACCTTCGATGGCCTGAGTATTGCCTGGGCCGTGGCCGAATACTTGCATGACAACAAGACTGTGGCCGCAAAGACCCTGTTCGCTACCCATTACCATGAGTTGATCGATCTGGCCCTGACTCGCGAACGGGTGCAGAATTTCAACATTGCGGTTAAAGAGTGGAACGACCAGATTATCTTTTTGCGACGAATCGTGAAGGGGGGGGCCAGTCACTCCTATGGCATTCAGGTCGCTCGTTTGGCTGGTTTGCCGCAACCTGTAATCGAAAGGGCTCGAGAAGTATTAAAAAATCTTGAGTCCGGTGAGTTTGAAAATGAGGGTGAGCCGCGCCTGGCCCGCAGCAAAACCCGTAAAAAGATAATGCCGTCCCCGCAACTGTCACTGTTTGAATCGGTGCCGGATGCCCTTCGGGACAGGCTCGCTGATATCGATATCAGCGTGTTGACCCCGCTGGAAGCCCTAAACCTGCTCGATGAGCTGAAAACGTTGGTGTAACGGATGAAATTGCTGCGTCTCATAGCCCTTTTTCTACTTCTTTTAGCGCCCTCGCCAGTATTGGCCGACAGTTCCGATTTGGCTTATCAGAAAGCCAAGGACAACTATCGATCGCTGACCAACTCCGCTAAAAAACAGCTCTACCGGGATAGCTGGGAATCGGTTATCGGTGGTTTTGTAGGGGTCGTCGAAAAATATCCTGATAGCAATAGGGCACCAGATGCTCTGTTCATGGCTGGGCGCGCTTGCCGTGGTTTATATGATGTCTCCCGAATAGCGGCCGATGCAATGCGTGCCACCGAATTTTATGACCGCCTGGCTGCCGCCTATCCCCGTGATTCGCTGGCTGACGATGCTCTGTTTGACTCCGCGCAAATATATGAGGGGATCCTCGACCATAAGGCCGAGGCCTTTGTGCGCTATCAGGCCATCGTCGATCGGTACCCGGAGGGGGACATGTTGGCCAAAGCCAAAAGCAAGGCGGTGTCGTTGGTGGCCTACGCTCCTGCCCCCAAGGCTCTGCCGGCACCCGAAGTTACGCCATCTTCGCCCGTTGTGGCTGCGGGGGAAGCGGTTCTTACCGGGATCCGACTTTGGTCCAATCCCGGCTATACCCGAATTGTCATAGACCTCGATGGCCCCGCCGAATATGTCGCCAATTTTCTTAAAGCCGATGCAAAAGAAGGTGTTGACCCCCGTATCTATGTCGATATCAAAAAAAGCGTTCCAGCGGCTGATGTACTGGAAAAAACCCTGGTAGATGATGGTTTGCTCCGTCAGGTACGGACCGGCCGCTATGACGATTCAACGGTGCGGGTGGTGGTCGACCTGGTCAGCTTTAACAGCTATAAAGTTTTCCCATTACAGGATCCCTTTCGCATTGTCATTGATGTCCTTGGTTCCGGGGCTCCCGGGATGGAATCCAAAGGGCCTGAAATTCGTTCTCTGCCGGCGGGTGGTAAAGACACTATTGCCAAAGTGCTTGATAAAGCCCCGGTCGAAAAACCGTTAAAGATGAATCTTCCGGCTGTTAGTAGTCATGCGGGGCTTCGCCGCATCGTTGTTGACGCCGGCCATGGTGGCAAGGATCCGGGGGCCGTCGGTCCCACCGGTCTTTATGAAAAGACAGTGACTCTGGCCATGGCCAAACAGTTAAAGAAACAATTGGAGGAAAGCCTGGGTTGTGAGGTGATTCTGACCCGCGACCGCGACGTTTACCTGCCACTAGAAGAACGTACGGCGATTGCCAATAAGGTTGGTGCAGACCTGTTCATTTCTGTGCATGCCAATGCCAACAAAAATCGAGATGCCTACGGAGTAGAAACCTATTACCTCAATTTTTCTAAAAACGATAAGGCTGCGGCTGTTGCAGCTCGAGAAAACGGCATTTCGCTTAAACAGGTTGGCGATCTTGAGCTGATTCTTTTCGACCTGATGGCCAATTCTAAAATTAATGAATCGAGCCGTCTTGCGGCTGAAATTCAGAAAGCCATGGTTGGCGACCTTAAGAGACACTACTCGGATATACGCGATCTAGGTGTCCGGCAGGGTCCCTTCTATGTGTTAGTCGGCGCCACCATGCCCTCGGTGCTGGTCGAGGCTGCGTTTATCAGCAATCATCGTGAGGAATCCCGACTGGCTACTTCCAAGTTTCATGAAAAAACCAGTGCCGCCATTGTCAAGGGAGTCCGCAATTATTCCTCAGACCTTAAACTGATGGCCAATAAATGAGCCCTGAACCTATGCCTACGACACCGACCCCGACGTTTTTTTCTCGCGAGCTATTGACTGATCCGACCATTCCCTATGATGATCGGCGCAAATTGCTGCTGGACGGCGCCCGCGCTTATCTCCAACATCACCGTGAGCTCATCCTCAAGGCCCACCGGGCCGGGGCTTCGGGACATCAGGTGGTCGGAAGCCTGACTTCGATGATTGATACCCTGATCCGGAATCTTTATCGCAGCATTCTGGCAGATATCCCCCACGACGAACTGGGCTCCTGTGCCCTGATCGCCATCGGTGGTTATGGTCGGGGGGAGCTCAATCCTCATTCAGACATCGATATCATGTTTTATTACAGTGGCAAGGATCGTCCCTTTGCCGAGCGTCTTTCCGAACGCATGCTGTATCTGCTCTGGGATCTCGGGCTCGAAATTGGGTATAGCGTTCGCACTGAAAAAGACTGTCTGGAAATGGCAGCTAAGGATATTACCGCTCGCACGGCACTGCTCGACTCACGCCTGCTGGTCGGGGATGAGGAACTGTATCATCAATACGACCACAGTGTTTTTCAGTTTGTGTTGGCTCAGAACAGTCGCGCGTTTATTCGCGAGAAGATGGAGGAGAATGATCGGCGGTTGCGCAAGTACGGATCATCGGTCTTTGTGCTCGAGCCAAATATCAAGGAAGGTGAGGGCGGTCTGCGTGATTTGCACACAGCACTCTGGGTTGCACGGGTTAAGTTCAAGGCGCGAAGTTTGCGTGATCTGATTATCAAAGGGGTAATCAACGAGCAGGAAGGGAAAGCCTTCGAGGATGCGCTTGATTATCTCTGGCGGATTCGTAATGAGCTTCATTTTCTTTCACCTCGGAAAAACGAACAGATTTATTTTGATCACCAGGAAAAGATCGCTCAGTTTCTAGGTTACATCGATAACCGTAAGGCCCTCGCCGTTGAGCAGTTTATGCAGAGCTATTACGCTCATGCCACCGAAATTGAACATATTGCCTCTACCCTGATCAGCAAAGCGGTGTCTGCGAACGATCCGGGCGGAAAAATTATCGGGTACTTTACCCGACGCAGTGTCGATGACGGATTTTATATCTTGCGCGGTGAATTGTGGGGGACCGGAAGCGATATTTTTGAAAAGGATCCGACACGGATTATGAAGGCCTTCGTGCTTTCGCAGCGCCAGGGTGTTAAGTTGAGTGTCCCCCTTAAAGGTCTAATTCGGGACAATCTCCACCGTGTTAATGACCGCATTCGCCGTTCCAAGAGCATGAATGAAGGCTTTCTCTCCATCCTCAGGCAGCCTCAAGGGATGATTGAAACCCTTAAGGATATGCATCACCTGCAGGTTCTTAACCGGTTTATCCCCGAGTTTGGACGGATCTTCTGCAAGGTGCAGCACGATGCCTACCATATATACACGGTAGACATCCATTCACTCTTTGCTGTTGAGGTTATTGCCAAGCTCTGGTTGGGGGAGTTTCTGGAAAAAGACCCCCTGTTGACTAAAGTGGCCAACGATATCGAAAAGCGCGGCTTGCTCCTGCTGTCGGTGTTGCTCCACGATATCGGCAAGGGAGAGGGGAAGGATCACTGCAACAAGGGCGCAGACATGATCCCGACTCTTTCCCGGCGTATGGGGTTGAACAAAGAAGATAGCGCCCGCCTCGAATTTCTGGTTCGTCACCATCTTGAAATGTCGCATATCGCCCAACGGCGTGATCTGCACGACGATAAATTGATTATGCAGTTTGCCAAGACGATGGGGATGAGTGAAAACCTCAATATGCTCTATTTGCTGACTTTTGCCGACCTCAAGGCGGTTGGTCCCGATGTTTGGTCCGATTGGAAGGGCTTTCTGCTGAAGGAGTTGTACGAAAAAACTTACCAGATACTGGAACGGGGCAATTTCCAACTTGAGCAGCGTTCTGAAAAAGTCCGTAACCGCAAGCGTAAAGTAGTGGGATTGCTAGAGGATGAGTTCGGCAAACGGACGATACAGGACGCCCTTAAGGAAATGACCACCCGCTACGTGCTGTCCAATCGGTCAGCGACGATCGCTGAGCATCTAAGGTTGGTATTCAGCCGTAAGAACAATGCTTTGGCCATGAAGATCGATCATGAGCCCCAGGCTAAGTATACGCAGATTTCTATTTCTACCGTCGACATCCCTGGGCTCTTTTCCAAAATTACCGGAGTTTTGGCGGCTAACGGTATTAATATCCTCGGTGCCCAGATCAACACCTTGAATAACGGCATCGCTATCGACGTGCTTCAGGTCAGCAGCGCTTCGGGGGATATCATCGACAGTGACGCCAAGTGGCGTAAGGTAGAAGAAGACCTTGTTGCGGTTATTCAAGGGAGGGTGCGGGTCGCCGAGCTGGTTAAAAAGCGTCATCGGTCCACTTTGATGCCGAGTCGGCCGCGGCCTAAGTTTGCCAACCGGGTAGAGAT